>NZ_JBKOQN010000064.1:0-19140 GCF_046764895.1 Nocardia sp. CWNU-33 | reverse complement strand
GCGCGATCGCGACAGAGCCGAGCATGCCAAGGCGAATGCGGGCGCAACCGCGGCAGCTCCCGGGACACCGGGACAGGCAACACAAGCAGGTGTCTCCGCCACTCCGACGACTCCCCCACCACCGGTGAATGACCCGAATGCCAAGATGGATTTGCAGGTGGAAGGCGCTCCGTCACAAGAGGTGACGCGGGAGGTGGCACAGGCCGTGAAGAACGCGTCGAGCGACCCGACCGGCGATGCGCAGGCTGCCTGGCAGGCCATGCGAGGAGATTCGTCTGGATGGCCAGCGCTCGACCCCGGTGCCCAATTGAGGACCGGCGATGTCGTGGAGTGGGAGTTTCGCAAAGGCGTGATCGTGCAGACCGAGACCGGCTGGGGAGTCGTCTCCAACAAC
Organism: Nocardia sp. CWNU-33; assembly: GCF_046764895.1. Classification (NCBI taxonomy): domain Bacteria; kingdom Bacillati; phylum Actinomycetota; class Actinomycetes; order Mycobacteriales; family Nocardiaceae; genus Nocardia; species Nocardia sp. CWNU-33. Next base: position 18,746 of record NZ_JBKOQN010000064.1, on the reverse strand, counting down.
CATGTCGTGCCGCTCAACCAGCACGTTCCGCAAGATGATGGCCACGGACAATTCGGCCAATTCCTACGTTTCTCGCGCCCGACCGACGCCGACCAGAACGCCCCCGGACAAACGGCTGCCGCGCCGCCTGCGATCGCGGCACCGGCCACACCGCCGAGGTCCCCGACCAGTATCTGACGTGATCCGCAGGGGTGGCGGTGCCGCGGTGGACTGATTCCACCGCACACACCGGCTTCCCCACCCGAGCATTCCGACGAAGATGACGACCAGAGCCGCCGGAGATTTCCTGGTCGACTTGGCCCAGCGGTTGACGCCGTCCTATGACCAGCATCCATCCGCGCCATGATCGAACGCGCCAGTGGAGGACAGCTGGACCCGCGCAGACCAGACGGACACCGAGCCAGCACGCATCGACAAACTCAACGTGCACGGCACACCCGTGTGGAGCGCCCCGTGGTAAGTAGGAGGCTGGATGCGCAGAAGCGATAGCGAAGGCGGCTCTGGTTACTCGATCCCTAGCCGAGTCCAGGGCACCGAAGGGTGCTTGATCTTCGACATTCGTCCATGACGTTGCTCGAATGCGTTGCCACGCAAAAGGGCCAGACCCGGAAATCTACCGGACCTGACCTTTTGTTGGAGCGGAGCTAAGGGACTCGAACCCCTACTATTGCCCGACGATATGCCGGTGGTGATTACGCGGACTGCTGGACCGGCTTCCGGGGTCGCACGTGAGCGAACCGGCGCATGATCGGTAGGTCGACCCACTGATAGATGGCGGCGGCCGCGACTAGGGACAGCACGAAGCAGAGTGCGGTGCATCCGAGCCAGCCGAGGAGTCCGAATCGTCGTCCGCCGATGACCAGCCGGCTGACCAGGACCATGACGGGGAATTGGATCAGGTAGAACGCGTAGGAGACGTTGCCGAGCCACACAATGGGCCGGGATGCGGTGAACCCGGAGATTCCGCGCATATCCCGAACCGCGACGGTGGCGACCAGGGCGCACATCGGTCCAACCACCAGGGCCGACATTTTGAAGGACACCGGCACCACATACGTTGCGGCGTAGGTGACAGCAAGCGCGACCAGCGGCAGCGTCAGCCGGGTGTTGCGCCACCGCCCTTCGATCACCATGCGCGCTGCGATCATGCCGACGAAGAACTCCGGCAGTCGCGAGAGCGGGAAGTTGTAGCTGAACCAGTACGACCGCACGACCGGGATGTCTTGTTGGCGGAACCACGCCTGCGAGGCGTGCAGATCAGTCGACGGGGACACATCGCCGGGGACCAGGCGAGGGACGAACGGGTTGGCGGTGCTGGTGGGACCGTCGAGACCGAAGTGGTAGGCGACGTTCATCAGGATGATGAATGCCAGCAGACCGATGACCCAGGGCAACAACCGGTCGACGCGGATGCGCTGCACCAACGGAAGAACCAGCGGGAAACTCAGATAGAACGCCAGGTCCGTCGCCAGCGACCACGACGGGACGTTGAGCCCGCCCACCGTGGTCCATTTCGGAAGCCAAGTGTGAATCAGCAGCACGTTCGGCACCCAGACGACGATGCGGCTCAGCGGCACGGAGGCCACCAGGATGAACATCGCGGCTGCGACCAGATGGGTGGGGTAGAGCTTGAGTATGCGGCGACGCAGGAAGGCCACCGTGGAGGTGCCGGGCCGGAAAGACCAGTAAATGATGAAACCCGACAGCACGAAGAAGAACGTGACAGCCGTTGCGCCGAACTGCATCGGCAGGAAGTTCTGATGGATCGTGCGGAACAGTTCCGACTTCTGGAACGGGTAGGTCGGTAAGAACACCAGCGCGTGCAGCAGAAAAACCGCCGCGGCTGCCCACCACCGCGCCCCGGTCAGGCCGGGCAGATTTCCGCCCGGCCGGACCGTGCTCGACGAGCCGGAGGTAGCGGGCGCCGTGGGTGAAAGCGCCGAGGTGCTCGGCGCTTCCGTGTCCGAGGTCGTCACCGGGAGATCCAGTCACGCAGCCCGGCCGCCATGACCGCATCGCCCTTCGCAGTGGGGTGCAAAGGCATCCCGAGGAAGTCGGCGCGCGGATCGAACACCCCGTTGACCCACGGATCGTCCGAACACAGACCATGTCCCGCGGTGATCGGCTTGGCGTTGAAGAACTCCAGGTTCAGGATCTCGGCCGCCTCGCGCTGCGCTCGGTCGAGCCGATCCATGTACTCCACCACGGCCGCACCCCGGTCCTGGATGAAGGCACCCACGCCGAGAATGTTGACGCACAACTTCTGCGTTTGCGGGGGGACCAGTTCCGGATAGCCGACCAGCACGATCCGTGCCTGCGGCGCGTAGTAGCGAATGTAGTCGATGACGGTTTTGATGCGGTCCGCGTACTCTTTCCCGGTCACCGCCCGGTAGTCGGGGCTGCGGCCCTGCTCGGCGGCTTCGAGACCACAGCCGTCGGTCAGGTTGAGAATGCAGGGATCCATCGCGGTCCACAGCATGGTCTTGTTCGTGCCCCAGGTGTCGTTCATACCCAGCTGGATTGTCACCACTTTGGTGTTCGGACCGAACGCCCCCGCCTTGTCGGCCAGACGAGCCTCGTGCACCAGGTTGTAGGCGGTCTGGCTCTGGATCGAGGCACCCGAACACGAGACATCCATGAATTCCGGTGTCCCATGAATCCCCATCAGCTGGCTCAGCTGGGTCGGCCATGCCGACGGACCGCGCCGGCACTCCTTCTCATCACCATTGAGCCGAACACCGTTGGCGGTATAGGAATCGCCGATCACCACAAGCGACTTGCCGGCGGCCGGTGTCTTCTCCGGTTCAGCCGAGGCGACCGCTGTGCTACCGCCGAGCAGCGCGACGGTGAGTGCCGAAAGAACAACATGAAAAAGCTTGGTCGTCCGCAACGAGCCGCGGACCTTTACGCCGAACTGCATGAAAACTCGCACACCAATCTTCTCGGTCAGTAACCGGGATGCGGCTCGAAACCGGGGTCCGGCAGCGTCGGCGGCGCGGGCTTCTCCGCGGGCGCGGTCTGCTTGGGTTGCTCCTGCGGCACGGTCTGCTTGGGTTGCTCCACAACCGCGGGCGTCGTCGGCAGCGGGTTCGGCACCTCGACCTCGCTGGTCGGCGGGCTCACCGGAGGCGGCACCGGCACCGGCACCGAACTCGACTGCGGCGGCGCACTCGTCACGGGCGGGGCGACAACTGTGGTGGACGTCTTAGGTTCCCCGCCATCCGAGTCGCTACACGCGGTCACACTCGACAAACCGATCACGGCAAGGGAGAGAACTGACAGAACAACAGGAGATCTACTCACAAACATCCTTCATCATCGAAACAGCCTCGTAGACAGCCATGCTGAACCAGAAGAGTCGGCATCAAGTCCGGATCGGGCAACAGCCTCGAATTGGCATGCCGACTGTAGCCGAAGTTGTCGCTGTGTGCGACTGTCGACATCGACGGCGGGCGGGACAGAGTGGTCCTGTCGACACCGCGCACCGCCGTTGCGCTGCACCATAGCCCACGCACACCACAGGACGTCGCTCCGGAACAGCTCTTGTCCCGCGACACAGGAAACCGTCGCCCGGGATAAGTCTTGCCCGCCCGGCACAACGTGTGCGGGAAAGTCCCCGACCGGATCCAGCGGACCGTGGTTCTGGGGTTGACCGGCGTCGTCTCCTCCACAACTGTTGATTGCGCGCCGCCCCGATGACCGTGTCGACATCGCGCACGAGCAGGTTCCCGGTGCGTGTTCGCGAATTCTGGCGGCATCCATCGCCCAAAGCGTGAGTGAGGCGCATCACACCCCCTAGCCTTGCCATATACCCCCTAGGGGTATATTTTTTCTATGGGTCGAACGAACAAGATCGGAGCGTCCAGGGCGATGACCACGCAGACTCACACCAATGCGGGCGCGGACCGCACCATCACCGATATCACCCCGCGGGACCTCGGCAAGACCATCCCGCTCGGCGCGGATCTCTCGGTAGCAGACACAGACGAACCGCGCCCCACCCTGGAGTCCACGCGCACCGCGATCGTGGACGGGTATGAGGCGACCCTCGACGACGAACTCGCGCCGCTCGAGCTCACCGCGCGCAAGGACGGCGAAGCGTTCACTGACCGGCTGGCCCACCCGGCCCATCCATGGCCACTCGGTGATCCTGCCCGCGGGCGATCCGACCTCGCCCACATCCGCCCGAACGGCGAACCCGGTGACGGATCGACCGCACCCGGTGTGGATGTCACTTTCCACACGGCCGCGCCCGGCTCCGGAACTTACCGTCTGCACTTGGTTTCAAGCACGGTGACGTCCTCCGCACCGCCGCCTCACCCAGCACACAACCAATGCCTGATCACTGAAACCTACTGAGCGTGTACATGTTCCACCGCTCCGCCGCCTTTTCCCGAAAGGAGCCCGACGTGTCCGAATGCCGCTGTCCCAGCACCCGTGATCCACCCAACTCATTCCAAGGAAGTGTTTCCGATGCGTTCCATGCCCATGATCACCACACTCGTCGGCCACCGTGACTACCTGCGACTGTTCACCGCTCAGGTGTCGGCTCTGTTCGGCACCGGGCTGACTACCGTCGCACTCGGGCTGCTCGCGTACGAACTCGCCGGAGCCGACGCAGGCGCTGTCCTCGGCACCGCTCTGACCATCAAGATGCTCGTCTATGTGACGATCGCGCCAATCGTGGCCGCCTACGCCGACCGACTCCCCCGCAGGCTTTTCCTGGTAGCGCTCAACGTGATTCGAGCCGCCATAGTGCTGACACTGCCGTTCATCGACCAGGTGTGGCAGATCTACGTACTGATCGCGGTGCTGCAAACCGCCTCGGCCGCTTTCACCCCCACCTACCAGGCGATCATCCCCGACATCCTGCCGGATGAGCGCGAATACACCAGAGCGCTGTCGGCCGCGCAACTGGCCGCCACCATGGAAACGCTGCTGAGCCCGATGCTCGCCGCGGCGGCACTGACCGTCATGAGCTTCCACTGGCTGTTCCTCGGCACCGCAATCGGATTCGCCGTCTCGGCCGCCTTGGTGATCACCACCGGCATCCCGAACGCGACTACCGCCACGCAGGGCTCCTTCCGGCAACGGATCACGGTGGGCATGCGGATCTTCGCTGCGACACCGCGGTTGCGCGGCCTGCTCGGATTGAACCTTGTGGTCGCCGCCGCCGGATCGGTGATCATGGTCAACACCGTCAACTACGTGCGCGACATCCTCGGCGGCACGCAGTCCGGAGTGGCGATGCTCTTGGCCGCCAACGGGTTCGGCACCATGATCATCGCGCTCGCGTTACCCCGGGTCCTCGATCGAGTCGGTGCCCGACCGGTGATGTTCGCTGGTGCGGCCACGCTGATTGCCGGACTCGGCTCGGCCATCGCGCTGTCCACCGCCGATGCCGGTGACTGGCGATGGGGCGCCGCTATCGCGGTGTGGGCCCTGACCGGTTCGGGCACCGCGGCGGTGCTGACGCCGACCGGGCAAGTCCTGCGGCGCTCGTCGCAACCCGCCGACCGACCCGCGCTCTTCGCGGCGCAGTTCTCGCTGTCACACCTCGCCTGGTTGATCACCTATCCGATCGCCGGATGGCTGACCACCGCCGCCGGTTTCACCACCACCTGGATAACGCTCGTGGTGTTCGCAGGCGCGGGAATTACTGCAGCACTGCGGATGTGGCCACGCCACGACCCTGAGGAGCTGACTCATCTGCATGAAGTCGGCACCATCGACCCGGCCCGACTGTTCGGCGCCGACCGCGTCGACGAACGCCACTACCGACACACCCACGTCTTCGTCATCGACGCCGAACACCGCCGCTGGCCCACACCGGCGGGGCGGCAACTGGAACCTGCCGCAGCATAGGGATTCCGCGTCCGAAAAGGCGTGGGGGTCCGTGTTCCTGGGCGATCTGCCGCCAGGTTGATGCCTGAACCTTCCCGACGTTCGACGTCTCCAGAAAGAACGGCGCGCCTGGCGGCAGATCAGCGTGTTCGGTGGTGCGATGCCGTTGCTCGAGCCCGCCGCAGGAACGATGGCCCGTTCAAGGCATTGGCAGGTCAAGCCTGGTTGCAAGCGCTTCCAGCAGCTCGACCTGCTGCTCCGGGCGGGAGGGCAGGAGATGGAGCGCGATGTGCATCTCCTCGGCGCCGACGGCCGCGGCGCGGTCGAGTTCGTTCAGCACGGCGCCGGTGAAGGCGCTGGGAGAGAGTTGATGACGGGCCGGGATCGCATTCACCACGACGGTGCCGGTGCCGCCTGCCTCTCGGTACCAGCGAACGTGCGCACGGGTGTCGTCCCAGTCGATCGCGGTGGTGATGAAGCCGTCTCCGATGCGGGCTGCCCGTTCGATGGTGTGGCGGGTTATCGCGCCGATGAACAGGGGGATGGTGCTTCCGAGTGGTTTCGGGCCGACCATGGACGGCGGGATCTGGTAGTGCTCACCATGGAACTCGACGGGGTCGGGGGCCCAGCAGGCCCGCATCGCGGCGATGTGCTCGACGAATCCGGCTCCTCTGCGGCTGGCCGGCACGCCCGCCGCGATGAACTCCTCGGGGATGTAGAACGGCGGCACCCGCGTGCCGCCGCCTTGGCCGATGCCGACATCCAGCCGCCCCCCGGACAGCCGGTCGAGCGTGGCCAGCCTGCGGGCCAGGATGATGGGCGACTGGAAGATCGAATTCACGATGTCCGTGGTCACGCGGATCCGCCGGGTGTGCGCGGCAGCCCAGGTCAGCATCTCGAGCGAGTCCCAGGCGTGCGACTCGGGCAGGCCCGCGTCGTTGTTCCAGTGCGGTCCGGTGGGGATCAGGAGCCGGTCGCTGGCGGACACGGCGTGGAATCCGAGCCGTTCGGTCGCCTGGGCCACTGCGACGACGGCATCGGGGCCGGCGTACGGGTCGATGTACGGCAGACTGACGCCGATGCGTGGAAGGTTCATTCCTATACTCCAGTGATAGCCGTTGGGCACGGAACGCCCAGGTGAGGCGTCCTTCGGGAGATAGTCGGAGCGGGCGGGAGATTTTTGCGGCCCGGCGCCGCAAGAATGCGCAACCGGCTCCGACTTTAGGGTGAACGGCACCTCAAAGGGGGCGCCGCCGAAGGAGACGACATGAAGTTCTTGTTGATCATGCACAGCAACCCCCAGATCTGGGATGTTCTGACGGAGGAGGAGCGCAACGAGGTGATGAGCGGCCACGGCGCGTTCGTGGAGACCGTCACGAAGTCCGGGGAGATGATCAGCACCGCTGCGCTGGCCGACCCGTCGCAGAGTGCCGTGGTCAGGGTCCGGGGCGGCGTCCCGGCGGTGACGGACGGGCCCTACCTCGAGGCCAAGGAATACCTCGGCGGCTACTACCTGGTGGAATGCGACAGCCGGGAACGCGCGCTGGAGTTGGCCGCGCTCATCCCGGACGCCGGCGTCGAGGGCCTCGGCATCGAGGTGCGGCCGGTGATCTTCGCGGGTACGGCCGACGGCTGAGCACGCGGTGAAGTTCCTGCTGAATCTCCATCTGAACGTGGCGGCCGTACCCGGTGAAGGGTTCGATCATGAGCAATTCCTGGCCGCGGCCGAGCAAGCAGGGGAACTGATCAGCGGTTACGTGTTCGCGGACCCGTCCATCAGCGCCGTGGTACGGGTTCGGGACGGCGTGGTGACGGTGACCGACGGTCCGTATCTGCGGAGCCCGGATTATGTCGCCGGCCAGTACCTGGTCGACTGCGAAAGCCGGGAGCGCGCCGTGGAATTGGCCGCCCTGATATCGAGCGGTCAGGTCGGCGGCGTGGAGGTGCGACCGCTGATGGACTCGGCCGGGATGGAGATGTGAGCACGTCCGAACGCCTCGAGGACCTGCTGCGCGAACTGGCGCCGCAGGTTCTCGGCGTGCTCCTGCGCCGCTACGGCGGGTTCGAGGAGTGCGAGGACGCGGTTCAGGAGGCGTTGCTCGCCGCGGCGACGCAGTGGCCCGCCGAGGGGATCCCGGAAAACCCGCGGTCTTGGCTGGTCACCGTCGCCGCCCGGCGCCTGGTCGATCAGGTACGCAGCGAGCAGGCACGCCGCCGCCGGGAGGTCACCGTGGCGGTTCGGGAGTCGCCGGACACCGACCTCGCGCTGCCGCCCGGCGACGAAAGCCCCGGCGACCAGGACGACACGCTCGCGCTGCTGTTCCTGTGCTGCCTTCCGGCGCTGACGCCCGCCTCTCAGGTTGCACTCACGCTACGTGCGGTCGGCGGGCTCACCACCGCCGAGGTGGCGCGGGCCTTCCTCGTGCCGGAGGCCACCATGGCGCCGCGGATCAGCCGTGCCAAGCAGCGAATAAGGGCCGCCGGAGCGTCGTTTGCGATGCCGAGCGCTCAGGAGTGGGCCGAACGGCTGGACGCGGTCCTGCACGTGCTCTACCTGATCTTCAACGAGGGCTACACCGCCAGTTCCGGACCCGACCTGCACCGCGGCGAGCTCACCACAGAGGCGATCCGGCTCACCCGGATGCTGCACCGGTCCTTGCCGGATGACGGTGAAGTCGCCGGGCTTCTGGCGCTGATGCTGCTGACCGACGCCCGCAGATCGGCCCGCACCGGCCCGGACGGCGCCCTCATCCCGCTGGCCGAGCAGGACCGGAACCGGTGGGACGCAGCCATGATCGAAGAGGGCGCCGCGCTGGTCACCGACGCCATGTCTTCTGCACCCCTCGGCCCTTACCAGCTCCAAGCGGCGACCGCCGCGCTGCACGTCCAGGCGCCGCGAGCCGAGGACACCGACTGGGAACAGATCCGCATCCTGTACGGAATTCTCCACCGGATCATGCCGAACCCTATGGTCACGCTCAATTACGCCGTCGCGGTCGCGATGACCCGCGGCCCCCAGGCCGGACTCGAACTGCTGGAAACACTGGACAGCGACCCCCGGATCGCCCGCCATCACCGCCTCTACGCCGTCCGCGCCCACTTACAGGAGCTGGCCGGCGAGTACGCCGCCGCTCGAGCGAACTACCAGCTAGCGGCCCGCCACACCACGAGCCTCCCCGAACAGCGCTACCTGCGGGATAGCGCAGGCAAGCTCGACCGATAGCGGCCAGCATGCGAAGACCGTTGGACGACCGCCTACATCCCGTCGCGCTCACCTGCTTCAAGAAACTGATGAAGGCGAAACCGGCGACGTGAGACACGGTCTAAGCCGAACACTGCTGGTTACGAGGTTCAACGATGCTGCCGACTTCGGCCAGGTGATGTTCAACGGCCACCCACAGGGTTCAAAGGAGTGGCATTCACCGGTCCCGAACACCGACTTCGATTCCCCTGCTCTTCGGTCAACTAGCGCCTGCGCACCACAACCGAGAACCAAAGCGCATCAGCCACACCAACTTTGAGGATCTGCCCTGCACACCCAGACCGTGCACCGGCTCCGTGGTCAAGTGGATCTGGTGCTCGGCGGGTCGGGCTGGTTGTCGATCCCCGCACGGATGCCTTGAACACCCCCATGCCGATCACGAACATGCGCTTGCGTCCGTAGCGGTCGCCGATCGTGGCGAAGGTCAGCAGCACACCCGCCAGCGGAATCGCGTCCACTGCAGGCCATCGATCGAGGTGTTGAAGTCGGTGCGGATGTCAGCGAGCGCGGCGGATACGACGGTGGCGTCGAGCATCAGCATGAAGATCGCGGCGCACACCATGAACAACACAAGGCCGGCCCTGGCGTGGGTACCGCCTGAACTGACCTGGTCACTGCCAGGCGGCGCGAGAGTGGTGGTCGACATAGAGCCCTCATAACAGTTTATGAGGGAAAGATCTTGTCCTGCAAGTGATTTCGATGACCGATTCACGCATTCGGAAGCGTGCGTCTCCAACGTAGCGCTGGAATACGATGACGGAAAGGCGAAATGACGACAACCAATTGCGCGTACCGGACAGCTTTGCGCGCAACGGCGGGCTCGACAACCAACAGATCGACCGAGCAATCCGATGGACCGGAAATGACTCCGCCCGAATAGGCACTGCCCCCACTGAGCGCATGCACGACCAGGATCAGCCGGCCCCGCGCGCCCGCCACCGAACTTGATGAGACAACTGGGCTGGGCACTGGCAGATTTGTGCACGGCGGCAGGAGGACCTGGGCCTGATGCTGGTGAGCCGAGTGTGGCCGAACAGAGATATCACGCCGTGATGGAAGTTCTGGCGGGGATCCCGGTTGTCGAGGTCGCGGCCCGTTACCGGGTCTCGCACCAGTCGGTACACACCTGGGTCAAACGCTATCGCAAGGATGGGCTGGCGGGACTGGCCGATCGGCTCATTCCACCGCGGCCTTGGCCTGCGGCCAGATGCGGGCCAGGTCGATCAGGTACGCGAGCTCGGCGTCGAAATCGTGTGCGACCACAGGCAATGCTGGTGGTGCGCCGGTGCCAGCGGGCGGTAGGCCCGCCTTTCTGGCCTGCGCCGCCCGGATCAGCCGATGGGCGTAATCGCTAGTCCCCCGGTTTGATTCGGGCTCTCGCACGGTATTGCGTTGCGTTTCATCGGTTTCGGCCGGGAGATAGGCGCCCAGGTGGAGCATTGCGTCGCGGATCTCCACAGTCATCCGCAGTAGATGGGTGGCTGGATCTGAGCCGTGCCGCGCATCGACGGGCATGACGATCTCCGGGACCGCCGCGGTGAGATCACGCCACAGCGGCTCTAGCCGACGGCAGGTTCTGGTGGCGCGATCCATACCCGCTCGCAGCACCAACTCCGCGACCAGCGCTATCGCGTGCAGTGTCGCATTGATCGCGACCCACAGGGTGAACGCAGCCTGGACCAGCGACAGTTGTGGTCCGTCGGGCCATCCAGTGGCCAGCTCGGACAGCGAGAGTGCCTGCGCACCACAGAGAACGGCATTGCTGCCGATCAGGCCGATACACACGATCCGCGCCGCGCGCGGCGTATCGACATCGTGGAGTGCGCCGAGGCAGATGCGAGTGATCACGAACGTGTTGTAGGTGACGGCGAGGGCGCAACAGATGACCAGTCCGACCCCCGCGAGGTGCAGGTCGACCGATCTTCCCGAGTATCTCGCCGATGCCGCGGCCAGGACTATCGAGGCCGTCGCGGCCGAGGCGAGGAGCGCGGCGTTGCGCTGGTGGCGCCATACGGTATCCGGCTCGGAATCGGCGCTGGTGAGCCGACCGATGCTGTACTGGTATGTGGTGGTCATGAGAATGCAGCCCAGGGCAAGCTGATTCGCCGGGTCATCGATGGTCGGCGTCGATGCGCACCGGTATATCAGCAGGGTCGCGATACTCCACAGGCCTGTGTGGTTTACGAGCCGATCGATAACAGCGCTGCCGCCGAGCCATAACCGACCCGACCCGAGAACCGTGACGTAGCCGATCACCGCCCAGGCCACGACTTCCGGTATCGGTGACGACATCGATGCATCCTTTTTGGTCCGGCGGAACCCGTGCGCGTCGGAGAGTACTGCTGCCTCGGTCGCACTACTGCGCGGCGCCGGATCAAGGCCCGAGCCCGGCGCAATACCCGCCCCAGGCCCGAACGCTCGAGCTCCTACCCGGCCAGTCCCACTCGAGGGAACCAGTCCATCAACACGGAAAGTTCGTCTATTCGATCAGGTAGGCCGTTGCCGGATGGGTGGCGCTCCCGAATTCCGGGCCCATGATCATCGGCCGCCCAGCAGTGCTGGTCTTCCGCGCGTCCTCGGCGAATTCCTGCCAGGTCGTCGGCACGTCGTCCTCGATGACGGGATCCTCCAGGCTGACGTCGTAGTCATCATCGTCGTAGTCGTCATCGACCAACTGCTCGTGCGGTGTTGATTGATTATCGGTCAACTGAGCCAGCTCCTTCTCGTTCCCAACATCACCCGATAAGGGCAGACCCGACTGCGTGAACAGCACATTTGTGGCGATGGCCAAGGCAACCATCACGACAGCTTTGAACAGGCTTTTCACGCCGCCTCCCGCCTATGGACGCCTTCGAAATCCATTGTGGTTGCAGCTGATCGAATCCCTACTGCGAACATCGACCGAGCAGCATACGCCAGCCAGAACACGAGCATGTGGCAGCGGGTTTCCACCCCGCCCCTCGGCGTTGTCGTCACGTTCCGGTCAAGGGCCCGAGCCCGGCGCAATGCGGCGAACTGCTACTCGTCGGCGCCGATACCCCTGGCTGCCGCACCGCTTGGACTCGAGTCTCTCCTGCGGAGGCGGAGGCCGAGTGCCGTTGGGGACGCGTTGGATGAGCAGCATCGCGGATGGCGTCCGGGACATCGTGATGCCCAGCTTGTGTTCAACGATCGCGTTGTGGCACTCCGGCACCCGGGTGTCGATCGGGGGTACGCAAGGGGGCGCCGACGTGGTGCATGTGTCGCAGCGCCTCGCGGTAAGAGGAGATCAGCCCAGTTTCGTGGTAGGGCACGCCGATTTCGGTGCAGTAGTCGCGGACGATCACCTGGGCGGGACGCAGGTTCGGCGTCGGCATGCTCGGGAACAAATGGTGCTCGATCTGATAGTTGAGCCCGCCGAGGGCGAGGTCGGTCAATGCGCCACCCCGCACGTTGCGGGAGGTCAGCACCTGTCGACGTAGGTAGTCGGGACGGTCGTCGCCGGTCAAGGTTGGCATGCCCTTGTGGTTCGGGGCGAAGATGCAGCCCATGTACAGGCCGAAGAGGCCCTGGTGGACAGCAAGGAACGCGAAGGCTTTGTCGGCGGGCAGCACCGCGAACAGTGCGGCCAGGTAGGCGGCGAAGTGGCCGAACAGCAGTGCGCCCTCCAATCCGCGGTGTTTGACCGATCGATTTCTGAGCGCACGCACGCCGGCCACATGGAGGTTCAGGCCCTCCAGCAACAGGAGGGGGAAGAACAGGAACGCCTGCGCCCTCCCGATGAGACGAGCCAGACCGCGGCTGGACCGTGCCTGCTGTTGTGACCAGACCAGAATGTCGGGCGCCACATCGGGATCGAGTTCCTCGTGGTTCGGGTTGGCGTGATGCCGGGTGTGCTTGTCCTGCCACCAGCCGTAGCCCAGGCCGATGCCAGCGTTGCCGACGAGTCGTCCCACCAGCTCCGTCGGCTGCCGTAGCCGGAAGACTTGGCGGTGCGCGACATCATGCATGACGAGTGCGATTTGAGCGAACGTCACGGCCATGACCCCCGCGACCAGCAGCGTCCACCACGAATCGCCGATGAGGACGAACGCCGCCCAGCCGGTTGCGAACGCGACCCCGACGAGGCTGAGCCGGAGGGCGTAGTAGACGGGGCGCCGGTTCATCAGCCCCGTGTCGGAGATCCGGCGCAACAGACGGGCGTAATCACCGTCAGCACCGCGCCGCGGTGACCGTGGATATGACTCGGGGACCAGGGCAGGTGTCGTCATAGATCTTCCTGAGAGCTGAGTCGGAGACGCCACCTCCGTCCGTCGACGATGTCGGAGCGGGCGCCGATTTCGATACCCCGAAGCTATCGGCCGGATTCTCGTTACCTGTAATCCCTTGGTATGACATGGAATCGGACTGCGGTGTGATGTTGGATGTCCACCGAGGACCGGGGCGGCCGACCGGTTATCGGCCAACACATCTGGGTCGCCGGACCGGACGTCCGCTCATGCCGCGACCCGCGCGGTGCCGAGGATCTGGTTTGCGTAAGACATTGCTCCACACAGTGGCGGTCGCTGATTTCGCGTGGGCATGGTTATGCATGAGTACTTCAGCAGACATCGACGTCACCTTCGTTGGTGATGACCTCGTGTTGCGGCTGGCCTCAGCCGCGCACCTGGCCCGGTTCTCCGGAACCTCGCGCACGCATTGCAGCTCGGATCTGCGCCTGTACTTCGCGTGGTGCATCGAGCATCATGCCAACCCGCTGGCCATGAACCGGGCCGAGATCGAACGCTACGTTGGATGGATGCGCGAAGACCGCCGCTTCAAACCCTCCACGGTCGCGCGCCGGATGGCGGTGGTGACCGGCAAGCGAGTCTGTATCCGCGCGGCGAGTTACCCTTCGCTGTAACGTGTTTCACTCCGGTCTGGCAGGCGCTTGGGCGGCATCGAAACCGGCTAGGTCACTGCTGCGGTCCATGGCATGATCCAGCACGTGGACGGTACGGACGGTGGCTTGTTGGTAGATCTTGATCTGGAGGCGATCAGGCAGTGGCTGCAGAGGTTTCCGTCGCAGCAGACCAGCATCTGTTCTCCCGGCATATCGATGAATTCGGACTCAGTGACGAGAGCTTGCGGGACCCCGCCCGCTTACTCAGGAGCAGCGCGAGCGCCTTTGACGCACTCTGTAAAGGTGTCGACTGGACAAATCGGCTGGGCGTCGCCGCCGGCCTGATCCTTCCGTTGGAGGAAACGGACGCGCTGCCCTCACCGAAGTCACTACGCGCCGGGATCGACTTTCTGCGCAAGCATCTGCATCAGAACCAACCGCCCGGCCTCTATCTTCTGCCCGCGGGCAGTTACAGCCAGTGGTCGGATCGCGAAGAGGACTACCGATTCCCCTTCGATCCTCGAAGTGTTGTCGACATTCCGGTCGATTCGGCATTCGTCCGATACATGCGAAGCGACGACGACATCGCGAACGACGACGTCTACTATGGGGCAATCTATCTGATCCGATCGCCCAAGGCGCAACCGTTGAATAACGGGCCGGGTGGCCCCGAGGACAATGCACGATAGTGCCGCTGGGCGCGCGGTTAGGAACGTCCGCAACTGCCGAATACCGTTTCGACCCGTGGCCTTCCGATCCAGGCCTATCACCCTGACGCGGTGGTGCAGGACTTGCTCACAATCATGGACCGTCTCGGTATCGCGGCCGCCGATGTCCTGGGATTCTCCTTCGGGGGCCTGTTGGCCCAGCGTCTGGCTGTGACTGCGCCACAACGGATTCGGCGGTTGATCCTCGCGTCCAGCAGTGTGCTGCCCGTCCCAGTCGATGCCTACGCGGGCTGGCCGGAGAGAAACGAGCGAGTGGCCCTGGAACAGGCGGTGTGGCAGAACCCCGCACTGCGCGGACCCGCGCGCACCCGCGCGGCCGCGGCTGCTTGTGCCCGCGCCAATGTCTGGCGCAGGCGGGCACTGCCCGAGTACTGATGAACCGGGTCCTGAACCTCTACGACAATCCGCCCGCCGACGGCCGGGTGATCTGCGTGGACGAGTTCGGGCCGTTGAATCTGCTGCCCCGAGCAGGCCGCAGCTGGTTCGCCGCTGGTCGGCCGAAACGGTTGCGGGCGATCTACCACCGCACCCAGGGTGTCCGGCATATGTTCGATGCCCTGGACTTGCGGACCGGCCAGCTGTACTGAGTTCCGCGACTTTGCGGTCGGGTCAAAGGTCCGGAGTCCGGATCACCGACCCAACGTTGCTTGACGCGGCACTAGTGTGTCGCGCCTGAAATGCGCCCCCTAAATTGTTAGCCTGTTTTTGTGTCGCATCGTGGGCCTTCCGCTGTTGAGATCGTTGTGTCCGACGCTGAGCGTGTGGAGCTTGCGCGCATGGCGGAGTCGCCGGATCGGCGTGAGGCGCAACGAGCTCGGATCGTGCTGGCCTGTGCTGAGGGTATGTCGAATGCGGGTGCCGCGCGGCTTGCCGGTGTCTCGGTGGGGTCGGCGGCGAGGTGGCGCGGGCAGTTCGCCGCCGAGGGCCTGGAAGGACTGGGCGATCGTGATCGCGGTGGGCGGCCGGTGGCTGAGATTGTGTTGACCGGCGATGAGCGTGAGACGTTGCAGCGGTGGGCGCGGCGAGCGAAGTCGTCGCAGGCGCTCGCGGAACGCTGCCGGATCGTATTGGGTTGTGCAGCAGGCAAATCCAATCAGGATGTGGCAGCCGAGTTGGATATCACGGCTCAGACGGTGGGTAAGTGGCGGAGGCGTTTCGCGCAGAACCGTCTCGAGGGGCTGTCCGACGAGCCGCGTCCTGGACGGCCCCCGTCGATCCTGCTGGACAAGGTCGAAGAAGTGGTCACAATGACCCTGGAACAGAAGCCGGCAGACGCGACGCATTGGTCGCGGACCTCGATGGCCAAACGAAGTGGCTTGTCGCCGTCGACGATTGGACGGATCTGGAGCAAGTTCGAGCTGAAACCGCATGTGGCCGACGGCTTCAAACTCTCGGCCGATCCGTTGTTCGTGGACAAGGTCGTCGATGTGGTCGGGCTATATCACAATCCGCCGGAAAAGGCGGTCGTGCTGTGCGTGGACGAGAAATCGGGGATCCAGGCGCTGGACCGCTCGCAACCGGTGCTGCCGATGATGCCCGGCATGCCCGAGCGATACTCCCACGACTACGTCCGCCACGGCGTGACCAGCCTGTTCGCGGCGTTCGATATCGCCGACGGAGCCGTGATCTCCAAGCTGTACTCCCGCCGCCGCGCAACCGAGTTCAAGAAATTCCTCATCGCGATCGACAAGGCCGTCCCCGCGGAATTGGACGTCCACCTGGTCTGCGACAACTTGTCTACCCACAAGACATCGACAATCAACGCCTGGCTGGCCAAACATCCACGCTTCCATATGCACTTCATCCCGACTGGCTCGTCCTGGCTCAACCAGGTCGAGCGCTGGTTCGGGTTCCTCACTGACCAACTCCTGCGCCGCGGAGTCCACAAAAGCGTTGCGGCACTGGACAAAGACATCACAGCCTGGATCGAGCAATGGAACGCCGACCCGAAACCATTCGTCTGGCGCAAAACCGCAGAGGAGATCCTGGGATCACTCGCCAAATATCTTCAACGTATTTCAGGCGCGACACACTAGCGGATCTCCAACTGATAGGTGATCTCGACCCAGAAGCCGCCGGGCTCGTATTCGCCACCGAAGGTGAGGACGTAGTCGCCAGGCGCGAGATCATCGAGACGGCCCCACAGACCCCAGGCTTTGGCCTTGAACCGGCCGGTGTGACCGAAGGGACCGCCCGCTGCCGCTGTGATCCGGAATGCCTTGTCGTTGGTCACTGCCCGCACGGGCAGTGGGACTCCGTTCAATGCGGCGTGACCGGACGCCGCGGGCGCCACCGGCACCTCGCCACGCGCGAAAAATCCGTCCGGAACCTTCTGGAACATATTGAAAGCCGGGAAGAAGATCGGCCGGCCGTGCGGAATCGTGCACCGCCGCTCGACTCGCCCACCGAAGGTGCCTGCCAGGAACCAGACATCCGTCGGCTGATCGATCGCGGCGAACTCTCCGGTCTTGTCCACTACCGGATTCTTGGCGTTCGGCACCGACATCGCCCACTGCCACCAACGAGCTGCCAGCTCGACGTCGCTACTCGCCATCTGTCTACCCCATACAACCATCGACGCGAAGAAGAGTGCGAGCCACGCCGGATCGCCCTCTTCCGAAGTGGACCTGGAGGAGGATATACGAACCGGACGGTCTACGCCGCTCCACGCCACCCCGGGTGACGGTTACAGCATCAACCTTTCCGGACACGGCACCAGCCGCTCGTAGCCAACGCACTCTTTTGCCGCGTGGCGCGCGTTCACGAACGTCCGCAACTGCCGAGTTGAGTCCGATTCGAGACAGCAGTTGAACGTGCGGAGTCGCCTCTCGGTGTCTGGTCTGGCACGCTGCTCGGGTGACGCATGAAGTTCTACGAGGTTTGGCGTGGCCGTATCCAGATGGCCAGTTTCCGCAGCACTTGGGGGTGGTGGTCCATCGGACCGTGCTAGAGGGGGCAGAGCCTGCCAGGCTCGTCACGCACTGGGATGACGGCGACTGGACCATTGCCGACGGCGTGAATGACCCGAATGGGAACGCTGCGCTGGTTTGTATCGAGCATATGGTGGCGGCAGATGACGACCTCGCGTCCTTGGCGACGATGCCGCCCGGGACTCAGGCATGGCGATCGACATCTGAGGAACCCTGGACCTTCGAGAAGCATGAGTACGGCGACTAGATAAACATCCGGTAATCAGCGTAAGTCGTTTTGTGTCAAGCGGTTCGGTCGGTGCCTCGTCCGTCGTCGTCCCTGCATAGCAGTAATGGGGTTGATCCCAGCAGCGTGTAATCGGGTTGAGGTGACGACGGGCGGGGCTGCCCATGATTACCGGCGAGATCACGATGTGTCTCAATGCCGCGTGGGGCTCGCCCCGACCGACCGCTCGATGGTCGCCGAAATGTTCAGGCGGCCACCGAGATCGGGTTGCTGGCTGGTCGTGTGCCGTGGGTGGCAGTGTGTGGATCCCAGCATTGGCCGGTGGTGACGACGGCGTGCAGGTGCCGCAGGATGGCGGCGGCGATAGCAGCTTGGGCTTGGGTGGGGGTGAGTTTGTTGTCCTCGCGGCTGGTCAGGTGCTGGTAGCGGGCGGCATAAACAGGGTTGGCGCGTTGGGCGCCCCAAACCGCGCGCCAAGCGGCCAAACGCAAGCCTGGTCGGCCTTGTCCGGTGAGTTTGGTGCGCCCGGTGAAGGTGCCCGACAGTTTCTCGCGTGGTGCCAGACCTGCGTGTTTGACCAGGGCGCGGGCGGTGGCGAACCGGGCGGGGTCACCGGTTTCGGCCAGGATCGCCGCGGCCCCGACCGCGGAAAGCCCGGTGATGGAGGTGACCAGGTCGGTGAGTCGTAGTTCATTGAGCACGTCGATCATTCGAGCCTCGGTGTCGGTGAGGCGCCGTTGGTTTTCGGTCCAGTCGGCCAGTAACAGCTGCACGCGTTCGAGTGCGCCGCGCCGGTGCGCGATCACCCCGGCACGATCGTCGAGCGCGGTGAACAGGTTGCGCGCGATGCGCAGCGACGGTTTCTGGCCGCCTCGACGGGTGATCTCGCGGCGGA
>NZ_JBKOQN010000063.1:0-19673 GCF_046764895.1 Nocardia sp. CWNU-33 | reverse complement strand
TTAGCGCCTCCCCCATGCAGGGCGACACTGGAGGGCCGAGAATCCTCCATCTCTCACGCAGCACCGCTTCAAAGAGCTTCTCCTACACCTTGAGCTCCTCTCCACGTTCGTGACGCACTATCCGTTGGTTTTCGGTGGTTGCTACCGCCGAGGCGTCAGATGGGCAGGGCACCGTGGCGTCTGCTGTGCGGCTTGCCAGCGGGCACAGCCAGCACGCCGACGCCTTCGACACGGTTGTGCGCTCCAAGTGTTTCGGGGCTCACCGACAGCCGCCAGGCCACCTCGAGTGACCTGAATTCCCAGCCCTCCGACTCCTCTTCGTCCCGAGGAGTGCCAAGAGGTTCGTCGAGGTCGTCGGCATCGTCGAACTCGTCGTCGATGTCCTCATCACTTGTCTCATCCTCGGGAAAGGGAGCGATCTTCTCGGGCACCCGCGCGGCTCCTGCGCCGGGGTTACGCTCGTTCGCCCAGGCCCGAAGTTCCTCGATGAATCTCGCTTCTCTCTCCTTTCTGGACAGGATCTCCGGTCGCACAGGTGGCACTCCCGTGCCGGGGTCATGCTCGTTCACCCAAGCCCGAAGTTCCTCGATGGTCAGTTGCCGTCCGGAATCGGCCGCCGGGCCGATCTGCACGCCGCCATTGATATTGAAGTCGTAGTAGCAGTACCGCACGACCTCACCCTTGTCTGCGACGCACCACCCACTCTGATCCCAACATCCACCATTCTCGGATTCGAGGTACCAGTACG
This sequence comes from Nocardia sp. CWNU-33, assembly GCF_046764895.1. Classification (NCBI taxonomy): domain Bacteria; kingdom Bacillati; phylum Actinomycetota; class Actinomycetes; order Mycobacteriales; family Nocardiaceae; genus Nocardia; species Nocardia sp. CWNU-33. Next base: position 18,925 of record NZ_JBKOQN010000063.1, on the reverse strand, counting down.
CCTTCCCGAAGCGACGGCTCAACTCCGCACAGCGACGGTGCGCGGAGGCGAACGCAACCTCACCGTCAGTCACCGTCTTGTCCGTGGCGAGCACGCTGCTATCGGCAAATACCAACGTCCACCCGTCCAGCGCCGGTGTGACGAATACCTGCTCGTACGCGCCGGTGATGCCGTGGCCGACGTATGCGGGCAAAGGCTGCCACGGGCCGTTCAGCTGCCAGGGCGCGAATCCCATACGCATGGTCGCGGGCACCGGGTCTCGAAGATCGAACGCGGCAAGCACCGCTGCCTGGTCGGTGGTCGGTAAGGCGTACCACTCGCCCTGCGGGATCACCGGCTGCGGCACCTCGGTGAGCTGCTTGACCCGAATCAGTCGTTGGACCAATCTTTGGTCGGCCGTGCCCAACTCGGCCCAGTCGAGCTCCGCCAGCGCGCTGATCGCGGCGCGTCGGCCCGACATTCGTGTGTCTCGTACGGCGCGCAGTACCGGGGCGACGCCGGGACCGAGTTCGGCCAGGAACCAGACGGCATTCTGCCGCACCCGCTCCAGTGGGCTGCCCAGCAGCGCCACGAGCATGGCTACCCGCTGATGGAGGCCATCAGCCACCGCGGGCGCGGGTAGCACGCAGTCACCGCTGTGACCATCAATCGCGAAGCGGGGCGGGTGAGTTCCGGCCGGCAGCCCGAGCAGACCGGCTAACCGATCGAACACGACCTCGTTGGGGGCTTCGATGAGGTCATCGATGAAGATGTCGAAAGAGCTCTTGTCGTCACAGAGGTCCTCGGTCAACATGTCGGTGCAGTCCGGCCAGGCGTGCGAGTACTGCTCGTATCGCAGTACTACCGGCAACATGTAGGTGTAAGTGCCACCCCACTCGGTTAACCTCTCCAAGCCTTTTCGGCGAACCTCCGGATCTACGTTGGTCACCTCAGCAAACAGCTCGGCTTCAAAAGCATCGTTCACGACCGACAACGCTACTGCCCACAGATGTTCGGCAGGTACGCTCGAAACCTGAACGAGGGCGACCTCACAGCCCCAGTACCGGCAGACCGAGCAACCGACGGACCTATCGCCGCGATCGTCTGCTTGATGTCTTGGACACTACGGGAGTCACCGAAGCTTGTTCGCCCACTCGGCGTAGGCACGAGGATGACATGAGTACGAACGCATGGGAATGCCGTGCATCGCGCGATTGGTGGCGCTGCCCTGCGAGATCGGTTGCCACAGACATGGGCTAATGCACGGTTCGGCGCTCGTGTCGGGAAGGTCGCGGTCGGTGATCAGCCCGGGTGGTGTTCCGCGGTCCGAGCCGCTACGCACATTGTCGCCGGTCAAGCCATTGTCGTTGATTTCAAGCGATTGTTACCGGAACCCCCAATTGGTTATCCGGCAGTGACCCGGCCGTCACGCGGTCCTTCCACGCCTTCGTGGGAGCGGACGGCTACGCACTCACCGGCCTACGAGGCGACCTGAACCGGTTCGCCACCCTGCTGGGCGGCCTCGAGATCCGGCACACGACCTCAACACCGAGCCTTTCTGAGATGCTCAGCGGCCGGACACGCCGACCGGGTGACGTCAAAATTCACGGATACACCCGGTCCGGATCAGCGCCGCGTGACGTCAAAATTCACCAATAAGCGGTGTCAGAATTCGCACTTACGGCCACGGGTCCGCTTGTTCATCGCGGCGGCGTCCTCGGCGTGGGAGTTTCGCCGCGATGCAGCCAAGCGATGTGCCGACCGTAGACGTTCGCGGTGGCCAGCACACGCAGCTCGGCAGCAGCGGCGACCTCGTCGACGAGGTCGATGCCGACGCGCGCCCATGGGAACCATTCCCCCGCTCGGGTTCGCGTCTCCAGTCGGATGGTACGAGTCACCATTCCGGTTCCGGGTCTTGCGAATTCGACGATCGCGACACCGTCGCGGGCGAGGAGGTTCTTGGCGCGGGTCAGGATTCGGATCGGGTCGCCGCCGATGCCGATGTTGCCGTCGGCCAGGATCGCGTATGCCCACCGCCCCGAGCCCGGCAGCGGCCCGAACAGATCCCGTCGAAGCGCGGGGGCGCCGCGGAACCGACTGACCTCGACTGCCATGGGCGAGATATCGACCCCGAGTGCGACGACACCACGCCGCAGCAGCGCGGCCACCAGACGCCCGGGTCCGCAGCCGATGTCGATGGTCGGACCGTCACAACAACAGGTCAGCGCGGTGTCTGCGTACCGGTTGGCGAAGTCGGCGTCGGCCATCCCCAGCCACTGCCGGGCGGGCAGTCGACGCCGGGGCCCGTCGGCGGTGCGCACCCAGCAGTCCGCACCGGTCAGCGCCTCGTCGAACAGTTCGGTGTCCATCGTGCTCATCGCCGCGCCATACTTCGATGGCGCAGCTCAGCCATGACCTCGGCAAAGGACCCATCGGTGGTGGCGGCCACCCGCAGTGCGTCGTCGAAGGTGTCCACGTCGGCGAATGTAGGAAGCATCTGCACTCGATTACCGCAGTACCGCAAAGCTTTCCGGGTCAGATGTCCAGTTCGTGCGGTCGACATCGGCACGTCGATGAGAGTTCGTGCGGCCTGCGGCACGGACAGACCGAGTGCCCACCAGCCACCGTCCTCGGCAGGGCCGAGCACGGAGTCGTCGCAGGCGATCAAGTCGCGGGCTGCTCGGGTCAATACCTCGGCACCGACCTGTGGGGTATCCATCCCGATCTGCAGTACGGGCAGCCCGTGGCGGGCGGCGTCAGCGTGCGCGTTGGCCAGCCGTGTGCCGAAGCTCGCTCCGCGCTGCGGCACGATCTCGAATTCGCTCAGTGCCCTTGCCAATTCCTCCCGCCGTTCCGCGGCGGCCAGATCCCCGGTGAACGCAACCACGCGATGGGCGACACAGCTGTGCAGTACCGAATCGAGCGTGTCGAGCAACGAGGCCGCCGCGACCTCGGCCGCCTCCTGCGGCGTCAACGGCGGTGTCAGCCGGGTCTTGGCATAACCGGCGATCGGCGCCTTCGCGATCACCAGCAGGGTCACCTGCTGCGTGGACGCGTCGCACACGGTCATCGGAGGACCGCCAGGAAGTCGCGGGTGGCGTGCAGGGATCCGCGCCATGAACCGGACACTTTGGAGATCCCTCCGGTACGCGGCCGGTAACTGATGTCGCGCTCAACGATTTTCCAGCCCGCTCCTGCTGCGCCGATGAGCAGCTCGAGGGGGTACCCGCAGCGATTGTGCAACGGCCCGAGCGACAGCATCGCCGTCCGTCGGGCAACCCGCATCGCGGCGATATCATGCACGGGCAGTCCGTACTTGCGGCGCAGCCGACGCGCTATCAGCCGGTTGCCCAGGCGCGCGTGCCACGGCCAGACACCGGATTCCACCGGGACGCGCCGACCTACCGCAAGGTCGGCGCCGCTGTACATCAGGTCGACAAGTCCCGGCAACTCGCCGGGGTCCATCGAGCCGTCGCCGTCCAGGACCGCGACCAGCTCAGTGGTCGCTGCGGCGATCCCGGCTTGGACCGCGGCACCGTATCCCGGCCGGTCTTCGGACACGACCCTCGCCCCGCGAACCCTGGCCACCGCCGCCGTCGCATCGGTCGAGCCGTTGTCGACGACCAGCACGTGGTAGCCGGCCGGCATGGCCGCCAACACGTCGGGCAATGCTTCAGCTTCGTCCCGGCACGGGATCACCACGGTGACTCCGCCCGGATTGTCCAGCGCTTTTGTCATGGTTTCGACGCTAAGCCTCACCGTCGGCCGATAGGTCGAAAAACCTGTGACGAAACGATGACGGCGACCCGACCAGCAGCTGGATCGGTCATTGCGGATCTATGGTGGGCATCGTGCAGGACCTCATTGTGGCCGCTTCCCGGCCCCGATCCGGAATACGCGGCGACATCATCGGTGCAGGCTCGGCCGCCGTGCTTGTCGTTGCCGCGTTCCTGGTTCCGCGAATCGCTAGCGAACAGTGGCGTCGTTCGCTCTACGCGGGCGCGGCTCCGCTCTTCGGCAACTGGCTTCCACATATCGGCCCAGGCAGCTTTCCCGCCATCGCCGTCGCCATCGCCGTCGTGATGTACGGCCCCGCGCTGACCGCGCGTCTTCCGTGGCGGCGACTGCTTGCGCTGGCTTGGCTGACGGCGATGGTGTGGGCATTCTCGCTGGCCCTGGTCGACGGCTGGCAACGCGGATTTACCGGCCGACTCACCGATTCCAACGAATACCTCCATGAGGTCGGCGGCGTCACCGACATTCCGGCGATGCTGCGCGGGTTCTCGAGCCGGATCTTGGACTTCCAGCCGGACTCATGGACCACCCACGTCTCAGGCCACCCACCGGGCGCACTGGTGTTCTTCGTGCTGTTGGACCGAGTCGGTCTCAGCGGCGGTGCGTGGGCGGGAACCGCTTGCCTGCTGATCGGGTGCAGCGCCGCAGTGGCGGTCGCGGTCACGCTGCGAGCACTCGACGCCGAAGACCGAGCCCGCGCCGCACTGCCGTTCCTTGCGCTGGCACCGGCCGCGCTGTGGCTGGCGGTGTCGGCCGACGCAATGTTCGCCGGGGTGACCGCTTGGGCGGTGGCACTGTTCGCTCTGGCCACCCGGCCCGCCGGTCGGCCGATTCTCGCCGTCACGGCGGGGCTCCTGTTCGGTTTCGGTGTCTTCCTCAGCTACGGCCTGGTGCTTATAGCGCTACCCGCGGTTGCGGTCCTCATCGCCGCCAGGACCCTCCGTCCACTGCTCCCCGCCCTCGGTGGCGCACTGCTCGTCGCTCTCACCTTCACCTCCGCCGGATTCTGGTGGTTGGACGGCTATCACCTTGTCGTGCAACGTTATTACCAAGGCATCGCCTCCGAGCGCCCCTTCGCGTACTGGTGGTGGGGCAACCTCGCCGCGACTGTGTGCGCGGTCGGCCTCGCGACCGCGGCGGCGGCGCACCGAGCATTGTCCCGAACTACGCTGCGGGCACTCGATCCCACCGCGCTGTTGGTGCTCGCGGGCCTGTGCGCGATTCTGGTCGCGGACGCGAGCGGACTGAGCAAAGCCGAGACAGAACGCATCTGGCTACCATTCGATATCTGGGTGCTTACCGCGACCGCGTTCCTGCCGAAATCCACCGGCCGTGCTTGGCTCACAGTCCAGGCGCTCGGCACGCTTCTCATCGCTCACACAATCCTGACGAATTGGTGACAGCATGTGCATTCTGATCGCAGACGACGACCCCGTAGTTCGAGACGTGGTGCGACGCTACCTCGAACGCGACGGGCACACGGTCATCGAAACCGCTGACGGCCCCGCCACATCGGCCGCGCTGGCCGACACCGGTGAGCGCGAGATCGAGCTCGCCGTGCTCGATGTGATGATGCCGGCACCCGACGGCATCGATATCTGCCGGGAAGTGCGGTCCGGACCACGCCCGCACACACCGATCATCTTGCTCACCGCGCTCGGCGACGAGGACGATCGGGTCCTGGGCCTGGAGGCCGGGGCCGACGACTATGTCACCAAGCCGTTCAGTCCGCGCGAGCTTGCACTGCGTGTCTCCTCCGTGCTGCGCAGATCACAGCAACAACCGGATACCGAGCAAGCCATCCTGCGCGACGGGGCTATCGAGGTGCGCCCGGCATTGCTGCTGGCACTCCTCGACCGGATGCCCGTCGAGCTGACCCCGCGCGAGTTCGACCTGCTGGTATTTCTCCTTCGCAATCCGCGACGGGTGTTCAGCCGCGAGGAGCTGCTCGCGCAGGTCTGGGGCTGGGATTTCGGCGACTTGTCCACCGTCACAGTGCATATCAAGCGGCTACGCGCCAAACTCGGCAATCGGCACCTCATCGAAACGGTGTGGGGACGCGGGTATGCGTGGGCACGCAATCGCGCCGAGACCGGCGGTCGGTGATGCCTGAGGACGCCACCCAGCTCATCGCTTACGCACTGGCCTGTTCGGTGCCGGTAGTCGTGATCGGCGCCCTGATTCTGCGCGCAACCAGCAACCGCTCCCTGACCACCAGCATGGCCGTGCTCGTGCTGATCCCGACCCTCTCGACGCTCGCGGGCATTATCGGCGTCAGTGGATTGATGTTCACCCATGAACTTCAGCGCACCGCCATCGTCCTTGCCGTCGTCGCAGCAGTGACGGTACCTGCGGCAGTAGTGCTCGGCCGCGAACAAGCACGAAAAACCGTCTGGGAAAAGCAGATCCGCGAACAAGAACGAGCCGCCGAACACTCCCGACGAGAACTCGTCGCCTGGGTCAGCCATGATCTGCGGACACCGCTGGCCGGTATCCGCGCGATGGCCGAAGCGCTGTCGGACGGTGTCGTCACCGACAGGCCCGATGTCATGCGCTACGCCGAACAGATCGGCATCGAAACCGACCGACTCTCACGGATGGTCGACGACCTGTTCGAGATGTCCAAGATCAACGCGGGCGCACTACGGCTCGAACTGGAGCCGGTGGATCTGCGCGAGCTGATCGACGAAGTACTCGCCGCGAATCGCCCGACCGCCGAACGCGCGCGGGTGGCGCTGCGTGCGGAGCAACCCGATTCGCAGATCGTGGTGGCCGCGAGTGACCATGCGCTCGGTCGTGTCCTGACCAACCTCGTCTCCAACGCCATCGCCCACACCCCGCCCGGCGGCCGGGTCGCGATCTCCGCGGGCACCGGCGACGGCCACGCCTGGGCCCGTGTCGAGGACACCGGCCCGGGGATCGCGGAGCAGGACCTGCCGCGTATTTTCGAGGTCGCCTACCGCGGCACCGCCGCACGCTCCCCGGTCGCTGCCGAGGGTGTCCCCACTGGCAGCGGCATGGGGCTGGCCATCGCGGCCGGGCTGGTCGAAGCCCACCACGGCGACATCACCGCCGAAAACCGGGACCAGGGTTGCTGTTTCGAGATCCGGCTACCGCTGCCCGAGAGCTGACCGCTACACCGTCGGTGCCCCGACTCCGGCGGCGGCCCGCAGCGGCGCGGACGCGAACCGGGTGAGGCCCTCGATCGGATCGACCTGAGCGACGAACCCCAAAATGCGCCTTGCCCTATCAGGGTCGGCAACGATATGCCGGACGTCAGCGGCGCGGTACCGCCCGGTGACTACAGGATCCGGGCCACCACGCGCGATGGCCAGCGCCGAGGCGACTTCGCCAATCGTGATCGGGCGCCCCGAGGAGATGTTGAGCGCGACAAAACCCGGTAGCGGCTGTTGCACGGCAGCGAGGTTCGCCGCGGCAACATCGGTGACATCCACGAAATCCCTGGTCTGCCTACCATCCTCGTACACCTGCGGCGCCTGCCCCGCCTCGAGCGACGACCGGAATATCGCAGCGACCCCGGAATACGGTGTGTCTCGCGGCATCCCGTCGCCGTAAACGTTGTGATACCGCAGCGCGGTGACGCAGGCACCGGTCGCGGTCGCCCAGGCCGCCGCGTAATTCTCTTGCGCCAGTTTGCTTGCCGCATACAGACTTCGTGGTCGCAAGGGCGCATCCTCGCCGACGGAACCCCACCTGAGCAGCTCCCCGGTCTCCTGGCAGCGATGATCGAAAATCCCCGCGTCGAGGTCCGCTCGTCGGCGGACGCCGACTTCCACAGCGCCACCTTGCTCGCCGTGGTAGCGGCCTTCGCCGTACACGACCATCGACGACGCGAGCACCAGCTTGCGGCACCCGGCCCGGTCCATCGCCGCAAGCACCACCGCCGTGCCGAAGTCGTTGTGACTGGCATACCCCGGGGCATCCTGCGCGCTCACGCCGGCTCCGACGACCGCGGCCTGATGGCATACGACGTCAATGCCGCGCAGCAACACATCCAAGGTGTCAGGGTTGCGTACGTCCGCATGCCGCACACCATGCGGAACAGCAGCAGCGGGTCCGTGCGCGGCGGAAAGCATCGCATCCACGGCAACCACCTCGTGGCCCGCCGCCGACAGACCACTGTGGACATGGGCCCCGATGAAGCCGGCGGCACCTGTCAGCAGTACTCGCACCGCGCCTCAGCCCCTTCCCCACGGCAGGCCCCGAAGTTCGGCGGGCGCCGCGACGGCGATCACGTGGTTCTGCACCGAAGCTGAAGTCATGGCCTGATCCTGCCTGCCCACCACAGAATTTTCGCTCGGCGCGCCCGCATCGTCAGACTTTTGTCACGACCTCGGTAGTCGCTGCGGCGCGGATGGCCGGTCCACTGCAACTGCACGAACCTCTCACTGGCCGCAGACATGGCCGACCGCCCATCTCGGCCCGCATCCCGATCCCGCACAGCCGAACGGACCCTAACCACTGGGTCTAGTCAGCCGCGCAATCACCTATACCGTGATGACCGTCGCACTGTTGGCGAGCACTGCATACGGCACCGAAAACTACCAGCCAGCAGCCACCACGACGACGTCGAACCCGCCGTCGCCCTCGGCGATCATCCCTCTTGTGACACTGAGTGATTCGCAAAGGATGGCGGCTCGAGGCCATCCCATAACCCTCGGCGCGGAGCTCATGCCGGAGATCTCGAGCGAGACGAAAGGCCAGCTGGAGACTGGGCGTATCAACGATCGGGATCCTGTTGCTGGGGTTCACCTTTGGGCACGCCCGTAAATTTGCGGCGGATATCGACGCTCTCGGCTTTACTTGCTGTCATGTCGTCCACGTCCACGTCCACGTCCGCCGCCGTCAGTGGGATGCCCCCGATGGTCACGGGCCGCCTCCGCAATACCAAGCGCTTTGTTACCGACCCGATTACGTTTCTCTCCGACTCTATGGCCCAGCACGGCAACGTCTTTCAGTTCCAACTGGTCAACGGAAACATGGTCGGGATCACCCATCCCCACCACATCAAGTACATCTTGCAGGAACGCATGGCGAACTTCACCCGCGAGACCCAGATGTACGACATCTTGGAACCGTTCGCGGGGCGCGGACTGGCGACCATCGCCGACCACAACCGGTGGCGACGCAACCGGCGCCTCGCCCAACCCGCCTTTCACCACACGAAGATCAGTGCGCTCAGCGAGATCATGGTGGCCGAGATCGACTCCATGTGCGACGAGTGGGCCGAACATGCCCACGCCGGACGGACGATCAACATCGGCGAGCAGATGAGCCACCTCACGTTGCGGATCGTGGTGCGGGCGCTGTTCGGATTGGATCCCCACGGCCCGGAGGTCACCGGCTTCGCCCACGCGGGGCAGAAAGTGAACGCCGAATTGGGGAAGTTCGTGCGGATGCCCTTGATCCCCTTGAAGTTTCCGACGCCGAGCCACCGCCGCTTCTGGCGGGCGATCGGCGAGATGGATGCCATCGTCTACGCGGTGATCAACGAGTTGCGCGACACTGACAGCGATGGCCTGCTGTCTATGCTCATGAACGCCACGGAAGCTGATACCAACTCGAAACTCACCGATAGGGAGCTGCGCGACGAGGTCGTCACCATGCTCTTCGCCGGTCACGAGACCAGCTCCTCGGCCCTTACATCAGCCATGCTATTGCTGCAATTGCATCCGGAGGTGCGTCAGCGGCTGTGCGATGACGTTGACAGCGCGTTGCCCGGCCGGCACGCCACCATGACCGACCTGCCCGCGCTGTCCTACAGCAAGCAGGTGCTGGAGGAGGCGTTGCGGCTCAAGCCGCCGGTATGGATGGGACAACGTCGCGCCGACGAGGACGATGAGATCGGGGGCTACCACATCCCGGCTGGCACTTCGGTGATGTTCAGCTACTACCACGCACACCGCAACCCCGAGTGTTGGGATCAGCCTGACACCTTCGACCCAGACCGCTTCACCCCCGACGCGGTCGCCGCCCGTGACCGGAACGTGTACCTGCCCTTCGGCGCAGGCGGACACCTCTGCATCGGCAACGCGTTCGCGATGATGGAGATGCAGCTGGCGCTCTCGACCATCGTCAGGCGGTTCGAGCTGACCATCGAGAACCCGGACCTCACCCCGACTTCCGCGCTAACGCTCAACACCAAGTTCCCGGTCATCGCAACGCTGACCGAACGGCGATAGCGCTTCGGACAGTGCCATTCGCGGTATGGCCGCCGTCTTCGCCGCGGTCGCCCTGCCCACACTGGTCGCTGGCTGGATCCGCAACACCACACCGTTTTGCCGGTCCGACCGAGCGCGAAGCTGCCGAGGGGGTGCGGAAAACTGTTGCCGCGCTCGAGTGATCCGAATGATTGGTGACGTCCGCAATGAAGGCGATTTCGTAGTTGTCGAGGCGGCTGTTGCCGCCTCGACTGCTCGGTGTCCTGGATGCGAAACCGTTTCGGCGCGTGCGCATTTCCGCTACCGCCGGAGACTCGCAGATGCCGCTACCGTTGGCCGCATGATAGTCGGGCGACTGGCCGTGAGCCGATCCGACCAGGTATCGAAGGGAGAAAACACGATTGGGCGGCAGGCTCCCCAAGCCGGTAGGCACCTTCGATACACCGATGAAGCAGAAAAACGGCCGCTGGCGCACCACCGTCTACTTCTACGAGTTCTACGAGCCTCAGGACGGACACAACTGGAGCGCATGGGCGTCAGCGCCGACGAGGCGCGAAACCGGCTCGCCGAAGCCATGCGCGATCACCGGGAACAGCTCGGATCCCAGCGCATCACTCGCAACACCAAGCTGATCGATCTCGCCGCCGAATTGCTTTGCGAACTCGAAGGCGACGATGCCAACACCGAAGGCATCATCGAGGACTACCGCCGCGAAATCTAAATCCGGCCCCGAATCGGACATAAGAAACCCCTTCCGGCCGAGGTCAGAAGGGGTTTCTTTGTCGGGATGACAGGATTTGAACCTGCGACCACTTGACACAGGGTTCCAATCTCATCGACATGCCCCATCACACCTGGTCACAGCGATATCTATACGCCAGCACCCGCCCGTCATGTCCCATGGGCAATTCCCATCAAATGTGAGATTTTGGTGGGAGGGATCGCATGACGAGATTGGCCACCAGCCGATCTCGTCACCGTCGGGCTAGCGGTCCCGACCTTGGGACCCCGAGCAGGCCGCGTTGGCTATGTCTTGTTCAAGCGGCAGTCCGGTAGGGCTGCTTGTCGTGGAGCATCGCGTAGAGGACGTCGTAGCGGCGGCGGGCCAGACAGAGGGACGGCCCCATCCGAGCGCATGTCGGGCTGGTTGGTGTCTGTGCCCGCAGCGCGGACCCAGAAGCTCGATCTGCTTTGTGATGGTGGGCAGCGTATTCGGGTGACTACGCTCGGTGCTATGTCGACGACGCGCCGAGTACGCGCTGGGGATGTGGTGGCGGCAACGGATGATTTCGTTGGTCGTGGTCCGGAGCTGGACAAGATCAGCACCTTGATGCTGGGTTCGGCTCGGTTGATTACGTTGGTCGGCTCGGGAGGGATCGGGAAAACACGACTCGCGACCGAGACGCTGCGCCGATTCGGCAAGGCGAATCACCTACCGGTGTACTGGGTGCGGCTGGCGCGGCTGGCCAAAGGGTGCGGCGAGGCCGAGGTTGAGGCAGAGGTCTCGGCCGCGGTGGTCGAGGCCGACTTTTCGGGTCGATCAGGGTGGGAGGCGCTGGTCGATACGTTGACCAGGACCGACGCGGTAGGGCGGAGCCTGCAGGCCGTGCTGGTGATGGACAATTGCGAGCATGTTATCGCCGCCGCCGGACAGCTGATCGCGGAGTTGCTGGCAGCGGTGCCAGGATTGACCGTCCTGGCGACCAGCCGTGAACCGATAGGGTGGGTCGACGAATACATAATCGCAGTCCCCCCACTGACACGGCAGCAAGCCCTGACGTTGTACCGGCAACGCGCGGAACTCACCGATCATCCGATTGCCGACACCGATCAGACTGCGATGGCCGGCCTGATTTGTCGTCATGTGCACAACCATCCGCTGTATATCCGGTTGGCCGCGGCGCGGCTGCTACGGCAGCCGCTGGCGATGATCCTTCAGGAATTGAGCGGCGAGGCAACCGACAAACGGATGCAATGGTCACACGGACCACGGGTGGGCACAGAACCCCGCCATCAGAGGGTTGGTGACGTCATCGCCTGGTCCTATGACCTGTGCCAGGACAAGGAGCGGTTGCTGCTGGACCGCATGTCGGTCTTCGCCGCGGGATATGACACCAACCCCGAAGACGGCACCAGCTCCATTCTTGATGTCGGCGCCGACCTGGAAGCCATCGAGGCGGTCTGCGCCGACGATCCGACGCTCGGACCCGACCACGGAAACACAGAGGCGTCGGTGCAGGTGGCGGCCGAAGAGGTCGAGGGCTTGCTGGAGCGTCTCGCCGACCAGTCGCTGGTGAACCGGCACATTTCACCGACCACGGTGCGGTACTCCCTGCTGGAAAGTATTCGCCTGTTCGCCGGGCAACGGCTGGCACAACGCTCCACCGGCGAGGTCGACGAACCAGTGCGGCTCACGCAGCGTCACCGCCGATACTATCGAGACAGAGTCGTCGCAGCGGTGGATTGGTTCAGTCCCGACGAGCAGAGCTGGGCGAACGTGGCGTGGGACAACATCGTGACCGCGATCGAGACAAGTCTCACCTCCGGCGAGCCCGAACTCGGCCTGGAAATCTGCGCGACCCTGGTTGCCCTTCCAATCATCAAAGGCTCAGCCCGAGAAATACGCCGGTGGACCGAACGCGCACTGCAGGCGACCCGCACGCTGACTCCGCAACCGACCGAACTCCAAATAGCCGCCATGACCTTGATCGGGTGGCTATCCCTGATCCAAGGCAGGAACGAACACGTCGACCAGATGCTCGAGGAATGTGCCGCTCTCTGCATCAGCGACCCGAGGGTAAGACGGAACTGGGGGCAGACCCCGGAAATCGACACCGGCCTGCCCGCTGCCCTCGAATTCCTGTGGGGATCGAAACTGATGCTGGCCCACCGCGACCCGAGGGCTATCACCGTGTTGGCACGCGCCCGCGAGAAGTTCGGTGCCGTGGGCGACAGCCGTGGAGAAGGGAGAAGCGAGCTGTACGAGGCGGTGGCCGTTGGCCTCCTCGGATCAGGTCAGCACGCCCTGCAGATCGCACGGCGTCACCTGGATCGCGCCACCGCGTCCGGAGCCGGGTGGGCGAAGGCATGGGCCGAATTGGCGTGGGCGATCACGTTGACCAAACATGGTGATCCCACCCAGGCATTGGCTGTCGGTCGCGCAGCACTGGCATACCAGATAGCTGCAGGTGACCAGTGGGGCATGTCGCTTGCGGCGTACATCCGGGCATGGTCATTGGCGCAGATCATCACAGACTTGATCGCGGCCGGGAGCACCGACCCGGCCGAACTCAGGACGTTGGCCACCGAAACTGCACAACTCGCTGGAGGAGCCGCAATGCAGCGCGGCGGTCTGGGTATCAACATCGGCGTCCTGGGGCTCTTCGACGATGAAACACACAAGGCGATCGACGTCGCTCGCACGGTGTTGGGACCCGAGGCGTTCACTGCCGCGCACAGGCAGGGCTCCTTGTTGCATCCCGAGTCGCACGAGGTGCAGCGCCTAGCGCTGGGCACACTGTCCATCGACAGGATGCCGATGGACCATCCCGCAAGGAAGAACGCCCCCTCACACTGGGACGAGTTGTCAGCAGCCGAGGAGGAGGTCGCGACACTGGCCGCGGCGGGATGGACGAACATCGCGATCGCGGCCCGCCGAGGCAATTCCCGCAGGACCGTCGACGCGCAGATGGCCGCGATCTTCCAGAAACTGGTCATCACCTCACGAGAAGACATCATCGACCTCGTTCCCGACGACCTGATCGATCAAGTTCGGAAAGAAGCAGCGAGGCGGCCGCGCCAGACCGGACAACAACCACATACACCGCGGCGATGGTGACAGACCGAGCATTAGTCAACGGCGATTCCGCAATCACAGCTGAGGTGGGATTCGCCGGTCCGCGTCGTTCTCGGCCGCCAGCTGGTGGTAGGCGTTGCTGAGCATAAGGGAGCGCCTGCCGCGCTGCGGCGAGGACTGCTGGACACGGGCGAAATCCGTGTGTCGCGAGCCAGCGCGCTGCGCTGGAGGACGACTCGCTGTGGTCGACGACATTCCCGTTCAGGCGAGCCTTTTGCGCTGACTGAAGCTCAGATCGTAGACCTAGCCAGCCGATACACGTACGTATACGCGTGACGGTCATCAATGGACTCGCTCCGAGAGAATCAATCGTCTGGTGGTCATCGCGCTGTTCTCCAGTATCGGACCACCTGCACGTTGTGGTGCCGCTACCTATTGGTTACAGATGCGCGGCTGGCTCCCTATCCGCACATACTGGGGTTCGCCAGGTCAACCGCGGTGGCCGAGTCCGATCAACGTACCGCGGACGAACTATGTGAGGAGGAGTACGTCGTGGTGGAGCTCGAGTCGGTAGCGGTCCGGCAGTGCACTTGGTTGGTTGTGCTCGATGCGGGCTGTCGGCCGACTACGCCTTGGTCCAAGTCGTCGTTCGATGTCATTGTCGGCGGCTGGCTTCGGTTGCCTTTACTCGCAGAAGCCCAGTGAGATGTCGGCATCGGCAACCGCGAAGAACCTTCCCGGCAGAGACCTGCTTCTGGCAGCAGTCCGCGGCTGGGAGTACGACTTTCAACCACTCCTCAACGCCGCTTTCGCGCTGACACGGTTGCACCGACGAGCGGTCACGTTCACCGAGGTGATCCAGTTCGAGCCTGTCGATGGTCAGCGGATCAGGCTCATGTGTGGCATCGACCGGTGGGTGCAGGCGGTAATCCCTGCTCCACGCGCTGACGCATTCCTGCACACTGAGACTGTTGGTTCGGTCGTCGACCGGCTTGCCCTGATATCGGCCGTGCTGTCGGCGGCTGCAGAGCAACCGGACAACGCGTCGTTCGAGGACATCTGGATACAGCTCGACGACATCGCCGACGGCTACCAAGATCTTGTCAACGATTTGTGCGCCGGAATCAGACGTGCGCCCGCAATGACCAAGGCATGGCCATGACCAGATCGCCTGGCATAAATTTTCGGGCCGGTTGTGAAATGTTCCAAGGATTCAGAAGCGCCATGAAAAGCACGAAACAGATATTCGACTCTCTGAACGCAGACGTCGGTGCGGGATTCGGAAAGCGGACCGGCGACGACGCGGAAAATCTCTCCGCGGTCAGCGACGCGGGCATCGCCTGCGGTTTCCATGCCGACGATCCGGACATAATGCGGGGTCCGGCGCCACTGCTCGGACCCGAGCAGCTGTTGGCAGCGATTGCCGGTCACCTGAGGCGTGGTTCGCCGCTGATCGGGTGGGCGCGAGAGTTGGGTGACCTGCACGCGGCCATGATCCCCGGGCATCTGGACCTGTCACGACATCCTGCAGACTTCGACGCGGCCGGGATCCACGCCGACATCGCGCGGATCGGCGGTGAGATCGATTCTTGGGCGGTGCGCCACGTTCCACGAACTCCCAACGCGCGCAAGCACACCCATTCCCTCGGCCAGGTGATCAGCCATGTCGCCAAGATCTACGCCGACGCATGGTGGACGGTCCTGCACGCCACCGACGAGGAACTGCGGCACGAGGCGTGGTTCCACCTCGCCGAGGTCCGGGAGGGCTACGCGGCACTGGTCACCGACATACGGGCGCGTCGCGTCCAACTCCCTCTGGGGTGGTGCGTCATTCGCAGAAGTCCACCGACATGACAGGGAAGACAACAACAGGTTCGCCTGCGGCCATGCGCGCCGATCGGGCCAGTACAGCAGTGAGACTCGTTCACAGCGTCACGCCCGGAACCAAGGCACGATCTCCGACAGCTGAGTCACCCGGCAAACCAGCGGCTCGCACCGCAAATTGCGTCGACTACCTATCGGTTACCGATGCTCGAATGTTGCCATCGGCGCATGCTGGTCCTCGTCTCAATCACGCGCAGTAGCTCGCAGGAGGTACACGATGTTCATCAACCTGACCACCATCCAGGAGTGGCAGCCGCGCCTGCACACGGATTTCGCCCGCGTCCAGCAGCTCGCCACCCAGCTCTCCACGGCCGCGTCCGAGCATGACCTCACCCCCGTTGAACTGCACGCGACGCTGGACCGCATCGACACCATCCGCGCCGACTGGGAGCACGCCCCCGCCGCCGCGCGGCAGGCATGGGCGCAACTGGAGGGCGCCACACCGCATCAACAGATGCGGCGATGAACCTCGCCATCAACACCAGCCGCGTACCCCGCGATGAGCAGCGACTTGCGTGCGGTCGAACCTGCTCCGACCGACGTTCTGTGATCCAGGGAGGGATTTCAGCGCCACACCGGGCTGAACAGCACCACCGCCTACGTGCTGCAAGAACCGGTTAGGTGCTTGCGGGCATAGCGCAGCCAGTGAGCCTCGGAGGTGAACCCGAGCAGCGACTGGGCCACCGGGACGCACACCAGCTCGGAGTCGGTCAGTACCGGCGGGCGACCCGTCCATCGCGGTCCTCCCAGTTCGTCGTCGATTTCACGGACAGTGCGGCGAGAAGGGTCTCGAGGTCGTTCGTCACACAACGGTCAAACGAGGCCCTTCACCTATGTGCGCCAAAGACTTCGGACTTACTCGTCTAGGGTCCCTCGCCGGTGATGGAGCACTGCATGATTACACGGTGTTCCCGTCGTCGGCCTGTGCGGTACCGGCCAGCAGGACCGGGGCCACCGCTGCGGCCGCCAGAACTCCCGCGAACTTCCTGATAGTGCGCTTCACGCAAACTCCTCGACGATTTCGATGATGCAGGCACCCGAACCTCTGGTCTGTCGATCCGCATGGTGTATTCGTTTCAGCCACCGGACGAACATTGCGCAGGCAGGCGGCCGTCGCGGTGCTGGGAACACCAGTTGAGCGCAAGTAAATATTCATGTCAGCATCAGTGCATGGTTTTACCCAACGCGGCCGGGCGCGAGACCCGTAACGCCCCCGTGCCGCTCGGCCCCGACTCGTTGACCTGGAAGATCTTTGGGTCGCTGTATGTCGCGCCGGTCGGCCTGTTCCTCGGCATGGTGCAGAACATGCATCCGGGACTCGGTGCCGGCGTGGAGTTTCACTCCGAGATCCAGGACGAGTTCTATCAACGGGTCTTCCGTTCGGCATACCCGATCCTCGGCGTCGTCTTCGACGGACCGCGGGCTCGGCAGACCGCCCGCGAGATTGTCGACTATCACCGCACCATCCACGGCGTCGATGCCCAGGGCCGGCGCTACCATGCGCTGGATCCTGGCACCTTCTACTGGGCGCACGCGGTGTTCTTCATGCAGACACTGCGCGCGGGCGAGCTGTTCATGGGCGGGCTGACCGACGCGCAGCGCGAACAGCTCTGGCGTGAGCAATACCAGTGGTACGAGATGTATGGGATGAGCATGCGGGTGGTGCCGCGGAGCTGGCCGGCATTCCAGGACTATTGGCGCGATATGTGCGAGAACACCCTGGAAGCGACGCAAGCGGCCCGAGATGTGTTCCAACTCGGGGAGAACGTCACGGTCCCGCCGTTCCCGATAGCGCGACATATCCCGAAGCCATTGTGGGAGAGTATCATTCGGCCATTCGGGGCGAAACTCTACCAGTTTCTCACCATCGGTCTGTGCGATCCGGTCATCCGGCGGACGATGGGATTCACCTGGACTTGGCGCGACCAACTGCGATTCGATCTGTGGTGCCGAATACTCACCACGATGAACCGGGTGACGCCCGAGGTGGTCACGTACTCCTTCCCGCGTATTCGCGCGGGCCGCCGCCGCGAAAAGGGCCTGCGCCCCGCGGTATTGCCGCCTCCGGAGGCGCCTGCGCTACTGTGGCCCGCGCCCGACCGCCGCGATGATCCCAAGCATTACTGCCCCGTGCACGCCGACCAGGGTTCGGACCCGATCACCAAGTTCCGGCAACGAACAGGATTCTGAAAATGCTGGGCCGGGTGGTGAGTTGATGGATCACCGCTGAATTCGGTCGTGGCCTGCGCAACCGGCGCGCTGAAGACGCCGACGGCGACGTCGTGGCCGCCACACCGTCGGTGATCCACTGTTGCCAGCACCTGAGTCGACCGCACTCTCAGCATCGTCTGAGCGCGAATTCGCGCACACCAGCCCCGAGCGGTCGCTTGACCTACTGACCTGCGCCTTTACTCACACCGAGATCCATGGCATGCTAGCGCGATTCGGTCGCGGGGGTCGCAATCAGGGGCGAGGGGATGTTGCGTGGACGGGTACCCGAGGGCGTTGTCACGTGCACCACGAAATGAACGCCGCTACAGCCGTGCAGGCCGACTCGTCGTCCGACGGAATTCGACGACCACTAGAACCCAAGGTACGCCGACCGGGGCTACGACTTCGACAAGTACCGACATATACTGTGGAGACGTGGCATCAAGCCGATGATTGCCCGACGCGGCATCGCGCACGGCTCCGGACTGGGCAAGGTCCGCTGGCTGGTCGAGCGCGCGTTCGCCTGGTTGCACCAACTCAAGCACCTGCGCATCCGCTACGAGCGACGCGCCGACCTCCACCAGGGACTGCTCGAACTAGCCTGCTCGATTGTCTGCTTGCGACTCCTCGGCAGAGCCGTTCCAGCCCGGAAGTAGGCTCCCGAGTCGTTGCTGCCCCCAGCACCTACAACAGCAGAGAGTTGAACGACTTTCCTGGGCAATCCATGCTGTGACCCCAGTAACGACCTGCGGTGTCTAGGATCCCGAGGAACACCTCGCGATCCTCGGGGCAGTCCTGCAGCATGAGCGCTGACCGCTCGATGACGAGCAGATAGTGGTCGGCCGGTGCCCATCCCATGTTGCGCAGGCAGTCCGAAAGGGCGTTCCAGTTCCAGCCGAAGTAGACCGGAAGCCGAAGGCGGCCGTTCATCTGCTCGAAGAGCTTCTGCTCGTCGCTCACTAGGGCACCATCCCTTCTGCAACCCGAACAGATAGGGTTGTTATCTCTCGGTTCCGGTGGGTGCATGGCCATGGTCGCGAGCCATTTGATGGCCACGATGAGTACTGCCAGCCCCACC
>NZ_JBKOQN010000062.1:0-21223 GCF_046764895.1 Nocardia sp. CWNU-33 | reverse complement strand
CACGTCGCTCACCAACTCAACGATCGTCCACGCAAAACGCTCGACTGGGAAACCCCAGCCGAGCGTCTGCGTGATCTACTTACCCGCTAAAAGCAGGCAGTGTTGCGACGACCCCTTGAATTCACCATCCAGCGGGCGTTTCGTCATTCCGCGGACCGGTATGTCCGCTGCGCCTTCAGGATTCGCTCACATTCGGAAGTCGCCGACGGTCGGATCACCGAACAGCCCCTGGGCCGGGGACTTCAGCGGCAACGGGCTCAGCATGTCCTTGTGCCCGTTGCGCACGCTGCAGTACTTGAACGGCCCACGGGGATCGAACAGTTTCGTCATATGCGGGTCGGCATGGTCGAGGAACCACACGCTCAGCCCGGTGCTCGGCTGCAGCCGGTAGTGCTCCCACGCCCGCCACAGCGCATCCAGCCGCGCCACCGCCTCGGCATGCTTCCACCATTCGGGGCACCACACCGTTTCACTGATGTCGGTCACCTGGCGGCGGTAGACGAGACTCAGATAGTTCTCGACGAATTCCACCACGCTGGTGTGAATCATCGGCTGTTGCTGCTGTTCGGTCACAGCGGCCGGACCTCCTCGGATTGGCCGTATTCAGGTGGTGGAGTGACCTTGGTCAGCGAAGGTGAGCCGATCAGGTCGATGATTTCGGTCTTGCGCCCCGGGAGATGGTGCTCGATCGACTTCTTCACGTCGGCAGAGTACTCGCCCTCCCACCAGGGCACGGTGCGGACCAGCACCGCAGGCTGGCCGGAGGTGAAGACGATCGCACGGCCCTGCGGCAGGGTTGCCAACCCGTGCGCGGTGAACGTCTTCGACGAGCCGAGCGAGCGCGAATAGCTCTTGCCGCCTTTGGATTCGGAGACCGACGAGGACACGGCATCGTATTCGCCGATCGCCTCGGAGCGGTCCCGCAGGAAATTCATATCGTCCACACCGGGGCCGAGCACCTTGACGTTGGCCGCCGACCACAGCGCGAGCATGCCGGCGTCTCCCCAGCAGCGCGCACCCTGGGCCCAGGACTGCAGCACCGTCATCACCACGATGCCGCGCGATCCGAAGTGGCTGTACTGCTTGGGCAGATCCTTCCAGCGCACCACGTTTGCCGCCTCGTCGAGCACGGCGAGCATCGGAATGGGCAGGCGCCCGCCCGGCGAGCGCGACGCCTTACGCATCGCCACGTCGATGACGGCCTCGGTCAGCGCACTCACCAGGGGCGCCGCGGAGCCGCGCCCCTCCAGCGAGAGGCTGTAGAGGGTGCCGTTGGCCTCGAGGAAGGCGAGTTCGTCGAACTGCTCTCTGTTGTCGCCGGGCAAGATCCAAGAGTGCACGTTCGACAGCTGCAGACACCGGATCATCTTCTTCGCGGTACCGAAAATGCCGCTCTTGGTTCGCGGATCGGCGTTGTACTGCATGGCAAGACCCGAGGCCGTGTAGTGCTTGCTGGCATTGCGCAGCAGCTCGATGGGCTCGGAGTCACCGGGGTTGGTCACCCAGTCCCACACCTGCACGATCGGCAGGCCGCCGAGCGCCGCGGCCAGGAACAGACCGGCCAGCAGATCTTCGGCCTCCGGGTCGAAGAACACATCCGACTTCGTGGAGTCCGAACCGTTGTCGGCGTCGGCGAAGTGCCCGGCCAGTCGCGCGGCCCGCATTTCGGCGCCGTCGTGGTGAGCATCCACCCAGGCCAACGGATCCCAGTACCAGGTGGGCTCCTCGCCCGCCACGCCTTGTGGGTCGAAGACGAATGTCGGACTTCCCTTGGCCTTGCGCACATCCCGGGTCGCGTCCACCACGTCCCGTTTGTTGGACGTGGCAAGGACCGGACCGATCGCGGTCAGGATCGCCGGGATCACCCGTGAGGTCGACTTGCCCTGCCGCGGACCCCAGATATCCAGGTGCAGGTCCTCGTAGGAACCGTAGAGCATCACCCCGTCGGCGACACCGATGCCGATCGGCACACCGGGTGCGTCGTTGTAACCGAGACGCACACCGAGCGTTTCAGCCTTGGCCCGCACGCCTGCCTCGGTGAGCGAGGCGATGGCGCTGCCGTTGCCCATCACGTCGGCCTTGTCGTCGATGGCCAGGCGTCCTTTGCCCTGGCGCTTCTGCAACTGCTTGCGCACGTAGAGGTAGACCAGTAAGAGCGCGATCACCAGCAGCACGAGGACCGTGGATGCCCGCGGCCAGTGCAGTTTGCCGCGGGCGAGGTCGGCGACGATGGCGATCGGATTGATCGGGACGTCCTGGCGGGTGACCGCCATCGCGTTGCCGAGATGCAGTGCGATCCACAGGGTCCCGAGGATCGCGAAACCGGCGTAGATCATGTACAGGGTGACGTCGGGCCCGGCTATGGCCGGATCCTGCACCTTCTTCTTCTTCGCCATGTCTGCCTCCTGTCGGGACCGTGCGGTGTGGTCTGCGCTGGATCAGCGGTACGCGTCGAGCCGCCAGCCGTCCGATGTGCGGACGACGGTGGCGATGACCGTGGCGGGCGGCAGCTTTTCCTTGCGCCCGTTCGGGGAGACGACCGTCTGCTCGATGCCGATCTTGAATTGTTGGATGTTCGGGTCCGCACCTACCGGCGGCTTGTCCCCGGACGCGAAGGTGAACGCCTCCACGCGCGCCTTCGCCGTGGCCCACTGCGCCCACTGCAGTGTCGCCTTCGGCGTCTCCAGCCCGGTCGGGGCGCTGTCCAACATCCGAATCATGCTGGGGCCCAGCCATTTCCTGGCCCGAGTCAACGAGGCACCCTGATCCTCGGTGGCAGGCTGCCAGGTATAGATCTCCTTCAGCGCGGCCACCGCGACACCATCCGGCGTCACCGGGTCGGGTGCGGGTGCCTCCTCCAGCAATCGAGTCGGGGACGTGGGTGGGTGTGACACACCGGAATTCACGTCGCCACCCTCTCCACGACCGCAGGCGGCACCAAGCATCGCGACGCTCACCACCAGCATCACCACCAGTATCGCGCGGGCTTTCACTTTGTCATTCAAGACTAATCGGTCATTCAAGGCTAACCGCCGTGACCGACACGTGGGCGCTCCGACAGCCTCCGGCGCCTGGGTGTGTTCACTCCCGCTGCTCACAGTACCCTCCTGGCTCGCGCGTCGCCGGGCACCGCGACCTGGGTCACGCCGCCGCGCGAGCGCGCCTCCGCACCTGGCACCGACTGGATCATTCGTCCATTGCCGGAATAGATTCCGACCTGCGCGGGACCCCGCGGGCCGAAGGCACTGAACACCAGATCACCCGGCGCCAGTTTGCCCATCGGCACCTCGACACCCGCCTCCCACTGCTGTTCGGCGGTCCGCGGCAATGTCACGGTCCCGGAGGAGGCCGCGAACACCGCCGCCGAGGTCAAGCCGGGACCGTCCAGACCGCCACCGCTGGGTCCCTGCGGACCACCGCCGCCCCAGACATACGGCTGACCGAGCCATTCGTGCGCGGCCTCCACGATGTTCTCCCCACTGGACCCACCCTTCGGCGTGAAGCGACCGAGCGAGCCCGGCGCCCGGTACTGCGGCTCCATCGCGAGGATGTTCGCGACATAGGGCTGGGTCTCGGAGTAGTGCGCCGCCACCTGATTCGGCATGCCGCCGGAGGCGAGCACCGCGCCCTCACCTGCGTTGTAGGCGGCCAGGGTCAACGCGGTGATGTCGCCGTGCACGCGCCCCTCGGCCTGCCAGGCCATGATCTTGTGCGCGATGGCGCACATATAACGGCCCTGGCCGACGATCGCATCGCCGTCGTCCCACACGCTGGCAACGCCGTTGCCATCGGCGTCGACGACATACGGGCGGCCGTCGTCGGGGTTCGTGCTCGCCGCGGTGCCCGGCAGGAACTGCGCGAGGCCCTGCGCACCGGCCGGTGAGTTCGCGCCACGCTGGAATCCGGACTCCTGCCTACCCTGGGCAGCCAACAGCGACGGGGTGATCTGCGGGCACAGTGAACCCGCACGGCGATACCAGATTTCGAGCTCCGGAGGCACCTTGCCCGCGGCCAGCGCGCCGCCTGCGGTGCCGAAGCCACGGCTGCACCGCGGATCGTTCGAAAACGCCCGCGCACCACCGACATCCGGCGTCGGCGCACCGTCGAGCCACGGCAGTGGGTCGATTTGACGCCCCCCGGTGAAGCGGCCGCCCGGCACGATCTCGAAATGCAGATGCGGACCACTGGATTCACCCGCCGAGCCCACCTGAGCGATCGGCTGGCCCGCGGTCACCGTGTCGCCGACGCGCACGTGCACACCGCTGTCCCACATGTGGCCGTACACCGCCGAATACGAGCGGCCGTTGGTGTCGACCGAGTCCACGACGATCCAGTTGCCGAAACCCGATGCGGGACCGGCCGCCACAACGCGCCCTTCGGACACCGAGTAGATCGTGGTGCCGTCGGTGGCGGCCAGGTCGACGCCGAGATGAGCGCCGCCGCGCGCACCGAACACATCGGACACGGTGAAGGTGCCCACCGCCAATGGCAAGGTGCGACGGATCGGCCCGCTACCGGCCGCGAGCGACGGCGTCCCGGTAGCGGTCGGGTTTGTCTGCATCACAGAAGGATTCGTTGTCGTAGAGGTGGCGATCGAGGCTGCGGCGCGGGGATCACCCGGCGCGACACCACCCAGCGACGGCAGCGCGGTCTGCGACGGCCCGAGCACCGAGTAACCCTCACAGTCCTCATCCACCGCGGGCATCACGATCACTACGACAAGGGTCATCAGCGCCAGCACCGCGCCGAGGGTAAACCAGAGGATGGAGCGGCCGGTCACCGCGACACCCGCACAGCCGGATTCGACACCCGCCGAGGTGGATTCGGCACTACCTGCGTAGGCCGCAGCAGGCCCCGCACGCCGGGGCAGGTCACCGTTGGCGCCGGGATTCGTTGAGGGTGTCGGCGAGGGTACGATTCATTTCGGCGGCCGCAGCCAATTGCTGTTGCAGCAGTGCCACTTTACGGCGCAGCGCGGTCGCGTCCAGCCGTTCCAAGCTCGGTCCTTCGGCGGCGCGCACCCAATTGCGCACCGAATTCGTATGCACACCGATCTGTTCGGCGACCACCCTGCATGCCTCCGATTCGCTGCGCAGCTTGCCTGTCAACGCCATGACCTGCGCCACCGCGGCATTGCGCACCTCCGGCGACACTCTGCGATAGGACCGATGCGGCATCATGCGGCCCACCTCCAGCTCGCACGCACAGGTCTGCACCATCTCGCGACCGTCGCACCAACTCTCATGCGGCACTCCCGCCCGGCGAATTCGAGCCACGCGTGGTGGATTCGGTGAACTCACTGAACCGCTGATTGGTGTCGTGGATTCCACTTTCCTTCTCCGAGAGGGTGAACTCCATATGGAATGGGATGCCGGGCCGACGATCCTCACCGATTTTCAGGAGGAACTTGCCGGTGCCCGGTGGTGACGGCCGTTGCTGGCCGGGCTTGAGCGCCTCGCCCGTCAGCGCTTGCGGTGCGGACCATCCGGTCACCATCTCCTCCTCGGCGGATGTGAACGGAATGGTGCTGTCGAGGCGTTTGATCTCTTCGCCTGGCAGCGCGCCGAAGATCTTGGCGCGCGCCCGCTCCAGGAAACCTAGTGCCTTGGCAATCGCCGCTTCGGATCCGAGTGCTTGCAGGTCCTTGATGGTGTGGCTGATCATGATCAGTGCGGTGCCGATGCCGCGCTGCAGGCGGGTGAGCTCGTCGACCCGGTCGATCATGAAGTCGCCGAGGCCGAGCACCTGCCACAGCTCGTCCATCACCACCTGGAAGTAGCGCTGCGCGCCGAGTTCGGCGTCGGCGAGCACGTGTGCGGCCTCCACCGAGGCGAATCCGTCCGCCCAACAGGCCAGCATCACGGCGGCCTTGAGCTTCTTGTCGCCGGTGGGGATGTGCGAGACGTCGATGCAGACCGCGACCGCGCCGGTGTCGATCGGCACCGTGGTCTGGCCGTTGAAGATCGCGCCGAACGGGCCCTGAGTGAGCGCACGCAGGGACCGGCGGAGCCCTTTGATCGAGACCTGGTACTCGTCGGGGTTGTCGGCGCCCGCGTCGAGCATCAATTCCTCACCGCCACCGACGATCACCTCGAGCAGGTTCTCCATGATGGGCGGTTGGTCGGGGGTGTAGCCGCTGCCCGGCCGGTAGAGCACGCGCAGCGCGGTGGAGATCAGTGTCTCCTCGTAGTCGCGCACCCGCGCGCCGCGCACCAACTCGACCAGCCCCGCGACCAACGTCACCTGCCTGGCCCGCAGATCCTGCAGCACCTGGGTCTGCAACGCAGGCAGCGCGTCCAGGCGCGGCACCACCGAACCGAGCACACCCGCGGCGAGCGGATTGAGTTTGCCGTGCCCGTAGCCGAGGTCGATCACCTGGCCGCCGACCAGTTCCACCATCTTGCGGTAATCCGGTTTCACATCGGCGAGGATGAGCGGGGTGATGCCCTGCGCGATGCCGCCGAGCACTATCCGGCGCACCAGCGAGGACTTGCCGAAACCATTGAGCCCCAGGACGAAAAGGCTCGGTGCGGTGATGAAGCTGCCGCGCATGAACCAGTTCATCGGGTCGAAGCACACCGGCGCGCCGGTGTGCAGGTGCGATCCGAGCGGGGTGCCGATCAGCGGCGCGCCCGCGCCCACCGACCACGGCCACAGGCCCGCGACCTGGGCGGTGGTCGCCCGGTATTCGACTGGGCGACCGACCACGTTCATGCGGCCGCCGCCCGCACCTGCATAGCCGCGATCGGTGAGTTGCGCAGTGCTGCGGTCGAATCCGTCCTCGAAGGTCTGTTCGGCGCGGGCGGCGTAATTGCGGCGTCGGATCTCGTCGGTGCGCAACCGGAAGGTCGCCCACGCCGCGCGCAGCCCCGTCTGCTCGCGGCTGATCCCCTCCAGCCTGGTCCTCGTGACATCGTCGAGCAGCTGCGGACCGGACTGTTTGCGCCTGTCCGCCTTCAGCCTCGCCCGCTCCATCTGGGGCGTGCCCATTGCACGGTCGGCGACCCGGTCGGCCTTGACCGGTCGCGCCACACCACGACCGATCCGCTCGCCCCTGGCGCCGGCGCGATCCGCCATTGCGCCGGTCCGCTGAGGCGGTACCGGCCGATTGCTGCGCACCGGACGTTCGCCCTCGCGCGGGCGCGGCGGCCTGCCCTCGGCACGATCCGCGGAAGTGCGCTCGCCACGACCGTTCTCGGCATGGGGCCGATCGGCGCGCGCGCGGTCGGTGTGCGCCCGCTCGGGACGTGCGCCGTCGGCGCGACCGGCTCCGGCCCGGGCGCGACGCTCCGCCGCATCCCGCGCCGAACGCCGTTCCCGATCGGCCATTTCCTCCAGGCCCGACCGATCGTCGCCGGTCACCCGCGCCGCGTCCCGTGCGGGGCGACGCGGACGGTCGGGTATTTCCTCCAGGCCGTTGCGTTCGCCGCCACGCGGCCTCGTGCCATCCGCACCGCGGCCCCGCGCGGTTTCCCCGGCAGGACGCTGCTGGGGCGCATCGACCGCGGGCCGGTGTGCCCAGTCGTGCTCCCCTTCCGGCTGCCGTGTGCCGCGGCGAACCGGCGTCCCGTCCCGTTCCCGTACGGGTGGCTCGTAGTCACGTGCCATGAATCGCTCACCCCGCAAGTGCTTTCGGAATTGTCGCGTGTTCCGGCAGGATCACACCACAGCCGAGCGAGGCCGCGAAAGCCGCCGACTGATAGCGGTAACACCGTCGGATCTTCAGCCGCGCCTGCGTGGACAGGTCGCGCGTGATGGCTTCGATACGCGGCAGATCTCCGCGCAGTGGCTCGGTGATGGTCACCAACGCCCCGAAGCGGGTCACACCGTGACCCCTGGCCTGCTCCTCGCGGGCCTGCTGAGTGGCCCCGACCCGCAGGGTGGCGGCCGCCGAGACGACCCCGCGTTCGCTCTGCTGAGCGACGAGTGCGTTCTTGAAATCGTCGTCCACGATCTCGGCGGCGTCGGCGGCCGAGTGCGGGCGATAGACGATGGCGATGCGCTTACGCGGCACTTCGGGATTCGGCGCGAGCAGCCGCTGCAACACGCGCTCGTCCACCGCGCCCTCGGGTGCGGCGTCCATCTCCCAGGTCACCGAGCGGCCACCGTCGTGCACCAGGTGATCCCACTTCTCGTCGTGCGATACCGGCCCGGCGTCGGCCCAATCCAGGCCGTGCCCTTCGGGTTCACCCGCCGCGACCTCGAGGTCGGCCTGCGAGGCCGGGTCGTAGCTGCGCCGGATGAACGAGATGACCTCATCGGCCGACATCGGCTGTGCCCGCACACCGGCCTCGGCCAGCGCGGCGCAGATGCCGGGCAGCCTGCGGCCGATCTCGACCGCCTCTTCGGCGGGGTTCTTGCGGCGCTCGGCAGTGGTGGCCTTGAAGGTGATCGCCACCCGTGGCAACAGCTGTACCCGCTCCTGCGGGAGCTCGGTGGCCAGCTCGTACATCACCTGCTGGGCGAGCTCCGGCGCATCGGGCCTGGTGATGGTGGAAACCTCGGTGAGCAAACGGTTTCCGGTCTCCGGCACGGTGTCGATCACCGGGACGACGGCGACGATGTCACTGGTCTGACCCACCGAGGCGAGGAAGGTCCCCCACGCCGACACCCAGCGGTCGATGACCGGCTGGTCGACCGCCTCGTGGCCCTGCGGCCACGCGCGTAGCACCACCGTGTACTGCGCGAACTGCGGTAGGTGGATCATGCCGAAGCTGTAGCCACCCGCGTCGATGCCCTCATACAACTTCGAGGGCGCGAGCAACCCGGGCAGTCGGGTGACGCCACCGGGAATCCGGGAGAAACGGCCGCCGCGGTACACGTGCTCGCCACGCTTACGCGAGCGCATCCAGTTGAACATCATTATTCCGTTCTCGTAGCCGGAGCGGCCCCCCGTCCGCCACACCAGTGGAACCATCACGACAACGCCGGTGCCGCCCACGATCAGACCCCATGTGAACCCGCCGACCATGGCGCAGATCAGGGCCGTGATCACGACGACGAAGCCGAGCACGGTTTCCTCCCAGCGCAGGCCGAAAAGGCCTGCGCTGCGAGGTTTCTGCCACAGTCCGTACGCGCGGCGCTCGTAGGTATCGCTCGTCGTCATCGTCATCGCGGAATGGTGCTCCTCCCGAGGTCGGGTGAACGATTGGCCCAGCGGTCGCCGGCCACGTCACCCATTGCTTGATCGGCCCCGGTCAGCGGAGCGGTCATGGCGCGCGCCGCGCCGACCCGGCCCGCCGCTCTGGCCGCACCGGACGGTACTCCCGCCGCGCCCGCGGGCCCGGAGGCGCGCGGTGCGCCGCCCGGGGCGCCACCGCCGCCACCACCACCGCCACGTGGTGGGGCCGGACGCGGACCGGCGCCACCGCCGCGGGTGGGCGGCGGACTGCCCGCACCGCCGACGTAGCCCGCCGAGCCGGGAGCAGCCGCGCTCTTGACCGCAACAGCCTTGGTGCCCATGGCCCCGAGACCCGCGACGGCGAGCAACGTGCCGCCGGTCGCGGTGAGACCGGAACCGCCGCTGCCGACGACCGCGATCGCGGGCGTGACAAGGCGCATCAGTGCAGGCAGCACGAACGCGACACTGCAGAGCAACACGATGGCGACCAGCATGCGTTGTGCCTGTTCACCTTCCGGTAGTCCGGAGGTGTCGGTCAGCGAGTCCACATGACCCGCGGTAGTGAACGCGATCATGTAGACGATGGCCGCGACCGGTTTCCACAGCATGAATGCGATGATCCAGCCGACCAGCTTCTGATAGGACGTCTTACCGACGTTCATCCCGGAAGCCGCTGCCGCCAAAGGCAATACGCCCGCAGCGATGATCAGCAGACCCTGCCTGACGATGGCGAGGATGATCTGCGCGAGCGCGCCGAGCAGTCCGACGATCGCGATGATCAGCACCAGACCCGGCGAAAACGCCTGCAGCTTACTGGTTTTCACCATCAGCTCGGCCAGGTCCTTGGCATTGCCATCGGTCGAGTCGTTGATGATCCACTCGGAGAACTTGTCCGAAGCCTGGGTGCCCGCGACGATCACGGCGCCGAGCATCCACGAACTGAACACCACTCGGGCGAACATCCGGAACGATTCGGCCGCTTCGTTCATCGCGGCGCCCCGTCTGGCCTCGGCCAATCTGGCGCCGGAGAGGATCACCGAGGCTATCAAGAGCAATATCTGTACCTGATAGGTGTAATCGTTGATCTTGGTGAACAACGACCCCCCATCGCTGGCCACCTCGTTGGGCACCTTCATCCAGAACGTCAACGCCAGAATGATGGCCTCGCCGAGGCCCTTCATCAGCGAATCGACGACCTTACCGAAGGTCGAATCCCAGGCCTTGTCCTTGACCGCGTCGGCCGCGCTGCGGGGATGCGAGGCGGCATTGCCCGCCTTGCACGCGGCCGACGCGGCGTCACCGAGCGAGATCCCGGGCAGACCGACGTTGTCGAGAGTGTCGTGCAGTTCGTTGCACGTCTCGTCGAAACCGTAGGTCTGACCGTAGGCCACGGTCGGCGTCGCGATCATCACCGTGAATATGACCGCGAGAATTGTGAAGACACGCCTCACCATTGTGTCCACCCCTCGATGCTTCGCAGGGAATCAATCTGGACTTGCTGTTCGCCGCTCACCGCGGTGAGCTTCCAATCTCCGTCTCGCCACACGACTGCGAGGCGCATGCCCACCCATGTTGGTTGGCCATCAACTGTTTCTCGGGCCTTTCTCGCAAACTGAATGAGCGCGGTTTCCTCTGTGTAGCTTTCGATTCGGAAGGCGTCCGAAGCGAACAGCAGTGGTCTCAGCTTCTCCGGCAGTCGATCCGACACCTTCCCCTCGGCGACCAGGCGGTCGTATTCCGCCAAATACTGCGGCGTGACCTGGACCAGGCGCACCAGCATCTCCCGGTCCCGCGGATTCGCGTTGGTGCGCCAGTAGATCTGCTCGGCCGCCAGTGCGGCCCCCTGCGGCGTATGGGCGAATCCGACGGCGGCCTTACCTTCGATGCGTGCCGGACCATCGGACGTCGAGAACCGCACCACGGGGCCGCCGAATACTCGCTGCCACACGCCTTCTCCGCTCGCAGGCTGCGGCGCAGCTTTCAACCAACCAGGTCCGCCGGACTGCTGCTGCGCGGCCGGATTCTGTTCCAGCGCAACACCTGCCGGGTTGTCCGGGACGTCCACCCGGCGGCCGAACACATCGACATCCGACTTGCCGAATCCTGCCGACCCGTTCGGATTTCGGACGGGAGCACGCTCCGAGCTGGTGCCCGTCTTCGACACCTGGTCACCCTCTGCGGCATTGTTGCGGACCGCACCCACGGTCACCACAACCGCGATGAGCACCGCCAGCACCGCGCCGAGACCGACCAGCACCAAGGGCGAACGCTTACGCTCCGGTCCGGATCCAGGCCCTACCGTTACCATTTCGTCCACCCCGCCAGCGATTCGATGTATTCGGTCTGTGCGCTGTTGGAGGTAGCGGGCTTGAGCCGCCAGTCGCCCGCGTCCCATACCATCACCAGTCGCAGCGCCGCCCACAGCTGCTTGCCATCGACAACGGGCCCGCGCGAGGCGAGCCGAATGATGGCGAGGTCGTCGGCGTAGTTCTCCACCTTGAACGCATCGGAGGCCACGAAGTACTTGGTCACTTTCTCCGGCTGCTGTTGCGGCAGCCGGTCCTGCGACAAGGCCTTGTCGTAGGCGGCGATCTGCTGGGCCGAGACCCGCACCTGACGGACGTACAGATCGCGGTCGGCGGGCCTGGCATTGAGCCGATAGGTGATCTGCGCCGCGGCGAGCACCGAACCCTGCGGGGTATGCGAATAGCCAACGGCGAGACCGTCTTCGATGCGCGTGGGTCCGTCGGAGGTGGAGAACGGCACCGAGGCGCCGTACACCCGCTGCCAACCGTGTGGTGCGGTCGTGCCGATCGGCGCCGCGGTCAGCCAATCCGGGTCCGAGGACTTGCGCTGATCGCTCGGTTCCTGCGGAAGTGGTTGTCCGGCAGGGTTGTTCGGCACATCGAGGCGCCTGCCGAAGATGTCGATCTCGGGTTCGGCGAATCCCTCGGCACCCGAACCCCCGGACGCGGCCGCCGCACCGCTCGAACTCGAATCATCGCGGCCCAGATACACGACGAGACCGACGATCACGATGAGTGCGAGCACCGCGGCCGATGCGACGGCACCGAAGGAGACGCGATCGCGTGCGTACGACTCCTTCTCGGTCACGACTCCACCTCGCCGGCACGCGGCTCTGTCATGCCCGAGGGTCGCGGCGACATGATTCGCTCGCTGCGCTCCCTCATGTAGGTGCCTCCAATTTCACAATGTCGGTGGGCAATTCGTCGACCGCCTCGATGGGACGTGCGGTCGATTCCGGGTCGGGCAGTCGTAACCTCCAGTCGTTGCCGAACCACTCCACGATGGTGTGATTCACCGCTCTCGAGTTGTCCGAATATTCGGTGTAGACGTCGACGCCGGACTTCTGATCGGTGTAGTCGGTGATCTTGTAGCCGAGCAGCCGCGGCGCGTATTCGGCCGAAGCGGGCCCGGTGATCGACAACTGCACCCGGTTGACCGACCACTCGTCTCTGGCCCGGCCCGGCACGACTTCCATGGCAACCACTTTCGACCACTGGTTGTCCGCGGCTACCGACAATCGCACGGTGTGGACGATCGCGGCGAGCGCTGCGCCGGGCGGTGAATGCTCGAAACCCGTTGCGGCACCGTCGGCTTCCTTCTTCGGACCTTGGTCCGCGTGTGGCAGTGCCACGCCTTGGAACGGCTGCCAGCGCACGTGCGTCGGCGCGGCGGCCAGGTCAGGGCCCGACTCGCCGTCACCACCGCAACCGACCGCGGCCATCAGCAACGCGACACCGACCGCACCGGCGGCAGGCCTACGGGCGCCCCGGCGCGACGAGCGGGCGGGCTGTCGGGTCGCGATGTGCTGCGGACGCGTCGCTGTGGATTTCATCGCAGGGCCGTTCCCATCCCCGTACCGGTCGTTCACGTCGGTAGGAAGGCCAGCGCGATCCCGGACGCGGTGCTCGCCACCGATGCGCCGAGCAGGCTCATCAGTACGCCGTGCGAGGCGTCGTTCATCGCGAGATCGCTGCGGAATGCGATCCACAACCGGCCCGCGGACACGATCATCCAGGCGAGGCATACCAGCAGCACGAACCAGAGCAGCCAATTCAGCAGGTGCATCAGAGGTTGCAGCACCTCGGCAGGCATCTGCTTGTAGGCGAGCACCTCACCTGCCGATATTCGCACGGTAGACATCGCCCGCATCAGGTGCCGATGACGGCGTTCATGATGGTGCCGGCGCTGGTGGCGACGACGCCGCCGATCATGGCTCCCGCCACCATCTTCGGCGACTCGAGCCCACCACCGGTCCACTTCTCCCACGCGAACTTGCCGCCCGCGTAGGTGATGCCGCAGACCCCCGACAGCAGGACGAACCAGGTGAGGTACCTGACCAGCTGCAGGATCTTCTCCGAGCCGGGAGGCGCCTCCGGTGTCGGGTTACCGACTTGAGCGAGGACAGTGCCGTACGTGTCCTGCACGGCGAGGAGGATCGTGCTCATCGGGTGCCTTTCTCGAAAAAGTGTGCTGTCAACGGTCCGGTACGGCGCTGAATATCAACATTATTCAGGGCCCTTCGTCGAATGATGAAGCGGCATCCAGGTTTTCACGCACCGCAGCGACGATGTCGGTGCCGAGTTCCCGGACTTCGAGTGGGACCTCCTCGAGCGGGTCGATCTTTCGCTTCTTCTGCGGGAGTGCGTCACCCGGCGCCCACACCGGCAGTTGCTCCGGCTCGACGAGCGTCCACTCCTCGTACCACGGCACTTCCCACACCTGGCCTGCCAGCGATCCGACCACCTCTCGGTAGCGCCGGATCTCGGCAGGCAACCGGCCGGGCCGGGCCGCGACCGTGATGAGTCCGAGTACCTCGGCGGCGCCGGCGAACCCCGAATGATGTTGGCGCAGTAAGTCGTGGGCGCGAGTCAGTCCGGCGATGGTCTCTCTGGCGACCAGGACGACGAAGGGCGATTCGCGGTCGAAGACGCCGGGCCAGCGGCGGCCCGAATCCGCCGCGGGCGCAAGCACATGCGCGAGGGTACTGGCTCCGGCACCACCGTGCACACCCAGCAACCACACCAGTGGCGCCCTGCCGATACCCGGCACCGGACGTTCCCAGATCAGGGCGCGACGCGACTCCGGTGGCGCGACAACGCCGGCTTGCGCAGGCTCGGGTTGGCGACGAAGTTTCATAGCGGCGGTCATGATGCCACCCCGGCCAGCAGGCGCGCATACGCCCGGCGCGTCTCCGCGGCCAGCGACGTGTGCCGGACGAGTTCACCGCGGGCCAGGTGCGGGTCGTACGGAATCTCCCTGATGTCACGGACCCAACCGGAAAGATGCGAACGCAAATGATCGGCAACCCGCGACTCGCCGCCCGGCTGCTGGTGTGAGACAACGATCGTCGTGTCACCGACGATGCCGCTGCCCTGCCCATTCGCGGAGTCGCCGAACTGGTCGTCGAGCCATTCCAAGGTCACCCGCAGCCGGTTGGCCGCGTCGGCGCGCGCCGGAATGGCAAGCACCAGAGCAACATCCGAGTCGTCGAGCAGCGGCCGCAGCTGACGCCCGGCAATCGGGCTGCCACCGTCGTAGACGCCGGTGAAGCCTGCGTCGTAGATCGCCCGCGCCACGGTCAGATAGGTGGCCCTGCGACGCAGCGGCGCGGCATCGCGCCACAGCAGCCCGACCCCCGAGCTCGCCTGGGACATGCACTCCTTCAACGGCGCCGGCTCGTCGTTGCCACGGCCGTACAACCACGATTGCAGGCTGATCGGGTACAGGTGCTCGTCGGCGCCGCGCAGCGCGAGATCACTGCCCGCGGCTGTCGAGTCCACCGCGACCGTAGGATTACCCCCCAGCGCGAGCTCGCCCGCGATCCCGAGCACCGTCGTTGTCGTCCCCGCGCCGCCGCAGCCGCCGACCACCAGAATCGGCCGCTGCGCGGGTTCCACGGCCTCCGCACCGCTCTCCGCGCGCTTGCCGCGCCGTAACCGCACTACCGGAGCCCTCGTGCGCGTAGGTCGGCTCGCCGATTCGCCCTCTGCGGGCGCCTCGTCGAGCCAGCGACTCCAGTCCTCTCCCATCGCCTCAGCTCTCCTTTTATCCGGCCGCGATACCCGTGATGAGGGTGTGGCCGTCGACCACCGCTGTGGTGACCGTCTGCTTGTTGTACGTGGCGGGCACACCGCCGGGCCGGTACTCGGTGATCTCCACCGAGTACCGAGTGTCGGTGAGCGTCACGATGCGCACACAGTGCGTGGTGCCCACCGGGATGGAGTCGATACCGCGCTGGATCACCGACGCGGGCGAGACGGTGGCCTCGGGCGCGACCGCTGCCCTGGCCCGCTCACCGGAGCGTTCCACGTAGTAGCCGTACTGGAACGACAGCACCGCATCCGGCCCCGACGCAGTGCCGCCGGATTCGGCGCTACGCACCACGCGATCAGCACGTTCGGTGGGGCAGGCGCCGGCCGCGCTCGCACCGGTGCCGGGTTGCGGTCGAGTCGCGTAGACCGGCTTTGCGCCGACGTCGTCGGCTTGGACGGTGCCCGCGGCGAAATGCAGGGGCGAGGAGGTCGGACCGGCCGCGCCGCGATCGTCGGAGGAGTCCAGCAGGAACAGCACACCCGCCACGGCCGCACCGAGCAGCACCACCGCAACGATCAGCACCGCGATCACCCTGGCGCGGCGTGCGGCCGGATGATCGCGAGCCTCCTGGCGCAGTGCGCGCGAGGCCGCCGCGGCGGCCCAATCCGCGCGGTCGTTGTCGAATTCGTCCTCTGGCCACGGGAAGCGCACGACGCCACCATCCAGCGGCGGTGCGTAGTCGTCGTCGGGGCCGGGTGCGCGGCCGGACACCCAGTCCGACCAGCCACCGATGAATTCGCTACGGCCCGACGGGAGATCGGTCGGCACATCCGCGCGGGCTCGGATCTCGTCGGGATCGTCGTCGAGAATGTAGTGCGGATATCGCGCGGGCCCATCGTCGTCGAGGACGGAAGCACCCACTTCGTCTGCGTGGGCCGGGGCGGCCGAGCCCGTCTCCGGCTCCAGCGGGCCGTACCAACGCGACAGCTGTTTGTACGACTTCAACATTCCCCCCGTCCCGCGGAGCGAGGCACATGGCGCATCGTCAGACCCTCTCGGCGATCAGTTCGTAGAGAACGGGTAGGTGTTGGCGGTGCCGGGCCGATCGGCGGGGGGCACCGAGGTCTCGCCTCCGGATGAGGCGCCATCGGCTCCCGTCCCAAACGGAAATTGTCCCGTACCGGACGAATTCGGCACAGTCGACGCGCCGGAGCTTTCGCCGAAGAATCCGGTCGGCGGCCTGTCGCTGCCGCCCTGCGGCGTGGCGCCACTGCCGAACGTGCCTGCCACATCGCGTGCGACCGCAGCGAACCAGTCGGCGACGAACTGAGTCGGTGCTTCCCCGTTGGCGGACATCGCCGCGGTGCTGTACCCGGTGTGGCGCTGGACGGTGTCCCAGTACCGCGTCCAGGTGGTGATGTTGAGCAATTCGCTGTTGTCGGTGATGTTCTGTACAACCGCGTCGAAGGCCTGCGTGACAAGACGAACGCCGGTGGTCGGCGGAATCAATTGTGGAACGGCGCCGATCAGCTTCGTTCCCAGCAACAGCAGGCCGGACACCGGATCCGACAACCCCGCGCCGGCGAGCTGACCGATGCTCGCCGGATCGATGACCGCTCTGACCACAGCGACGACCGAGTTCAGACCGATCATGCCGACCTTCAGCAGGCCCTGGATCGCACCGGGAATCTCCAGCGGGGTGCGCGGGTCGGCGGCGTCGGCCAGCCGCTGGGAAATCGACTTCCGCGGCGAGAGAGACAGATTCGCGATCGAATTGCCTTGGATGTCCTCGCCGGCAACCTTGGTCGCCGTCTTGATCGAGGTGAACGCCAGCGCCTGCGCGATCGACACCAACGAGGCGATCGGGTCGCCGCCACTGAGCTTGGCCTGCCCGACGACATTGGCGACGGCCTTCAGAATCGGCGCCCCCTGCGGTGCGTCGCACGCGAGGTCGCCCGCCGCACAGAAACTCGCGACGCGACCGGTCAGCGCGCCGAAATTCGCCGCCCTGTCCCGGTCCGGACCGATACCGCCGCCCGCCGCGGGCGTTTGGGCCAACGCGGCGATCGAGGCCAGCTGATCACCGGTGGTGCCGGGCGCCGCATCGGGCGCCGCCTTGCCCGGCGAGCCGGGGAACAGCGGGGCGCCGGGGTTACGCGTCGGATCGCCGAACAGCGCTACCGCAGCGACCTTCTCGGCAGGCAGCACACCGCGACCCTGGCCGATCTCCTGCGCGAACATCGATGCGACATGGGCGCCTTGGGAATACCCCACCACCGCGAACCGGGTGTTCCCGCACCGCTCGGCGACCGTCGCGGCCATGCTCCGCAACCTGGTCAACCCGCCGGCAACGGACTCCGAATACGGCACCGCGCCACCGGCGGTCGCGCCGCCGAATCCGGCTTCGTAGGGCACATAGGCACGATCGACCAGTCCGGGATCGGGAGCCTTCGCCAGCATCGGCCGAAAGACCGTCGACAGCATCCCGGTGTCGGTGGTCGGTGCCGCGTCGGGCGAGGATTCCCCCGTGCCCTGAATTCCCAACGCGTACAGCGCGGGGCAGCTATCGATCGGCACATTCGTCGAGGGCCCCGCGGGATTCGACGGCGCCGCGGCCGCCGCGCCGGTCGTAGCGGTCGCCACAGCAACGGTGAACGCGACCAGCATTCCCGAGGTTCGTACCGAGTACTTTGCCATAGCGATCCGCAATCATCCGTGTTGCCGCAGCCATCCTCAACGCCATGAAACGCACTAAACCGTAACAGAATCCGGCAAACATCGCTGAGCCCGCGAAAAGTTTCCGGGAACCGCCGGACGATCCCGGACACGGCTTGGCGTGGCGTGCCGGACCTGCCGACAACTTTCCGATCATGATCAGTCGAAGGCAATCCCACGGCGACCCCCGAGGACTCGAATCGTCAACCCGGACTTCGCATTCCGGCGAACGCCCAACCGGCGCGAACGCTTGTGCCCGAAAAATAGCCAGGTCACCGGGTCAAACCCGGTGACCTGCGGCGATGTTCAGCTATCTTGACGAGTACCGGTCACTCAGGTGGCCGAGGTAACGCGGTAGACGTCGTACACGCCTTCCACATTGCGCACCACATTGAGCAGATGACCCAGATGCTTCGGATCGCCCATCTCGAAGGTGAACTTGCTGATCGCGACCCGATCGCCGTGCGTGGCCACCGAGGCGGACAGAATGTTCACCTTTTCATCGGCGAGCACCTTCGTCACGTCCGACAACAGGCGGGTGCGATCGAGCGCCTCGATCTGGATGGCCACCAAGAACACCGACGACGGCGACGGCGCCCATTCCACGTCGATGATCCGCTCGGCCTGCTCGCGCAGCGAACCAGCATTGGTGCAGTCGGTGCGGTGCACACTGACCGCGCCGCCGCGGGTCACGAAGCCCATGATCTCGTCGCCCGGCACCGGGGTGCAGCACTTGGCCAGCTTGGCCACCGTGCCCGGTGCACCGGGAATCAGCACACCGGCATCGCCGGTGACGCGCTGCCTGCTGGGCGTGGTCGACGGGGTGGAACGCTCCGCGAGTTCGTTCTCCACGTCGCCGATCCCGCCGAGCTGCGCCATCAGTCGCTGCACGACATGATGCGCGGACACCTGGTGCTCGCCGACAGCGGTGTAGAGCATCGAGATGTCGGTGTAGTGCAGCTCGTGCGCGACCGCGGTCATCGCGTCCACGCTCATCAAGCGCTGCAACGGCAGCCCGACTCTGCGGACTTCCTTGCCGATCTGCTCCTTGCCGCTCTCCAGCGCCTCCTCGCGGCGTTCCTTCGCGAACCACTGCCGAATCTTGGCCTTGGCACGCGGGGACACCACGAAGTTCTGCCAGTCGCGGCTCGGTCCCGCGTTCTGCGCCTTCGAGGTGAACACCTCGACGACCTCGCCGTTCTCCAGCTGGCGTTCCAGCGCGACGAGCCTGCCGTTCACCCGCGCGCCGATGCACTTGTGCCCGACCTCGGTGTGCACCGCGTACGCGAAATCGACCGGCGTCGACTTCTGCGGCAGCGTGATCACATCGCCCTTCGGGGTGAACACGAAGATCTCCGGCGACTTCAGGTCGAAGCGCAGCGACTCCAGGAACTCGGCCGGGTCTGCGGCCTCCCGCTGCCAGTCGAGCAGCTGGCGCATCCACGCCATGTCGTCGACCTCGGTGGAGTCGTTGGAGTGCTTGCCGCGCGTCTCCTTGTAGCGCCAGTGCGCGGCAATGCCGAACTCGGCGGTGCGGTGCATGTCCTGAGTGCGGATCTGCACTTCCAGCGGCTTGCCGTCCGGTCCGACCACCGTAGTGTGCAGCGACTGGTAGACGCCGTAGCGCGGCTGGGCGATGTAGTCCTTGAACCGGCCCGCCATCGGCTGCCACAGCGAGTGCACGACGCCGACCGCGGCATAGCAGTCGCGGACCTCGTCGCACAGGATGCGGATGCCGACCAGGTCGTGGATGTCGTCGAAATCCTTACCCTTGACGATCATCTTCTGGTAGATGGACCAGTAGTGCTTGGGCCTGCCCTCGACGATCGCATTGATCCGGGAGGCGGCCAGGGTGTTGACGATTTCCGCGCGCACCCGCGCCAGGTAGGTGTCACGCGAGGGTGCCCGGTCGGCGACCAGTCGCACGATCTCGTCGTACTTCTTCGGGTGCAGGATCGCGAATGCGAGGTCCTCCAGCTC
Source organism: Nocardia sp. CWNU-33 (assembly GCF_046764895.1). Taxonomy (NCBI): domain Bacteria; kingdom Bacillati; phylum Actinomycetota; class Actinomycetes; order Mycobacteriales; family Nocardiaceae; genus Nocardia; species Nocardia sp. CWNU-33. Next base: position 1,347 of record NZ_JBKOQN010000062.1, on the reverse strand, counting down.
CCACTTGACCGTGGCCATGCCGAGGCGATGCGCCAGCGGCGCGATCACCTCCAGAGTTTCCTTCGCCTTCTTCGCCTGCTTCTCCGGTGGCAGGAAACGCATGGTGCGCATGTTGTGCAGCCGATCGGCCACCTTGATCACCAGCACGCGCGGATCCCGCGCCATCGCGATGATCATCTTGCGGATCGTCTCGGCCTCCGCCGCAGCGCCGAGATTGACCTTGTCCAGCTTGGTGACACCGTCCACCAGATGCGCGACCTCGGCACCGAAATCCGTGGTCAGCTGCTCGAGGGAATACCCGGTGTCCTCGACGGTGTCGTGCAACAGCGCCGCGACCAGCGTGGTCGTGTCCATGCCGAGCTCGGCCAGAATATTGGCGACCGCGAGCGGATGGGTGATGTACGGATCGCCGGACTTGCGGAACTGATGCGCGTGCCGCTCGTCGGCGACATCGAACGCGCGCTGCAGCAGCGTGAGGTTCGCCTTCGGATACAGCTCCCGATGCACGCTGGCCAACGGCTCGAGCACCGGCTTGACCGCCGCGATACCGCGCTGGCCGGTCATCCGCCGCGCCAACCGCGCGCGAACCCGCCGCGACGCCGATGTGGGCACCGCCGCCGACGTTCCCGGCTGCCGCGCGGGAGCCGAATTACCGGCCGCAGGCTGTGCGGCGGGAGTGGTCGATGTTGCCTTTCCCCCTGCGGCGGCCGAGGCACCATTCGTGGGCGAGGCCACCGCCGATTGCTCGACATTCGCCTCGCCTAGATGCTGAGTCATGCCACCACCTCTCCACGCCGCGGTCGGACCACCCTATCCGACCGCTGCAACCGCCCTCATCAACTCTAGTCCCGCCTCGACTCGTCCGTCCGATTCGCGATTAGCGGAGACAGTTTTCGTGTCACCTGCGGGGGACCCTGGCTCGATTCCACCGGGTAGCCATGTTCGCAAAATCGGCTATGTGGGTGGCGCGGAATACCGACCGGAACCTCGCAGCCTCCGCGGTGACGATCCGACCGGTACAACGGCTGAACCACCCGCGGATAATCCCAGCGTAGGTGACGCAATCACATCGGCAAGAGCCCGTTGCGCGCCTCGATCGCACCGCACGCCGGCGTCGATACCGTCCGCACCGAGGTCCGGACTGCTGGTGGCATCGAGGGACGCCGACATCGCGGTGAGCGGCGGCCGCTGGGTAATCAGGACGTGAGCCGCCTCGCGGGCTAGGTTCTGTCTCGAAGTCGTGAGGGCGGGCCTGCGGCTCGCCCTCACGACTGCCGCAACCATTGATTGATCACCGCGACATGGATCGTGGCCTGGTAACGAACCGCGAGCTTGTCGAACCGGGTA
>NZ_JBKOQN010000061.1:0-24281 GCF_046764895.1 Nocardia sp. CWNU-33 | reverse complement strand
TACCTTCCGCGGCCAGGTGCGCGGTGTCGAGTTCCGGCGTGGTCATCTGGCTGTGGTGCTGTTCTCGAGAACCCCTTCTCGAGCGAGGGTAGTGAAATGGTGGCTGCGGAAGTGGGTTGGAACCACCATTTCACTACCTTCGGCGTTGGCCGGGGTGGGTGCGGTCAGCGCACTCGGATCGGGTCGGATTTGGTCCAGCCGTTGCGGGTTTCGACTGTGACGCCGATGGGGGTGGGGGTGGCGTTCGGGGCGTAGGGGGTGAACTTTTCGAGGGAACCCCAGTCTCGGGACCAGTCGTTGTCGAGGTAGGTCGGGATGGTTTGGGACTTCAGGAGCAGGCCGGTCCAGCCGAGCGGGCCGCCGCCGATGTCGTCCTGCCAGGCGTTGGAGGCGTCGGAGCCGACGCGGTCGGGCAGGATGCGCCAGTCGGGGACCTCGGCCACGCCGTCGTGGTGATCGAACGGGCGTTGGCAAGGGAAGGCCAGGCCGACATGCCAGTCGAGCAGGACCGGATTCGTTGAGCCGACAACGGAATTCAGGGTTGCCAGTTTGGGCAGCCGGGGCGGGGTGAGCGCCAGCCACTGCTTCTGGGTGATGTCGTTGTCCACCGCGACCAGGCGTACCGCGTCGACCTCCCGCGGAATGTGGTTCAGCGGGACACGGAGATTGCGCCACGACGGTGCGGGGCCGATGTCCAGCGGGGCAACGGAGCCGAGCACATTCACGGTGCCGTCCGCGGCCCGCGTGCCGTACTCGAGCCGCAGTTCCGCGCCATAGGTGACCACACCATCCGCGTCGACCGAGCGGATCCGGCCTGCGGCGGTGATGGCCAGGACCCGGTACGCGGGGTCGTCGCGCAAGCTGCCGCCCAGGTCGAGGCGATACCACTGCGAGGTCAGCTTGGCCTGCTGCTGATCGCTGTCCTGGTAGCTGCCCATGACAGGCGTGCGCGCCGGGTCCAGTCCGAACGGCAGGGCCACCGTGCTGCCGTTGATGCCGGCCTGTTCGCTGGTGCCGCCGCCCGTGCCGGCTCCGGTTGTCTTGGTGGTCTTGTTCTTCGAATCGGTATTCACCGAATTGGCGCCGCCCGACACTGTTTCGTCGGCGTCGGCGGTGAGGTCGCTCGCGACGCCGTTGGGGGTGAAGCCCTTGGATTCCGCCGACAATCCGTCGGCAGCGGAGCCGGTGAGGGGCAGTAGCAGTGAGTCCGGAGTGTCGGTCTCCACCAGCACCTCGTTGGCCAGTGCGCACGAATTACCCGACAGCGATTCCAGATTCGACTTCGCGATGGAGTACGCGGGGAACTGGGTGACCGCGGCCTTGGCCAGCGAGGCCACCTCGAACAGCACCAGCACCGCCGCGGCGATGGTCAGCGGTGCCGAGGCGAACCGATCGAAACGCGTGGGGGCCGAAGCACTGGCCCTCCGGTAAGGCTCGCGATAGTGCAGCCACACCGCGACGACCAGCGCCACTCCACTGAGCACGAGGAACAGCGTGGAGATGCCCTTGCCCGCTATCAGCGGAGCCTTGTCCCACCACGGCACGCCGTAACTGGACACGTACCACCAGCCGTTGGATCCGGTGAAGGTGATCGCCAGCAGGAACAGCACCGCGGAGGCGAACAGCGCCCTATTGCGCGGTGCGCGAATGCCCTCGCTGCCCACCGCAACCGCGGCCAGTGCGGCGAGCGATCCGGCCAGCCCGGCGTACACACCGAAGTGGTGGGTCCACTTGGTCGGTGTGAACATCATCAGCAACAGCGAGGCGAAAACGATGCCGAGGATGCGCACCGACGGCCCGCGCGAGGTGCCGGGAATCCGCCCCTTGCGCAGCACCTGCAGCACGCAGACCAGCAGGCACAGCAGCATGACGAGCACGCCGAAGCGTCGCGACAGCGACCCGTCGGGTGCCAGCATCAGCAGCGAATCCCAGCGGGTGCGTTCATCGAACCAGGCCACATTCGGGCCGACGATGGTGCGCGCCCTGGTCGCTTCCATGACGGTCGCCAGTGTTTGGTCGGCGAAAACCACTACCAGGACCAGGGTTCCGGCCGCGAGGCCAGGTGCGAGCAGTGCCGCATACCGGAACAACGCGGCCAGCCGCGACGGGCTGCCGTCGGCAGTGCGCCGCTCGGTGACCGCAGCGCCCTGGCGCCGGTCGCCGGAATCAGCCCGGCTCGCAGCGGAATCCTCGCTGCGATCGGATTCGCCGCTTTCGGTCGCAGCGCCGGTGCGGGCTCCACGCGCGGTCGAGTCGGTTTCGTTGTCCCCGGTCGGTGTGTCGGTGCCGGCCTCGCCCGCGGTCGAATCCGTGCTGCTGCCGATTCCGCGCCCACGGGTCTCGGTGCCCGATTCGGCCTTGGCAGCAGCGAGATCCGCCTCGGCCTCGTCGCGCCGCACCCCGCCGAGCGTCCCAGCCGCGTCCCGTGCCCGCCGGATGATGATCTGCAATACCGGTCGAGACCCGGCGATCAGCGCGGCGATGCAGATGAGTCCGGTCGGCCCGGCCGCCAGCGAGAAAGCGGCGATCAATACCGCGATGGCGGCGGGCAAAAGCCGTCCTGTCGCGATGGCGCGTTCGATCGAGCACCAGGTGAGCAGCGCGCCCGCGGCGATCAGCGGCTCCGGCCGCAGGCCGTTGTCGTAGGGGAGCCAGAAGGCGAGGAAGACCAGCCCGGCCGTCCACAGCGCGACCTTGTTGCGCCGCACCCTTGCGCCCAAGCGGGGCAGCACTTCTCGGCTGATCACCAGCCAGCACACCACTCCCGCCCCCAATGCGGGCAGCCGCATCCACGGGCTGGCGTCGGAGACCTTGGTCATCCACGCGAGCACCTCGTAGGACCAGCCGAACGGCGCTTCCGGCACGGCGAACCAGCGGTAGTAATTGGCCATATACCCGGCATGCTCGGAGGCGCGGGCCATGTTCAGGATGTAGCCGTCGTCGGAGGTGTTCGCGCCGATGAAGTGCCACAGCACCAGGATGCCGAGCACCGCGCCGTCGGCGATGGTGAACCGCCACCAGTGCGCGGGCAGGAAGCGGCGTGGCCGCCTGCCATCGGCATTGTCGAGCAGATGCAGTGCGATCAGCGCGATGATCGTGAACACGGCAGCGGCGATCATCGCGGCCAGCTTCAGCGCGGACGGCGTCGAGGAGAACCGCGAGTCGATATCGATGTGCACCCGAGCGCCATCGAGCTGGGCGGCGTCCAGCGGGGTGAACACCCCGACCACCTGCGGCCGGATGTCCCGAGCCACGGTGTTGCGGAACGGCGTCCCGTCTTGGCGCTTCGCGCCGGTGAATTCGGCGGTCGTCGCGGCGGCGGTCGCCGTGACGGTGACCGCCTCGCAGCCTGCGATCTCGGCAACAGGGGCCGACAGCAGCGGTACGTCGCGCTGGATGAGCGCGAGCATGCCGTCGGTCACCGAGACGACAAGCCCCTTGGCCGTCGCCTGCCCGGAGCCGTCGGGAACGGTCGACAGCAGCGTGCCCGACCCGGCCGCCTGCACGACCGCGCACGGCAGCGTCGCACTCAACCGCTGTGGCACATAGGAGACCAACGGCGCCTCGACGCTGCCTGCACCGGCCTGCGGCCAGTCCAGCGTTGCCTGGTCCTGCTCTACCGGCAAAAGCGGTGTCAGCAGCGCCAACACGAATCCGAGAAGCCCGGAGACGAGGGCGATCAGGCGGTTACGGGTGAACGCTCGTGATGATCGGTCCGGTCGCACGGGGGTTGATGCTATCTACCGTCGTCTGTGATCCCTGCTACCGCAGCACCCGAACGTCCCAGAGCCACACATCCTCGACCCGGGTGGGTGTGACCCCGAGCAGTTGCGTCATGGTCGTGCGCAGCACATCGACGTTCTTCGTCGACGGCAGCACCACCACATCCGCCTGCCAGAACCGGAGGTCGTCGCGAGCACGCGTGCGCGCGTCCGCGTCGATGTCCGGCACGACTCCGGTGTCCTGCGCCTGGACGAGCAGCGCGGTGGTCGGCCTGGTCTCCGGTCCGTAGATGCCCTTCTTCGTGGTGCTGGTCGGGCCGACAAAATAGCCGCCGGCGAGTGCGAAGTCGAAGTTCGCGTCGGCCTGCCAGCGCAGCGCTCGCGCGTCGGCCGGTCGCGGCGGCGGCACCGTGACCACCGAACCGCCGCTCACGTAGTCGCGCACCGTCCCGTCGGCGAAGAACTCCGGCGTCGGCGCGCGCTCGGTCACCGGAAGGACGGTCGGCACCAGCGGCAGCAGCGCGAGCGTCAGCGCCGTGAACCAGGCCAAGGGTTTCCGGTCGCCCGCGGACTGCCACCACGATGCGACCGCGCGGTCGGTGGCCAGCGCGAGAATTACCGCGATGGCCGGGATGGCCGCCATGGTGAGCCGGGTTTCCAGCACGGTATCGAGCAGCGGGACCTGTTCGGCCCAATGCCACGGCAGCTCGATCCCGGTGGATTGTCTGCCCACCATGGCGACCGCGCCGAGCGACAGCACCCCGAACACCGCGATCACGACACCGGCGGCGCGGACAACGCGCGCTCGCCACAGCAGCGCCACGGTGACGGTCAGCAACAGCAACAGCGGCCACCCGAAGTAGGCGTTCTGCTCGGTCTCGTTGATCGCCACGTATTGGCCCGGCGCGAACATCCCGCCCAGCGATTCGGACGGGAACTGCACGAGGGATTTCAGGTCATTGCCCATCGGTCCGTGGTCGATCGAGCGGTAGCTCTGCGGCCCGAAGAACTGCCACCACAGCGGAATCTCGGTGAGCATCACCGTGATCACCGCGGCGAGTGCGACGGTCGGAATCAGTGCGCGCAGCACTCGTAGCCCCGTGCGCGGTGCGTGCAGGTAGTACACAACGGCGAACAGGCCCAAGGCGAGCGCAAAGATCAGTAGCGGTTCCTCGCCGAGCGCGATCTGCATCGCGACCAGCAGGCCGAGTGTGATGGCGTCACGAATATGCCTGCGCGGCATACCTTCTCCTGCATCGCCACTGGGTGTCGCGCGCTGTGCCATGCGAATGATCAGACCCGCGATGATCGGAAGTAGCAGCAGCGCGACAAAATTCGGATGTGCATTGGCATGCGAGATCATCGCCGGTGCGAAACCGCAGAACAGCCCGCCGATCGCCGCGGCAAGCCGAGACTCGACGAGCTCCCGGGAAAACAGCCGATACCAAGCGAAGGCCGTGCCGCTCAGGCCGAGCGTGAGTACCAGCACGAAGGTGACGGTCGGACCGAACATCAAGGTGATCGGGGTGAGCGGCACTCCCACACCGAACATGGCCGTATTGGCCATCATGTTCACGCCGGCCGGAAAATTCTGCAGATCGGTGCCGAGCGGATTCTGCAGATGGGCCACCGAATGGGCGGTCACTGCGAAGAACCACTCCCACATCGTCTGGTCCTGACCACTCTTGATCAGATACCCGCTGTGTGTGTTGCGCCACTGCCCCGACAGCACAGTGACGGCGGACGCGAGATACCCCACCGCGACGACCAGATCGCTGCGACCGACCCGAATCCGTGACAGCCGCCGCTTCCCGACCGCCACCGGCCGGTCCGATAGAGACACTCCGTTCGGTGTCGCTCCCGCTGAAACGACGCCTACAACTTCCAGTGTCTCGACCGGCAAACTACTCCTCCAGATGGCAGAACCAGCCGTCCAAAGTACCCAGCCACCCTGTGAACACCCTGGCAGCCCCGCTTCCTGGCGTTAGCGGGACGTACTAGCGGATGCCATCGAGACCCTGCCCTCGGGCGCTCGTGTCGACCATCTGGCTGAGTCCCGGACGTCCCCGTCCACTTACCCATTCCGCCCCAAACCACTCATTTCCGCCCCACGAGTGGCACATGGTTGCGGCAAACACCGAGTAGAGCCCGCCGGGATGTGCCACTCACCGACGCCGAGCGAGCCACGGCGCTGCGGACCCCGCCCCGCCCAGTGGCCGCTGGGCAGGACGCCTGGGCGATTCGCGAGGCGACGCCGATCCGACCCGCCGTGGCCATGCGTTTGCGGTGGCATGCCGCGGTCGCCATGGTGGGCAGACAATCCACCGGGATCGAGCTGGCGTGGCTCTACTTGGTCACGGTGACGAGGGTGAAGGGGCCGATGTCGGTGGTGGTGAAGTGCGGGTCGTTGAAGAGTTTCTTGGGGAACGTCACGGTGTAGCGCTTGACGTTGGGGTCGTTGGGGTAGACGTCCTCGGCAAGGCGGAGGGTGTAGTTATCGCCGTTGCTGCGGAACAGGAAGGCGTCCGGTGCGCGCCACGGGGCGGCGGCGAGGGCGTCGAGCATGGCGCGGGGGGAGTCCAGCCTGCTCCAGCCCTTGATGGTGGCGGCGCGGCCTGCGAAGTCCGCCAACGGGTTTGCGTAGTGCGAGGTGAGGGCCTGGAAGCCGTAGTAGGGGTAGAAGGCGAGGAAGCTGGTGTCGGCAGTGAGGAGCACCGTGTCCGAGCGTGGCCGGCCGGTCTGCGCCAGCAGCGCGGCATCCACCTCGCGGTAGTGCGACACCGCCGAGGGGCTGCGCTTGTCTGCGCGCTCGCCGTTTCCGTCGGTATCGGTGTAGGCGGTGGTGATCTCGGGGGCAAGCACCCGGGGTATGTCCTGGGTGAACGCGAGCGCGCCGACGGTGGCGACAGCGATCACCGCGAGCCGGAATCGTCCCGGCTCGTTGAACGCCTGGTACGCGGCCCGTGCGCCCTCGACGAAGCCGAACGCACCCGCCGCGGCGAGCAGCACATCCAGGATCGGTTCCAGCCGGAACGAGAGCAGCGTTGTTCCCGCTGCCGTGGCCACCATCGACAGCAGCGTCCAGAGGTAGATGGCCACGACTCCGATGCCGAGCGCCTGCGCTCGCCGCGACGAGGAAGCCCGCACCACCAGCCAGGCCGTGCCGATCAGGCACAGCCCGCCGAGCAACGAGAACTGTGCCATCGGCAGCGGCAGCTCGGAGCCCGATACGGGCAGGTAGTGCAGCGCGGTGCCCGACTTGGGAGTGGTCGTGCTCACCCACTTCAACAGATACGGCAGCCACACGACGAGTGCGACAACCCCGGCGATCACGCCGATCACAGCCAGCCGTACCAGTGGTGGAATCGCGGCGCGCCACGACGACCCACCGTCCGTAGTCGCAACCACTCGCGCCCGGCGTGGGTGCGCGGCCGCCCGCTGCTCCCGCACGGCGAGCCCGGCAGCGATCAGACCCATCAGCCCGATCGCGAAGGCCGCGAGCCCGAAGTACAGCGTGTAGAACATGGCCGCAACGCCCAGAAACAACCCGGTCCCGATGACTGCGCCCCAGCCGCCAGCCGTCCGGCTGCCGCGCTCCGCCGAGGCGACAACGCTCGCCGGTGCTTCCGCGCCGGTGGTTCGGTTGCCGTGTTCGGCTGGGTCGACAGCGTTCGCCAGTGCTTGCGCACTGGTGGTTCGGTTACCGTGTTCGGCCGAGTCGGCAGCGCCTGCTGGTGTCTGTCCGCCTGCCGTCCGGCTGTCAGGTTCCGCCGAGCCGGCATCGCCGGCCACGCCATCCCCGTCGGCTATCGGGGCGGCAGGTTGTGGCGCCGATGCGTTCCGGCCGTGCTCACCCGGCCGGTACAACGCACCCCAGGCGAGCACCAGGGCGGGCGGCAGCAGGATGACGATGACGGCGCTGTAGGCCTCCGGTGCCGCGGTGGTCAGTGCGACCGCCGTGATCGCCGCGGTGACGCCGATCGCCCAGTCCGTGCGAATCAGCTTCGACCACAGCACGAGCGAGATCGCCGCCGCGACAGCCAGCGACCCGATGGCGTACGGCTTGAAGGCTTCCCAGCCGTCCATGCCGAGCACATTCGCCACGCGCCCGCCGATCCAGAACCACCCGGCGGGGTAGAACGGGGGCAGGTCGGCGTATGTCATGTCGTGCAGTGCCGCGCTGTCAGTGAGCCGTGTCAGATACTCGGTGCGAAACTCCTGATCCACCGAGACGCCGAACAGATACAGCTTGGTCGCCGCCAGCGGCATGCCGAGGGTGAAGGTGACGAACGTCGAAACCCCCACCCACGACAGCAGTTTCGCCGCCAACGGCGACCGCCGGACGCGAATGAGGCCGATCGCGACCGCGAGCATCACCGCGGCGAGGACCTGACCCACCGTGGTCAACGCCCGAGTCACATTGGACGAGTTGAACGCAGGCCACTGCACCATCGAAAACGCCACCAGCCCAACGGTGGCCACTATGACGGCGACAAGGCCCGCCAGTACCGCTTCACCGAGGCCGGAGCCGATGTACCGCGCGATCAGTGCGCCACGGGTCGGCCGCGAGGCGGTGGCGCGTACCGCGGTTGCCGTGGTCATCGAACCGCCCCGTCGCCGCGCAGCGCGCCCTGCTGATCGGACCGTGCGGCCGCATCCCGCGTGGCCACCGTGTCGGCGACCCCGCCACGAGATCGGCGCACCTCGAGGTGGCTGCCGCGATCTTGTCCGAATACTCGCATTGCATCTCCAGAATCACTGGGTCGGCTCGGTGATCGTTGCGCCGCACCCACTACTCGGCATTGCGCAAGGTCGCCACGCAGGCGACGGCGCTTATGCTGCCAGGTCCTGGCGCGGTATGCGCGCACCGTACGCGACCCGGAGCGTTCCGACCAGACCGGCCGGTCTCGAGCTGACCGGCCGCAGCACCGCACCTTCTTACGGGTCCGCACCCGCCCCGAGCACCACAGGAGCTGCGGTTCCCGGGAGCGGGTGCGGAGGGCCGAGACGCGGCAGGCAAGCTCAGATGGGCAGCTTGCGGAAGATCGGGCGCGGGATGTGGCGCAGGATCATCATCACGAAGCGGAAGGCGCCGGGCGCCCAGATGAGCTCCCTGCCCTTCTGGGAGGCCGAAACCGCAAGCGCCGCAATGTCTTCCTTGTCGACGGTGAGCGGAGCCTCCTTGACGTGCGCCGAGAACCTGGTCCGCACCATGCCGGGTCGGATCACCAGCACGCGCGGGCCATGGGGGCGCAGCGCCTCGCCGAGACCGAGGTAGAAACCGTCGAGGCCGGCCTTGGTCGACCCGTAGACGAAGTTCGAGCGGCGTACCCGCTCACCGGCGACCGAGGACATGGCGATGATGCGCCCGAAGCCCTGCGCCTTCATCTTCTCGCCGACCAGCACGCCGACGGAAACCGCTGCGGTGTAGTTGATCTCGGCAACCTGCACGGCTTTGCGCTGGTTCTGCCACAGCTCTTCCGGATCGCCGTCGAGAGCGAAGGCGACGATGGCGACATCCACATCGCCTGCGTCCCAGGCCGTATCGATGACCTTCGGGTGGCTCTCGGTGTCGAGTGCGTCGAAGTCGATGACGTCGACCTGATTCGCCCCGGCCGCCTTCATCTGGGAGACCGCGTCCTCGCGCAGCGGATCACCGGGCAGCGCGGCCAGAATGATCCGCGCGGGACCCTTCTTCAGGTACTCGGCGCAGATCGCCAAACCGATTTCCGAGGTACCGCCCAGCAGCAGGATGGTCTGCGGGTTGCCTACGGCATTAATCACTGGAGCTCCAGCCTTCTCGCCATATCGGACATGAAAACGCCTGTGGGATCGACACTTCGGCGGACCTTGATCCACTCGTCGATCCGGGGGTACATCTTGTGGAACGCCTCCGCGGTGGTGCGCGAGTCCTTCGCGGTGTACAGCCGCCCGCCGAACTCCATCACCCGCTTGTCCAGCTCGCCGACCAGCTCGTTGAGTCCCGGTTTGATGGGGAAGTCGACGCAGATATTCCAGCCCGGCATCGGGAAGCTCAGCGGCGCCTGGTTGCCCGGCCCGAACAGCTTGAAGACATTCAGCGCCGAGTAGTGGCCCGAGGCTTGGATGTCGATGATGATCCGCTTGAATTCCTCGACCGCCTCGGTCGGCACCACGAACTGGTACTGCAGGAATCCGTTGGATCCGTAGCCACGGTTCCACTCCGCGATCATGTCCAGCGGGTGGTAGAACTGCGTCAGGTTCTGCACCTTGCCGGTGTAGTTGCCGCCCATCCGGTAGTACGCCTCGCCGATGGACATCAGCGACACCTTGTTCATTGTCCAGTTCGGGAAGATGTCCGGAACTGTCATGAGCTGGGGTGCGTCGAATTTCAGCGGCTTGCGCTGCAGCTTCGCGGGCAGCTCGTCCAGCTTGGCGAGGCGGCCGCGGGTGATGGTGGCGCGGCCGAGCTTCGGCAGCGGGCTGATCACGTCGAACCATGCGCTGGAGTAGGTGTAGTCGGCTTCGCTGCCGTCGCTGTGCGCCGCGATCGTCTCGTCGAGAGTGGTGGTCTTGACGCCGTCGTTGAGGAAGTAGGCGCTCTCGGTGACCACCATCTCGATGGTGGCGCGCAGGATGATGCCCGTGAGTCCGTTGCCACCGACAGTGGCCCAGAACAACTTGGCGTTGCGCTTCGGTGTGAGGTGCTGCACCTGCCCGTCAGCGGTGAGCAGATCGATCGAGCGCACGTGGTTGCCGAAGCTGCCCTCGCTGTGATGGTTCTTGCCGTGGATATCGGAGGCGATGGCGCCGCCGATCGTCACCTGGCGGGTGCCCGGTAGCACCGGGACCCACAGCCCGAACGGCAGCGCGGCCTTCATCAGCTGATCCAGGCTGACCCCGCCGTCCACATCGACGATGCGGGTGTCGCCGTCGATGCGGTGGATGCGGTTGAGCGCGGTCATGTCGACAACGAGGCCGCCGGCATTCTGCGCATGATCGCCGTAGGAGCGGCCGAGCCCGCGCGCGATCACACCGCGGCGCAGGTGGGCAGGCTTGCTGTCGTTGTCCTCGGCGACCATGGCAACAGCCTTGGCGATCAGTTCGGGATCGCTCGTCGAGAGCACTTCGGAAGAGGTTGGTGCGGTGCGACCCCACCCGGTCAACGCCCGAGTGCGTGTCGGCAGAGCGAACGCATCATCGGGGGTGTTGCCGGAGTTGATACCGGTTGCGGTGGCGGTCGGAGCTTTCGTGGACATCGGCATAGAGGCTACATGCATGGCCGGACATCCGGTCGGCCTCGCCGTACTCTCCGGTACGAGAGGCCGGGCCAACGCCCACCCACATCACCGGCCGCCTCCCGCTACGCTCGTCGCGTGCATGCCGAACCCCACCTCCCGCTCCCGGCCGAGCTGCCGCTTGTCGACGAGCCGGGCGGTACCGATGTCGACCTGAAAACGCAGATCATCCGCTTCGGTGTCACCGGCGGATTGTCGGCCGTCGTCGACTACGGGATTTACAGTCTGCTGCTGAACCTGATCGGGCTGCCGGTCAGCGTCGCCAAGTCGATCAGCTTCATCGCGGGCACCACCACCGCGTATCTGATCAACCGCCGATGGACCTTCCAGGCGCCACCGAGCCGAGCCCGCTTCCTCGCGGTGGTGGTGCTCTACGCCATCACCTTCGCCGTCCAGGTCGGCATCAACGCGGTGCTCTACGCCACCCTGACCGACGAGTGGTGGCGGCAGCCGCTGGCATTTGTCGTCGCCCAGGGCACCGCCACCGTCATCAACTTCGTCGTCCAACGGCTGGTCATCTTCAAAATCCACTGACCCCGGATAGGAACTCACCGAGGGTTTCTCTACCCCCGGCCACACGAGTCAGCGTGGGACCAAGGCTGGGGTGGTGGGGTCGGTTGCCTCGCGGGACTGTGCTTTGGCGCCGAAGTAGTCGCCGCCTTTGGCGCGGACGTTGTCGGTGCCCCAGTCGCGTTGCTCTCGCGCGGCGGGCACCAGGTGCGGAATGTGCTTGCGGCAGTGGATGTAGGCCTCGTCGATGTCGACGACCACCCAGCGCTCGGCCGCTCGCCCTGTGTGGCTCTCCGGTAGATCGGACACCGATCGACGCAAGTTCTCGTCGTCGATGATGCGGGCCGAGCCGTTGATGTGCAGGCCGATCAGGTCGCGGACGAAATCGATTAGCAGGATGCCGACGTGCGGGTTCTCCAGGATGTTGCCGAGGCTGGCCATGACGCCGTTGCCGCGGTATTCGGGATAGGCGATCGTGCGTTCGTCGATGACGTGCAGAAAGCCGGGCAGGCCCGCGCGGAAGCTGGCGTCGCATTCTCCGTGCCTGTCCGAGGTAGCGATGAAGGCCATATCCATCCGCGCGATGAATTCGACCATCGTGGGGTTCAGTCGGTCGAGCACCTGGTCGTCGTAGAAACGGCCGGCTCTGTCCTGGGTGTTGTACCTATCTTGGAGTTCGTGCTCACCGTCACTGCCACGCTGTATGCCGGGCATCTGTGCCCCCTCTGGTAGCCGGAGTCCGGCTACTCGGGGTTCGACGCTGAACCGCGACTAAACCGAAATCTTATCCATCTTAATGGGTTTCGCCGTGCAAAGCTACAAAATCCATCTTGCGAATGTATCGAATGCTTAATTAGCGCAGAGGTTTCCACAAGTTAGCCGGAAGCCGACCGGCCGGAAATTTTTGCCGGTCGATCGGCAGCTAATGCGGCGGCGAGCTCAGGCCGGCGTCACGGTGACAGGGACACCGTTGAACACCGCGTTCCCGGACGGCACGTCGACCACCGAATCATCGGTCAGCACATTGGCATTGACCCCGGCGTGGTCCCGCGCCACCGCTTGGGTGCTGTCGGTGTGACCCCAGCCGTGCGGCAGGCTCACCACCCCGGGCATGATCGAGTCGGTCGGCTCCAGCGGCACCGTCAACGATCCGGCGGCCGATTTCACCACGGCGTTGTCGCCCAGGCCGAGGCGCGCCACATCGGCGGGATTGATATGCAGTGTGCACTTGTTCGACCCGCTCACCAGCGTGGCGATGTTGTGCATCCAGCTGTTGTTCGACCGCAACTGGCGTCGCCCGATCAGCACCAGATCCGGCGCGGCGTCGTCGAGCCTGCCGCGCATCCTCGCCACATCGTCGAGCAACTGTTGCGGCGCGAGCTCCACTCGGGTGGAAGCCGTGCGCAACGCTCCTGGCAGTCTCGGCTGCAGCGGCCCGAGATCGATGCCGTGCGGATTGTCGAGCAGCACTTGCAGATTGAGCGTGCCGCCATTCCACTCGCCGTACGGGCCGAGGCGCAGCATCATGTCGATGCGCTGCTCGGTGCTGTTGTCGCCGATCAGCTCCGGCCGCCGATCCGCCAGCCCGGTCTTGTGTAATGTGCCCGCGATGACCAGCTCGTCCACCTCGGTGAGTGGGTCCTGCCCGCCGGTCCCGTCGTGTGGTCTTCCGGTCAGCGCCGCCGCGAGCCGAGCGATCACGCCGGCCTCCGAGGGGCGATCGCCGAGCGGCACAAGTGGTCGCGAGTAGCGAGCATAGTTACGGACCGCGAACTGCAGGAGCGCGAAGTCGTAGTGCGGCGACTGCACCGGCCGCGGCGGCGGCAGGATCACATCGGCGTGCCTGGTGGTTTCGTTCAGATACCTGTCGACGCTGACCATGAATTCGAGCTGCGCGAAGGCCACGTCCAGCCGGGCCCCGCTCGGCGCGGAGAGCACCGGGTTGCCTGCGACCGTGATCACCGCGCGGACCTGCCCCTGGCCGGGCGTGGTGATCTCGTCGGCCAGGGTGGCCACCGGCAGCTCGCCCATCGCCTCGGGCAGTTCACGAACTCGGCTGGCCCAGCGGCCGGTGCGGAACGGTTTGGTGCGGGCGATGCCGCCGGCAGCAGCGTTCGCGAACATCGCGCCGCCGGGGGAGTCCAGATTGCCGGTCAACACATTGATCACATCGACAAGCCACTGGGTGAGGGTGCCGAATTCGGCTGTGCAGGTGCCGATTCGGGCGTACACCGCGGCGGTCGGCGCGGCCGCGAGCTCCTGCGCAAGCCGGACAACGGTCTCGGCAGGTACTCCGGTTCGCGCCGAGGCCACCTCCGGGGTGAAATCTGCCGCGGCCGCGCGCACGTCATCGAGTCCGGAAACTTCGATACGCACGTCTGTCAGGTTCTGCGCGAACAACGTGTGGACAATTCCGAACAAGAGATAAGCATCGCTGCCCGGCCGAATGAACAGATGCTCGTCGGCGAGCTTCGCGGTGCGGGTCACCCGAGGATCGACGACGACGAATCGGCCGCCCCGATTACGCATCGCTTTCAACCTGCCGGGGAAATCCGGTGCGGTGCACAGCGATCCGTTCGACTCCAGCGGATTCGCGCCGAGCATGAGCAGATAGTCGGTGCGATCGAGATCCGGCACCGGCACCGTCAGCGGATCACCGAACATCAGCCCGCTGGCCACCTGCTTGGGCATCTGGTCGGCCGTGCTCGCGGAATAGAAATTCTTGGTGCCGAGCGCGCGGATCAGCACCGGCGCATAGAGCGCGCCTGCCACCGTGTGCGCATTCGGATTGCCTAGATACAGTGCCGCGGATTGGTTCCCGTGCTCGGCCACGATCGCGGGGAAGCGCTCGGCGATCAGATCGAACGCCTCGCTCCAGGTGGCGGTGCGCCACGTGCCGGTCGCACGGTCGCGAATCATCGGTTCGGTCAACCGGTCCGGGTCTTCGTCCAGATGACCGAAGCTCGCACCCTTGGGGCAGATGAAGCCCTTGCTGAACGGATCCTGCCGATCACCACGGACCGAGGTCACATGGTTGTCGGGATCGAGGGTGATTTCGAGTCCGCAGACCGCCTCGCACAGCGGGCAGGTGCGCAGCAGCGTGCGGGACGGATCAGTGATCTGGGCCATACCCCATCATCACCCGCGGCAACGCAGAGTGAAACAGCAATGACCGATAACCGCAATGCGGCTATCGGTCATGGTGGGCCGGGTAGTGCGGACCCTGCCCCGATGCAGGTGTCTCCTCAGCAGGCGACGCTGGTGAGCGCGGTGCGCTGCTTGCGCGAGGTCGCCGAACGGACGGCTGCGCTGATCGCCACCACCGGCGGGATCCAGCGGGCCTCGTTCGGCGCGATGCTCCAGCAGGCCGAGCCCGCCATCAGCTGGGTCGGCGGCAGCGGAATGCCATCGCCGTCGGTGTAGACGGTCGCGCCTGCCTCGCGCAGCGCCTCCAGCGCCATCGCGGCCTTGCGGACGCCGGTGACCAAGTGGATCTCGCGACGCTCGGCGCCGGGGATCTCGATCACGGGACCCGACAGGTTGTTCGCGCGGAGGAACCGGCGCACCTCGGCGGCCAGCTCGCCGCTGACCTCGATGCCCGACAAATCGGCATCCGTGATCAGGCAGATTCCGTTCGTCGTTTCAGCGATCGTCCACCCGCGCTGGATGTACTCCTGCGCCGCGGCAGTCATTTCTGCCGCCGAGACGGAAGTCGGAAACGTGGTGCGCACTGTCATTCTCCATTCCCCGATGCACTGGGTCCTGCTGCATTCATGGGTCGTATCGGCGGGGGGTGGCATGGGCGTTACGGGTTTTCAAAAGATCTTTCCGAGTGTCGTATTCGTCTCATCCGTGCGGTCTCGCTATGGCAGGTTTCCGGTCGTCTCTTGGCGGGTCGGCGCGATGCGGGGAGGATCGCGACATGACCGATGAATCCAACGGCGTTCCGGCGCCGGATTCGGGTGAATACGAGACCGAATCGCGCTGGATCGCTTGGAAAGAGTCCGCCTCCCGGCGGTTCTCTCGCTCCGCCGTCACCGAGGAAGCGCCCGCCGAGCCCTTCGAAAGCCCGCGCGCCTTCGGCAAGTGGAGCGTCGAGGCCGCACGCGGACTGCTCGATGTGCAGTTTCACCGCCCGGCGACCAGGACGCTGTTGCCGCTGGCCTACATGCTCGGTTTGGCCTTCGCGGTGGCGCTGCCGATCGCGCTGATCGTGCTCATGTGGCAGGTCTCCGCGGTGCTCGGGGTGCTGGCCGCGCTGGTGGCGGTGCCGCTCGGGCTGACCATCGCGGCCGTGGTCCGGCTGCTGCTGGAATTCCTGGTGAACGCGTCCAGGCTGGCGACCAGGGTGGAGCACATCAGTGAGCTGGCCGACGATCTGTTCCAGGCGCTTTCGGATGTCGCCGAGCCGGTCAACCAGCTTTCCGAAGATGTCCGTGCAGTGCAGTTCTGGCGGTTCCGCAAGGGCGGTTCGCGCAAGTAGCAACCGATCTGGATTGCCGCATCCGACGGCGCTCGAACCCATTCGACGTAGCTACGTCATCGGCGTATCTGTGACACCCACAGTGTCCTCTGTGAGTTTCATTGTGAAACAATGCTGTTCGGATGTCCGATTCCTAACGACGGATATCAGGTAGGAAGCGTCGCACTCACGTTCACGGGAGGTTCGCGAGCGGCAATGACGCCCGGCACGAGGGGGAAGTATGGCTTCACCGCACGGCACCACAGGTTCGACGATGCCGCGCAGGCAGCTAGGTCGTCACCTCCGCGATCTGCGCAACCGAGCCAGGATGACCACGAGGACGGCCGCCCAGCAGCTCGAGTGGTCCGAAGCCAAGATCTGGCGGATCGAAACCGGCCAGACCTCGCTGCGCAGCCTGGATGTCGAAGCCATGTGCAAGATCTACGGTGCACCGAGCGAACTCGTCGAGCCGTTGACCGCGCTGGCGAGGGAAACCAAGGCCAGGGGTTGGTGGACCGGCTACAGCGATGTGATCACCGAGGGTTTCGAGGTGTACATCGGGCTGGAGGAAGCCGCCAGGCTGCTGTCCACCTATGAGAACGAGCTGGTTCCCGGCCTGCTGCAGACCGAGTCCTATGCGCGCGCGCTGCTCGCCGCGGGCCGCCCCGACGCGACGGCCGCCGAGATCGAGCGCCGGGTGCAGTTGCGAATGGCACGGCAGGCGTTGGTGACCCGGAGTGATTCGCCGCTGCAGCTGGACGTGGTGATCGGTGAGTCGCTGCTGTGGCACCGGGTCGGCGGCGGCGAGGTGGCCGCCGAGCAGCTCGAGCACCTACGGCGCATGTGTGATCTGCCCAATGTGCGAATCCAGGTGGTCCCGTCGGATTCCGGCTATCACGATGGCATGGAGACGGGCCGCTTCGTGCTGCTCGATTTCGCCGAGGTCGCCGAGGGCTCGCTGACCGAACCGTCGGTCGTCTATGTCGAGGCGTTCACCGGGCCGGTCTACCTGGACAAGGAACACGAAACGGCGCGGTACCGAAAGGCTTTCGCCGGCATCAAGGCGGTGGCGTCGGATGCGCGGGTTGTCATCGAAGAGGCGCGCGCCGGCGTGTGATCGGCTGCGACAGCGGGCGATCGGTGCTGCCTAGGTGCACCGTCGACTGCCGTCCCAGGTGTTCTCGAGTATCCCGCGATGGGTCGGCAGTGCCTGCGCGTAGACCTCACGGCCCTTGTCGGTGAGGCAGACGAAAATCGCGCGGCGGTCCTCGGCGCACATGGTGCGCGAGACAAGGCCATCGCGCTCCAGCCGAGCCACGGCGCGCGAGAGCGCGCTCTGGCTCAGGTAGATGTCATTGGCCAGATCACTCATCCGGTAGTTGCCGCAGTCTGCGTCGATCAGCCGGTCCAGCGTCTCGAACTCGCTGAGTCCGATCTCATGCTGATTCTGTAGCGCCTTTTCGAGTGCGCAACTCACCGCCGCATGTCGGTCGAGCAGCTCACGCCACTCTCCCACCAGCCCGGTCGGCGCGACGGTGCGCCGGGCTGCGTCTGGAGTCGACACCTTCGACATGGCCCCATCTTAGTGGTTCCTGGATTTCAATGCAAGCGCATTAGTTGTGTTGGCATTTAATGTGCACGCATGTAACGTACCTCGCATGACTTCTGCGGCAACCCGACCGGCCGCCCAGGCGACCGATTCGATCAGCTGGTCCCTCCGTATCTGGGGCATGCTGATCACTCTCTGCATTGTGTTGTTCCTCGATGGTCTCGACGTTTCGATGATCGGAGTCGCGCTGCCGTCCATCGGCGCCGAACTCGATCTGTCCACCACCACCCTGCAGTGGCTGATCAGCGGCTACGTGCTCGGATACGGCGGCCTGCTGCTGCTGGGCGGACGCACCGCCGACCTGCTCGGGCGGCGCAAAGTCTTCCTGATCGCGCTCGCGGTCTTCGCGATCGCCTCACTGGCAGGCGGCCTGGTCACCTCGGGCCCGCTGCTGATTCTGACCCGCTTCGTCAAAGGCCTTGCCGCCGCCTTCACCGCGCCGACCGGCCTTTCCATCATCACCACGAACTTCGCCGAGGGCCCGGCGCGCAACAAGGCGCTGTCCATCTACACCGTGTTCGGCGCGGGTGGCTACTCCTGCGGCCTGCTGTTCGGCGGGCTGATGACCGGTGTCGGCTGGCGCTGGACCTTCCTGCTTCCGGTGCCGATCGCGCTCGCCGCGCTGGTTGCCGCCTACCTGCTGGTGCCCAAGGACGAGGCCGCCGAAGAGGGCGGTCACGACATCCTCGGCGCGCTGTTGTCCACCGCGGGCATGCTGCTGCTGGTCTACACCGTGGTCACCGCGCCGGAAGCGGGCTGGGGATCGGTGCGCACCATCGGTTCGTTCATCGCGGTCGTGGTGCTTTTCGCCGGTTTCGTCGTGGTGGAGAAGCGGGTCGCGTATCCGCTGGTCCGGCTCGGCATCCTGAAGAAGTCGTCGCTGGTGCGGGCCAGCCTCGCGATCATCGCGGTGGCGGGGTCCTACTTCAGCTGGCAGTTCATCGTGACGCTGTACATGCAGGACTCGCTCGGCTGGTCGCCGCTGAAGCTGGCGATGGCGCTGCTGCCGGTCGGCCTACTCGTGGTGGGGTCGGCGTTCTTCTCCGACAAGCTGGTCGACCGGTTCGGCACCGGGCCGATCATCGCGGTCACCATGGTGGTGATGGCCATCGGCTACCTGCTGTTCCTGCGGCTGGACACCGCACCGTCCTACTGGACGATGCTGCTGCCCGCGGTGCTGCTGATCGGTATCGGCTGGGTCGGCTTCCCCGCCATCAACATTCAGGCGACCAACGGTATCGAGGACGAGGAACAGGGTCTGGCGGCCGGCGTGCTGCAGACCTCCATGCAAGTCGGCGCGGCGATCGTCCTCGCCGTCACCACGGCGATCATCTCCTCCGGTGCGCACACCGACACCTCGCCGTCGGCAGTGCTCGACGCCTACCGCCCCGGACTGGAGTTCGCCGCAGGCATCACCGTGGTCGGCGCCCTTGTCGCGCTGCTCGCCTTCCTGCCCAAGCGGCGCAAGCCGGCCACCGAGCCGGAGCCGGAGCTCGAACTCGTCGGCTGACCCAGGTGCGGCCGAATAGCGCCGAACGCCACCACCCGCTGCGGTGGTGGCGTTCGGCTATTGCCGTCGGATTACGAAAAAGGCGGTGCCACCGTGTCTTTAGGGGAGCGGACGTAGCTCAGTGGCTTGCCGTCGCGGCCGACCGTAGGCCAGTCGATGCCGAGCTGCGGATCGAAAGCATCGATATCCCTGTCGAATTCGGGGCTGTACTCCAGCGAGCAGAGATAGGTGACGGTGGAGTGATCCTCCAGTGACAGGATCGCGTGGCCGAGACCCTCGGAAAGGAACATCGAGCGCCGGTCGACGTCGTCGAGGACCACACTGTCCCAGCGTCCGTACGTGGGGGAGCCCGGGCGCAGGTCGACGACCACGTCGAGGAACGCACCGCGCACGCAGGTCACGTATTTTGCCTGACCCGGTGGGTCTTCGGTGTAGTGGATGCCGCGCAGCACGCCGGCGGCGGAGACCGAGCAATTGACCTGTCGTAGGTCGAACGCCCGCCCGGTCAACTTCTCGAATTCGGAGGCCTTGAACGATTCGAGGAACATGCCACGGTCGTCACCGAACTGGCGCGGGGTGATCACCCAGGCGCCGGGCACGGCGAGTTCACGGAACTCCATGCTCACCAGTCCCGTCCGCGCTCGAGCAGGTCGAGCAGATAGCTGCCGTAGCCCGAACGGACCATCGGCTCCGCCACCGTGCGCAGCTGGTCATCGTCGATGAAGCCCATCCGCCACGCGACCTCTTCCGGCACACCGATTTTCAGGCCCTGCCGCTGTTCGATGGTGCGGACGTAGTTGGCGGCGTCCAGCAGTGAGTCGAAGGTGCCGGTGTCCAACCATGCGGTGCCGCGGGCCAATACGTCGACCTGGAGCCGATCCTGTTCCAGGTAGGCCCGATTGATGTCGGTGATCTCGTATTCACCGCGCGCAGAGGGGCGCAGCCCACGCGCGATCTCGACCACATCGTTGTCATAGAAGTACAGCCCGGGGATGGCGTAGTTGGACCGCGGCGTCTTCGGCTTCTCCTCGATCGATACCGCGCGACCTTCGGTGAATTCGACGACGCCGTAGGCGGTCGGGTCCGACACCCAATAGGCGAACACCGCGCCGCCGTCGACCTCCGCGAAACGGTTCAGGCTGGTGCCGAGGCCGGGACCGTGGAAGATGTTGTCGCCGAGCACCAGTGCCGCGCTGTCGGCGCCGATGTGGCTCGCGCCGAGCACGAAGGCCTTGGCGAGGCCGTCGGGCTCCTGCTGGACGACGTAGTCGATGGCGATGCCGAATTGGCTGCCGTCGCCGAGCAGCCTGCCGAAGGCCTCGGCGTCCTCCGGGGTGGTGATCACCAGGATGTCGGTGATGCCCGCGAGCATCAGCGTGGACAGTGGGTAGTAGATCATCGGTTTGTCGTAGACCGGGACCAGCTGCTTGCTCACCCCGCGCGTGATGGGGTGCAGCCGGGAACCGGTGCCGCCCGCCAAGATGATTCCGCGCATGGGAAGGAGTCTGCCAGTTTCGCCTGGCCCGGAGTCGGGGAGGTTCCGACTCGCCCACAAATTGATCACAAACGTGTGGTGCCAGGGCGCGCCGGGCGATTGTTGTTGCGTAGGTCACGTTAACGTGATGTTCTGAAATATCAATGTGTGAGATGTCAGCGTCGACAACTCGCCCGCGACAACCTCCGGTCGGGCTCGGCGTGCCAGTTGTGAGGTAGGTGCGCGATGTCAGCGAGCAGAATCGGCGAGCCCGGTGTTGTGATGAATCCGGATGGCCAGAGCGCGCACTCCCGAATGTTGTTGGCAACGTGCCTCGGGGTGGTGCGGCCGGTGTTGCGAGTCGCGCCCATCACCCGCGCGACCATTCCCATCGGCGCGGCCGCGATCGACACCCTCGCGCGGTTGCGCCCGGAGCCACGCGGCGTGGACCGGGAGCAGGTGGAGCTGAACGGTTTCCGGCTCGAGGTCATCCGTCCGTCCGGCGGCTCCCGCGCGCTGCGTCACGGCGCGGTGCTGTACATGCACGGCGGCGGATTCGCGGTGTGTGGACTGCGCACGCACCGTCCCGTCGCGGCCAGCCTGGCCAGGCGCACCGGACTGCCGGTGGTGAATGTCGACTACCGCCAGCTGCCCGCACAGAGCATCACCCAATCGATCGACGACTGCATGAGCGCCTACCGCTGGCTGCTGCAACACGGGGCGGACCCGGCGCGGATCGTCTTCGCGGGCGATTCGGCGGGCGGCTACCTGACCTTCGCCACGGCGCTGCGCGCGATCGAGCTCGGGCTGCCGAGCCCGGCCGGCCTGATCGGACTGAGCCCACTACTCGATCTGGACTACGCAGCCAAGCGGGACTACATCAATACGGCGCGCGATCCGTATATCCCGCTGTCCGCGCTCGCCGCTGTGGTGCGGATCGGGGCCGAGGTCGACCGCAGGCTCGATCCGATGCTCTCGCCGGTCAATGGCGCGTTGGCCGGCCTGCCACCGGTGCTGTTGATCGCGGCCGAGGACGAAATACTGCGTTACGACTGCGAACTGATGGCGCAGCGGCTCACCGCGGCGGGCGTGCCGAACTCGCTCGAGCTGTGGCGTGGCCAGGTGCACGCGTTCATGAGCATCTTCCCCAACCTCCCCGAGGGCCGGGCGGCGTTGGCCAGGGTCTCCCGATTTGTGCGCGCTCGCCTCGAGCAGCCGGAGCAGGCTCGGACGGCCTGATCACGGTCGGCCGGACGAGTCGAACCCCGCCCCAGAATTTCCGGGGCGGGGTTCACATTGCCAAGTGGCGCCTGTCGCAACACCTTCCGCATCGACAATTGCTTGTTCATCCATTCCGAATTGATTCGGCGTCGACGGCACGTGGATCGCAAACTGTCAGCTGCTGTCCCTGAGCAATTCATCATTCGTTCACCTGATTGGCCTTCGGGTCGTTCAGTGCCGGGGACCCGTATGGCAAATGCAGGCAACCCCGCCACGGCGAGTGCCGGGCGGGGTTGCCTGCATCAGGTTGTGCGAAGCCGGTTCTACTTGGCCGGGACGAACGGCTGGTTGATCGTGGTGAAGTACTGGATCACCGCACCGATCGCCACGGGGGCGGTGATGAAGATCTGGCCCAGCACGGTGCCGACCGCACCGACCAGGGCGATACCCGCGATGCAGCCGACAGCGGCGGCGGGCAGGAACGGACCGAACAGGCCGACGATGGTGCCGCCGACAACCGCGCCGCTCAGCACGCCGCCGAGCACGCAGCCGATGGCCGCGCCACCGAGGCCGCCGACCAGGGTGCCGATGGTGGCGCCCATGGCGATGGTGTCCTTCAAGCGGTTGAAGGCGGCCACCTCACGGTCGTATTCGGACTTCCAGGGGGCCTTGTCCTCGAAGGGCAGCGCGACCGGCTTGTAGGTGGCGTGCTCCATGTCCATCTGCGGAGTGAGAGTCGCGGTGCGGCCGGAGATTTCGGCGGCGATCGGGAACTCGAACTCGTCGACGCGGAACTTCAGCGGGGTTCCTGCGACGACGGTGCCGTTGGCGGCCTTGATCTTCAGTGCATCATCTTCGACAACGATCGATCCGGCATCGGTCGTCACGATCGACTGTGTTTCGGTGGCCTTGGCGGTGAAGTTGATCGGAGCGTCGGCAGCCGGGGCCGCCGGATCCGCGTTGACGGTACCTGCGGTGACGCCCATGGCGGCAATCAGCAGGGCCGACGTAGCGGCGAATTTCCTCATCAGCATTTGTTTTAGACCTCAGTGTGAAGCGTTCGGAGGGGACTAGACGATCGAAATCTAGATCAGCTAACGAGTGGTGAACCGGTTGTGACCTTTTATTCAAATTTTGTTCACCATTGAGACCCGAGGCTTGGTGGGGTCTTGGAAATAAGTGCGTCGACTAGGGATTTCTGCGGAGAATCAAACTGGTCGCCGCACTCTTCCGCCAGATAGTGAGACTGAAGTCACACTGCGCAAAGGCCTCCCAGCACTGCGAAGGGCCTCGGCGGTCGGCGGGCCCACCGATGGACGTAGTGTCGTGGAGTGCGATTGCTCGTAACCGGCGGTGCCGGATTCATCGGTGCGAATTTCGTTCGACAGACCGTGGCCGAGCGCCCCGACACGACGGTAACCGTCCTTGACGCCCTGACATACGCGGGCAGCCGGGCCTCGCTCGCGCCGGTGGCCGACCGAATCGACTTCGTGCACGGCGATATTGCCGATCTGGACCTGGTCGACGAGCTCGTCAGCGGCGTCGACGCCGTCGTCCATTTCGCGGCCGAATCGCACAACGACAACTCCCTCGCCGACCCGTGGCCGTTCGTGCAGACCAACATCGTCGGCACCTACTCGCTGCTGCAGGCGGTGCGCAGGCACGAGGTGCGCTACCACCATGTTTCCACCGACGAGGTCTACGGCGACCTCACCCCGGAGGCCGCCGCCTTCGACGAGAACACCGCCTACAACCCGTCGAGCCCCTACTCGGCGACCAAGGCCTCCAGTGACCTGCTGGTGCGTGCCTGGACCCGTTCGTTCGGCGTCCGGTCGACGATCTCCAACTGCAGCAACAACTATGGGCCTTATCAGCATGTGGAGAAGTTCATCCCGCGCCAGATCACCAATCTCATCGATGGTGTCCGCCCGCGGCTCTACGGCGCCGGACATCAGGTGCGCGACTGGATCCATGTGGACGACCACAACCGGGCGGTGTGGGACATCCTCGAACGCGGCCGGACCGGCCAGACCTATCTGATCGGCGCCGACGGCGAACTCGACAACAAGTCGGTGGTGCGGATGATCCTGGAGGCATTCGACCGCGACCCCGACGATTTCGACCATGTCACCGACCGCGCCGGTCACGACCAGCGTTATGCGATCGACGCGTCGTTGCTGCGGTCCGAACTCGGCTGGACCCCGCGCTACTCCGACTTCCGCGCGGGGCTGGCCGCGACCATCCAGTGGTACCGCGACAACGAATCGTGGTGGCGCCCGCACAAGGCGCTGACCGAGCGCGCCTACGCCGCCGCGGGCGAGACCGAGATCAGTTCGGCGCACTGACCTGAAACGCGAAACCCGCCCGGCGCATCTTGGGTTCATGCGGTCGTCGCAACACTCTCGATGTGAGAGGTTGCGGCGACCGTGTCGTTTTCGGAGGATCTGGCTCGGTTCGGTGATCCGCTGACCCGGCTGGTCGATGCCGGGGTTGCGG
>NZ_JBKOQN010000060.1:0-25409 GCF_046764895.1 Nocardia sp. CWNU-33 | reverse complement strand
GCGGCGAAGTCCGTGCGGGCCTGGGCGACGGCTTCGGGGTACGCCTGGGCCTTCGCGTTGCCCGAGGATGTCTTCACCAGTCGTCCGCGCGAGGGCATGCCCTCACGTCATCTTGACGACGACCTTGCCGGCCTTCGCGCGGCCCTCCTCGACGTACCGCAGGGCCTCCGGGGTCTCCTCGAACGGGAAGACACGGTCGACGACGGGACGGATCTTCCCGGCGTCGATGAGCGGCGTGAGTTCGCGCAGCTGGTCGCCGCTGGCCCTCATGAACAGGAACGAGTACGTCACGTTGCAGCGCTTGGCGCGGCGCCGGGTCTTGAAGCTCAGCGCGCTCATCGCCAGTCGGAGGATCGCGTTCGCGCCCAGCTCGCGGGCGAAGGCCGCGTCGGGAGGGCCTGCGATGCTGATGAGTTTCCCCCCGGGCTCGAGTACCTGCAGGGACTTCTCGAGCGTGTCGCCGCCGAGGGTGTCCAGGACGACGTCGTAGCCGTCGAGGACCGTCTCGAAAGCCTGCTGCTTGTAGTCGACGACGACGTCCGCGCCGAGCCCCTCACCAGGTCCACGTTGGCCGTGCCCGCGGTGGTGGCCACGTGCGCGCCCAGCTGCTTGGCCAGCTGGATGGCGATGGTGCCGACGCCGCCGGAGCCGGCGTGGATCAGGACCTTCTGGCCCGGCTGAACGTGTGCCCGTTCGACCAGCGCCTGCCACGAGGTCAGGGCGACCAAGGGAAGGGACGCGGCCTCCTCCATGGTGAGCGTGGCCGGTTTGATCGCCACGTCGTCCTGGTGGACGGCGATGAGTTCGGCGAAGGTGCCGATGCGGTCCTTGTCGGGCCGCGCGTAGACCTCATCGCCCACCGCGAACCGCGTAACGCCCGATCCCACCTGGACCACCACCCCGGCGAGGTCGTTGCCCAGGATGAGCGGCAGACGGTACGGCAGGATCGCCTTGAAGTCCCCGTCTCGGAGCTTGAGGTCCAGCGGGTTGACGCTCGCCGCGTGGATCCGGACCATGGACGTCGTCGACGCCCACCTGCGGGTCGGGCACCTTACCGGCGTACACTCCAGCCGGGTCGCCGTACCGCTCGATCATGAAGGTCTTCATCGTCATTATTCGTTTCTCGTCCGCGAAAGGACGAGATCTCCGTTCATCCTGGGCCTCTCCCAGTACGAGACACTTTGCGGCGTTTGCTCGTCTCTTGGAGCACCTCGCCGATGCCGCGGGGCGGCAATAACCGACGCGGCTTCTGCCGAGGACCTCGGGAGCGGCGCGCTACCGGGAACCAGCCGCGATGCCTTCGGGTGTCGGGCCACCGGTGCGGCGAGGGATGAGGCGGCTGGAGTCGCCTCCCTGGATGTTGTCCAGGGAGGCGGCGATTACTAGAACCCCTGGCCAATCCGCGCGGGCACGGCGTAGGTACTCGGTCCCGCAGCGAGCCTCCTGAACCGTCATGGTGTGGTTGCACTCTTCAGCTCGATGATGTAGTCGCACACTCCCCGGCGGTGGCTCCGGTCAGCTGGTGTGGGCCGATAGTGCGCGGGTTTCGACCGCGAGGTCTCCGTCCTCGGTGAGGGACGCGCCGTAGGTGACGCGTCGTTCGTCCAGATTGTTGCGCATGTCGGTGTTGTGCACGGTCAGACAGGGCAGGGCACCGAAATTCACCAGCAGATAACGATTTTCGACCGCGTCGGAGTCATCGGTGAGTGCAACGGTGAAGATCTGCCCGCGCGAGATCCAGTCGCGTGCGGCGGCGGCCACCGCGGAGGATCCGGTCGAGGAAAAGTGCAGGGCGAAGGGCAGGCCGGGAGAGTCCAAGTAGGTCCCCATGGCGGACCACATCCGATCGTTCGATGTTCGTCGTGCTTCGGTGAGCGGCCGACCGGCCCCTTCCGTCGGACGAACCGCTGTAGTTCGCTAGTGTAGACCTACAGCGTTGACAACCCGTTCCGGGCGGCGTCTACTAGAAAGAGCAAAAGATCCGAGCGAAGGCTTCGAGGATCGCCATGGTCATCACCATCGAGCTGGCAGAGCTGAGCATGCTGCTCGCAGGCTCGAGCAGCAGCGCCCGCCGCGGAGCAAAGGCGCGTCGCGATCTCAACCTGGCCCGCCAGGACCCCACCCAACCCGGCCCGGAACGCGGCTGGCGATGTGGCGGGCCGCAGCCCTTCGACATCCAAGGCCCCCCTGCTCACTCCGGCCAGACCGGCAATACCGCCGCGGCCGATGCCTCCGGCGATGCCGCCGGACAGGGATCCGAAAAGCCGCCCACGCCCCGCGGACGCGAGTCCGGGCCAGCTGATCGGAGATAGGTCGGCCGGTCCCGGGAGGTCCGGTGGCGCCTGGATTCGCCGACGCGACAAATGATTCAGAGGAAGAACACGATGTGGCGATCCACTATCGGCAATCGGATCGAAACCTCGATCCACGAGAAACGAATTCGACACGGCATTCAGGGAATTCACGCCCCTGGCAGGCCGGAAGCCAATGGAGGTGCGTGATGGCCCGCTTATTGCTGTTGCTGGTGCTCGTATGGCTGATCATCGGCGCGGTCGCCGCCGGTCAACGAGGTTACTTCACCGACCGTGACCAGAACTGCGCAAGCTTGGGAACCATCGCGGTGACCGTGATCGCGGGACCGCTGAACTACGCAGGCGTCAACCCCAAGGTGAACAACTGCGAACTGCCCCAACCCAGCCCATAACAAGACGCCACGGTAGATGTCGAGTTCTACTCGACGGCAGCAACCGAGACCGCGCTGGTCCGAGCAAGCTTCGGCCCACGCATCGTGGCGACCCTCACTCAACTCGATCGACAATGGCCCCGAACCCCCTACGACACTGCGGTGTCCGGGTTTGCGGCGGTTGTCGATGTCATCTGGACCTGATCCGAGGCAGCACCGATGAACTATCAGCCGACCCTGACTTCCCCTGAACGAACACGACGCACACGCCGCGGCGCCGACAGCTACGACAACGTCGAACCATTGCTCGTCCAGCTCGCGGAACTGGACGCGGCCGACCCTCGTCGAATTGCTGTGCGGGAGGATCTGATCCGACGCTGTCTACCATTGGCCGAGCACATCGCCCGCAAGTTCGCCGGACGCGGTGAGAACTTCGACGATCTGCTGCAGATCGCTCGATTGGGGATGGTCGCCGCGGTCGACCGTTTCGACCCCGATCACGGCGCGCCGTTCCTCGCTTTCGCGATACCGACCATCATGGGCGAGGTGCGCCGACATTTCCGCGACTACACCTGGTCGGTGCGAGTACCGCGGCGCCTCAAGGAAATCCAGCAGAAGCTCCCCTGCACGATCGACACGTTGTCCCAGCGGTTGGGGCGTATGCCCAAAGCCGCGGAGATCGCCGAGGAACTCGATGTCGATCTGGTCGAGGTCACCCAGGCGCTGATCGCCGGCAACGGCTACCGAACCTGCTCGATCGACGCCTACACCGGCGGCGACAACGACGACGCGCCGACGTCGCTGCTGGACACTCTCGGTGCCGAGCAGTCGGAGTACTGCACCGTCGAGGACTGCCTTGTCGTGAAACCGTTGATTGCCGCGCTGCCCGAGCGGGATCGGCAAGTGCTGATCATGCGGTTCTATGAATACCAGCCGCAGATCCAGATCGCCGAATCTCTCGGCGTCTCGCAGATGCAGGTCTCGCGGATTCTGGCCAGACTGCTGAGTTCGTTGCGCGAACAGGCATTACGCGACTGAACAACCAGCGCCATTGTCGGGGCAGTTCTGCTGGTGCCGTGCGACAACCCTGCACGGTGCGGCGTCAGTAGTAGTGGCGTCGCCCGCCGACGGCGCGACCCATCGACCCCAATGCCAGTAGCACCAGGCCGATGATGAGGACCACGATCCCGATGGCCCAGAGGATTTGGATTTTGAGTAGGAATCCGGCGATCAGGAGGACGATTCCGAGGATGATCATGGTAGCTACCTGGTTTCGGTGCTGGAATTGGGTGACGAGGGTGTGATGCAGGCCCGCAAGGGGCCCTCTCGACGGGTGTGCGGATCAGTGTTTGAAGGCGTCCTTCATCTTTGCTCCGGCCTGCTTGGTGTTGCCGGTGGCCTGATCGACGCGGCCCTCGGTCCGCAGGCGAGTGCTTCCGGTGACTCGGCCGAGCAGTTTCTTGGCTGTGCCCTTGGCAGCTTCGGCCTTGTGCGCGATCTTCTTACCAATGCTCATCGTGTGGTCCTTTCGTCGGTGATCGAGGGGCGAACATGCAAAATCCAGGCCACTATTCGAGATGCTGATGTCGGTCGGTGAGGTCGCTTCCGGCTCGGAAACGCCGTTTCGCGACAGGACCCGAACATCATGACGTCGTTTGTCAATGAGTGGGCGATGACCGCTTTGCTCAGTCCGCCTACCACCGCGAGAAGAACATTCAATCCGATAACGACAACCATGACGATCAACCCGGAACTCCACGTTCTAGACCTCCAGTAGACGCCTCTCGATTCGGGATGTCACGTGAATCCACGGAGGTCAGGTGGCGAACCGACCGGACGCAACTCGGTCGACCCACCCGCGCTCGCGCTGGTCGCTGACCCGTAAACCTGCGGTTAGCCCGACAGTGAGCAACAGACGCAGCAGACCATCCCCATGCTCTTCGCGGCGGGTGATCCCGATCGTCACCATCGAAGCCGATGGTCCACCGGGCTATACAATGTAGTTCGATGATGTAGACCTACACCGTTGACACCCCGTGGCCGGAGCTGTTGTACTTGAAGAACCAACAGATCCGAGGCTCGACATGATCGTCATCATCGCCCTGATCGTCGGCATAGCCATCGGCGCCATCGGAATGGCCGTGCTCAGCCATCTATCGCCAGATGTCCAGCGCCCCGCCCTCGGCAGCGCCGCACGACGCCTTCTCGGCCGATCGGGTCCTGAAGACACCGCGCTCAGTCGCGACATCAACGAACGCGCCGGCGGCTCGCGGCATATCCGCACCAACCCGAGTTGGCGGGACCGACTCGAGTAACCAGACGACCCCTCGGCTTCGCCATCGGGCCCCGACGCCCTCCCACTCTCCACATCCGGATATCGCAGGGTCCGGAGTATGTGTCGAATGGTGCTCCGGATCCCTAAATCTGCACCAGCAGTATGACATTCGACTATATGGAGATAAGAAAATGAGAGATACATACGCAAACGACGCCAGGAGAATGCGCGGAGGTCGCCGTTCGAGAATGACCAGCGTCCTCATAGTGCTGGTGTTCGTGTGGCTGATCATCGGCGCGATCGCTGCTGGGCAACGGCACTACTTCGGGAGCGTACCGGAGAACTGTGCGAGTACCGGAACTATCGCGGCAACTGTCGTTGCCGGGCCGCTCAACTACCTCGGCATGAACCCGAAAGTCGATAACTGCCACGTCGATGTGCCGCAACCCAGTCCGTGATCGCCATATGGTCGGCAGCCGCCTGTTCCATACTTATTCCATGTTCGCCCGCCGCTCTGGAACACTTGATAGCCATTGGCTCGATCTGAACCGCGCGCGGAGGGCAACCTCGAGCAGGCTGGCATCAAGGTCAAGGATGCCGTGAACATTAGATCCCGGCGCCTGCGTCGATGCGCAGTGCCCGGCCCCGCACCACCCGCGTGAAGGAAGGCACCATGGCTGATATCAACCGTTCCAAGGCGTCCTCCGCCGATTCGTCGTCGGCGCCTTATGACAACTCGTCGTCCACCGCAGGCCGGGTTGTCCAGAACAGCGTCTTCGAGCGATTCGCCCGCGCAGGCTTCGTCGTCAGCGGCATCGTCCACCTGATCATCGGCTACATCGCTATCCGAATCGCCCTCGGCGGCACAGCCGGCACCGCCGACCAATCCGGCGCCATGACCGAACTCGCCAGCAAACCGGGCGGCGTCTTCGCCCTGTGGGTGGGCGTCGTCGCGTTTCTGCTGATGGCGCTGTGGCGGCTCGCCGAAGCGGCACTGGGCAGCTCGTCCAGACCTGACGCCGACAGCAAGAAATCCGAAGCGATCAATCGCCTCAAGGCATTTTCCCTGGCGGTGGTCTACTTCGCCTTCGCAATCTCCGCGTTCGGATTCGCCCGCGGACGCGGCAAGTCCAGCAGCGGCCAGAGTGCCGGGCTCACCGGACGCTTGATGCAAACCACCGCAGGCACGATCGCCCTCGTCGCGGGCGGGCTGATCATCATCGCGATCGGCGGCTACCACATCTACAAAGGGGTCAGACAGAACTTCCTTGGGGATCTCGAGGGCGCCACCAGCGACCTGGTGCGACGTCTGGGCACGATCGGATATGTCGCGAAGGGACTGGCCATCGCTGCGGTCGGGGTGCTGGTGATCCTCGCCGCGATCCAATCCCAGCCGAACAAGGCTGCCGGACTCGACGGCGCCTTCAAAACCCTTGGGGCGCAACCTTACGGCGTAGCCTTGCTTGTCGTGGCAGGCCTGGGCATCATCACCTACGGCCTCTACAGCTTTGCCATGGCCCGATACGCCAAGATGTAGTGGCTCTCTTGCAACCCCGGGTACGACCTACTGGGGCACTACTCGAAACGCGGCCGTCTGAGCCATTACGCGAGGTCATCAGTGCGCGTTGACATCGCCGCCTGGATCAGCAGTGTCTCCTCGATCCCGCAAGTGGTTGTTGCTGTATATGTAGGAGCATTGTGTGTCACTTGTGAGCCGATGAGGTGAATCGCAGCAGCGCCTCACTCGACGAGATCATCGCCGACGTCCGGTATTCAGACGCCGAGCCTTCCAGGCGCCAGTCCCATCGCTAACCGTCGACGTCCCGCAGGTCTTGACGGTACGAGTGGCCTCTCCGCACCCTCTCCGTGACGTGGCGACAGCACCAGGCCGCGTCCACGAGACGGCCACGGCCAGAACCTGTCCGCGTTCGTGACATCACAGCTGCAGCCTTCCACATAACAAGCCGCTTTTCGGATCGCGTATGAACTGCCGTCCGTCACTCGGATGCTCGGTCAGCTCGCCGAAAAGACTTCTCCTGGACTGCAATCCGTGCCCGGCATCGGACCGGTCACTGCAGCGATCATCATCTGCGCCTACTCCCACCACGGCCGGATACGCTCCGAAGCCGCCTTCGCAGCCTTGGCCGGCGTCGCCCCACGATCGGCATCCTCAGGCAACACCGTCCGCCACCGCCTCAACCGCCAACTCAACCGTGCCTTCGACGTCATCGTCCGCACCTGGCTCAGCTTCGACGCCGACACTCGCGCCTACGCCGAACGCAGTCGCGCCCAAGGTAAATCACCCCGCGAGATACGGCGCAACCTCAAACGCTACGTCTGCCGAGCCGTGTTCCGACAAATGCATGCCATGGCTTGACAACACCCATAGAAGAGTCATTTTGGGGGCAGTTCACGAGCGAAGAACGCCGCTGCGCGTCGCAGGATCTCGTTCTCCTGCTCCACTTGCTTGGTGCGTTTACGTAGCTCCCGCAGCTCCGCTGACTCCTCCCGGGACAAGCCGGGGCGGTGACGCTCGTCGATGTCGGCTTGTTTGAGCCAGTTGTGCAGGCAGCCTTCCGAAACCCGAAATCCTTCGCGATCTGCTTCAACGATGTCTGGCCCTTGCGGGCCACTGCGACCACGTCGCGACGGAACTCCTCCGGATACGGCTTCGGCATGGTGAACATCCTTCCAGCGAGGACTAGGTCCTCACAGATCAGGAGTCAACCGAACCGGGGGCAGTCCCATGTTGATTTGCAGCAGTTCGTCTGTGCGGGCGCAGGTTTCGTAGAGCATCCGCCACAGGGTCTTCTAGCGGATGTCGATGTCACGGCGGGCGATGTGTCAGTGGCCATCGCAGGCTGACTGGTTGGCCATTGATACGGGCCTACTGCATCAGTTGGTCGTGGGGGTGATCGGGTGACGTTGGGCAGACGCGAAGGATCATGTTGTAACCGCGAGCAATTGTGACGTCGGGGCCTATGGTCGTGCTGTAATCATCTGCGAGGGCCTGATCTTCGTAGGGTATCCAGCTGTGGGTTCCGGCGTCCCATTCGCACGAGGCGACGGTGAGCAGCGGTTCGGTCTCGGTACCACAGGTGGGGCATGGCTGCGGAAAGGGGTCCGTGGTGCCCCCACCGGATATGGCCGCCGACCTTCCACCCGGGTGCAACGCAAATGTTGTCGATGAACCAGATCTCGATGTCATCCGGATCTATCCCGGTTTGCTGCTGGCTCGCCCACTGTCGCATTTGCTCCAGCGGCTCGCTGCCGAGTTCTTCGAAATCGCTCGGGTATTCGATGATGCGTTCCGGCTCCACCGTGCACGGCAAGGGTATGTAGTCGTAGCCGAAATCCACCGCTGCCGGTACCGGTGGGGCATTCAGGATGTCGGTGACGTCGGCGGCGGTGCGCCACACCAGCGCGGTCTCGGGCATGGCGTCGGCGTTGTCCAACGGGCACCAGAGTATCTGCAGCAGATCCTTGCCCGGTGGCGGACGTAACCCGGGGACGTCACGCGTATACAGTTGCGCCACCGGCAACATGGCATTCGGTACATCGGCCATCGGCCGCCACGGTACGGGACTGTGTTGCGTCAGCTTGGCATCCGCCAACGACTGTAACGGGTTGAGCCCGTGGGGATTCCACGCGTTGGTTAAGTGATGTGCCCCGGGTTTGCCGGAGTCGGTCTGCTTGACTTCTGGCCACGACATCGTCGAAGGAGACTTGTTCGTGGCGAAGCGCTATCCCGAGGAGTTCCGTCGCAAGGTGCTCGATCTGGTCGCTGCCGGTCGTCCGGTAGCGCAGGTCGCTGCGGATCTCGATATCAGTGATCAGACGATCTACGTCTGGCGCAAGCAGGAGTTGATCGACACCGGCCAGGTGCCGGGCCTGACGCGGGGCGAGCAGTCCGAGCTGACCTCGGCCAAGAAGCGGATTCGGGAGCTAGAGAACGAGGTTGCGATCCTGAAAAGGGCTCGGGAGCTGCTGTCGGAGCCGAACGACCCAAAAGGCGATACGCGGCGATAGCCACAATGGCGTCGGAAGGTTTGCCGGTACAGGCCGCGTGCCGGCTGCTGGATGTGTCCGATTCCGGGTTCTACGAGTGGCGCTCGCGCCCGCCGTCGAACCGGGACTTGCGCCACGCCTGGCTGACCGACCAAATCCGCGCTGTACACACCGCCTCGCGCGGCGTCTACGGTGCGATGCGTGTTCACGCCGAGCTCACCCTCGGTCTCGGACTGACGGTTGGCCACGGCCAAATCGAGATGCTGATGGCCCGAGCCGGGCTCAAAGGCTTGCCCGGCAACCGGCGCCCAAGACCGCGTCACGAGACTCCGACTGCGGGTGATCTGGTGTCGCGGGCATTCACCCGATCCGAGCCAAAGCGGTTGTGGGTCACCGACATTACCGAACATCGCACCCGGGAGGGCAAGGTGTATTGCGCAGTCGTGCTCGATACCTTCTCCCGGCGGGTGGTGGGTTGGTCGATCGATTCCAGCCAAACCGCCGCCCTGGTAACCAACGCCTTGGGCATGGCGATCGCCAACCGGGCACCCGAGCCGGGCGCGACCATCATCCATTCCGATCACGGCGTGCAGTTCACCTCCTGGGCATTCACCGATCGCGCGAAACGCTCCGGACTCGTGCCGTCGATGGGCTCGATCGGAGACTGCTATGACAACGCAGTCATCGAATCCTTTTGGGGCAGAATGCAAACTGAGCTACTCGACCGGCAAAGATGGAAGACCCGGATCGAGTTGGCCAACGCGATCTTCGAATACCTCGAAATCTTCCACAACCGCCGCAGACGGAACTCCGCCCTCGGCATGCGCACCCCGATCGAGTACGAGATGATCTACCACGCAAACCAACCAGTGGCCTAGGGTCCAGCAACCCGACTCCGCGGAAACCGGGGTACATCAAAGTCCCCGGACTCGCCGGGGGGATTCACTTCAATAACCCCGAGCAGAGCACGAGTGGCTACACACGGGGTTCTCGGGGCTACCAGACCCCAGCCGGCGTCGATTAGGTCTCGGCGGTAGGCCCAGGTGCAAAACGAGCGGACCACCGCGCGCGGGTGGAGGCTCCGAGGTCGGCCTGTTCGGACAGGAACGCGTGCACCGGGGTTGACGTCGAATTCGCCGACCTCGCCGTCGCGGTGGTGGCCGAAGGCGATGAGGTCCTAGCAGTAGGCCAGTGAGGGTGTTGATGGCGGCCTTGCCCTCGTTGCGTAGATCGGCGAGGAAGGTTCGATGTGGTGAGCGAGGGCGGGAGCGCCCGAGGGCCTCGACGATCGCTTCGTACCCGCCCGTAAGACCCTCCTGGCTCCCTGGTGGTGGAGCCCACCCGGGTACATAGCGTCGACGCCGTCACGCACCTCGGCTATCGCCTGGTCCGGCTCGGTCATACCCCCGGAACCGACGACGTTGCCACGGGTGGTGTCGCGGATCCACCGTCGCCGCCCATCGCCTCGGAATCAGGCCACTTCTGAGGGCCGGTGAGTCCTTGTGTGCGAAGGCAAAATGCTGGGGTCGAGGCGTGCGTTTGGCTGTGACTCACCAAAGTCCGCTCATGCCGCTGGGCGCGCGGTTGTCCAAACGTCCGCATCTGCCGATGAGCGTGTGTTTTCAGGTCCGGCTTCGCTACAGGTCGCTCATGTAGTTTCCGTAACGACCCTCGAGAGCATCTTTTGCTGCGGCCGAGACGATCTGGCGGCTGTCTTGTGCGCAGCGGCTCAGAAAAGCCTGCACGCGAGGCCCGGACCAACCGGCCGCTGCGACCGCTGGCCAGTACGGCAGGGCCTTGTGGTTGAGATCGTGGAAATGGGCTTCGGCGTAGTCGAGGACGCCGTTCACCGCAGTATCGGGGAGGTGCAGGCGCAGCGTCGCTACCGCGCGCACTGCGCCGTCAGCAAGAAGTTCGACGTCCTGTTGAAGACACCATAGGAGAGGCTCCGGGTCAGTGTCGTCCTCACGACCAAGACGGACAATAGCGTCTCCAAGTGCGCAGTTGACTGCTGTCGCGGAGCGAGGTTGCAGCGCAAGCCTTTTCAATTGTTCGACGTCGGCTCGGTTGCCTGCCATCCCCAGTGCCATGACCAATTGGTACTGGGTCTCCCAGGTACGCTTGTCGAGCACCTCACGTTCAAGGGCCGTGCGGACCTCGACTGCTGTAGTCGGGTCGGCGAGCGCGCGCAGCCGTTTGGCGCCTCGTCGCCGCCGCGCCGACAGCGAGTCTGTCAGTAGCCCCAATGCCTCATCTCGCGTCAGCGTCATTAGGTTCTTCCTACCGTTTCCAAGGTCGTCGATCGAAGCACATAGTTGCACGCCCAGACGACAGGAACACTGCTTATGCGAACCACCACGGACGAATGCACGCTCATGCCGCTGGGCGCGCGTTTCGCTCGGCCCCCGCCATGGCGCCGAGGGGGTACTCGAACGTCTAGTTCTCCCTCCCGTCCAACACAAGGTCGACCTCGAACCTTGGCTACCGCTCGGGTTGAGCGGTCACACCGATGTCGAGACGGCTGCAGGAACTGAGCGCCAGACTCGAAGGGTACGTGCATTTCCCGCTCATCAACGCTCACCTCCGAGGCGTTGCGTTCGGCCGCGGCCGGTTCTGCGTCGCGGGATGCGGACCTGGCGCGGTGAGTGCGGCCGGGATCTGATATTCGCTGCCGCCACCAGCGCCGGTCTTGCCAAGGTTGGTCGTGGCGAACGCGGGGACGGTGACGCCGGTTGCTGGGCACGACGACGAGGTAGCCACTCGAAGGCGGCACCGGCCGCTGGATTCGAGGACAACCTTGCGAGCTACCCCTTCCCGGTTATTCACAAGTTTTGACCATTGCCCGGTTTGTTTCCACGAAATCGCCTGCGAAACAGTCGGGCTCAAGAGACCATAACTATGAGCGTCTACTGCAGTCCCGCCCGGGGAGAGGGCACAGTCATGAGTCGCCTTGATGAATTACCCAACGGTGCGGAGCCGTTCGGCAAGTTGACCAGTGAGATGATCAAAGCTCCGATCATGGTCGCGAACGAACCGACCAAGGAAGCCGACTTCGACGTATGCGAAGTGCTTTCAGCCCAGTCGAACCGATCATTACTCCGCAAAGTGAGTGGCATTCAGAACGAACCCGACACGGTTCGCCAGATTTCATGATGGCGGTCATTGCGATACCAAGGTTCCTCCGATGCGTTCTCATTTACCGCGGCTCGGATCGAACCAGAGTCTCGCCAGATTCCGCGACTATGGACACACCGTCGCTCCGCAACATTTTCGGATAAATTCCACGCCGATCAAGAAGGCGCCGCCCATCACTCCCGCCGAGCCCGGCGACTCGGCTGCGATAGTCCACGCTGTTCCCGCATGTTGCTTCTCGCCTGCCCACTATTTGCCAGGAAAGGAACTAACTATGAGTACCGAACCGACGCAGGACACCGCGACCATGAGCCAAGCCGAAGCGCCACGGGACGTCGACACTTTGAGTCTGCAGGACGATATTCGTAACGGCACATGGCTGGAATCGAAGTGGTGGGGATTCCATGTGCATTTCAACCATGCAAGTATCCGGGCTTTGGTCGCCTTGGGGGGAGACCGCATTGTCAGCCTCATCTCCGACCTCGTCGGGCATGTCTTCCCCGCTCCCCTCGGGGATGTCGCAGGACTCATCGTCCAACTCCGATGGGATGTGATGAAAGCAGTCGACCAGCAGACGGGCAACGGCGCCAAGCTGACCTCCCCCTGGTTGGCTCCCGGCATGCTCATTCCCACCGCCCGGGGTGAGCATAAAGACCTCCTCTATTGGAAGGTCTATGGAGACCCCCAGGATACTGCCGTCTACGACTATCCCCCCGAGAACTTTGTCCTCGACGCGGCTGGTGGCGCGTGGGGAGATCACCAAAAATTCCCCGGAAACCGCAGTGCCGAAGGCGCGAGCCTGGCGGTCTACAACAGCGCCCTCTACTGTGTGCATCGCGGCTCCCCGGACAAGTACTTGTGGTACAGCACCTATGACGGTGAGAAGAACTGGAGCGAAGGGGTCAGTTTCCCCGGCAACCCCTCGAGCAACTCGAACCCGTCCGTGGCGACCTATCGCAACGGAATTCATTGTGTATTCCTGGGTATGGACAACGGGCTGTATTACAAGGTTTTCAATGGGTCCTCCTGGGGATCGCACACCAAGATCGTGAACACTGTGGCAGAAGGCTCGGCACTGGCGGTCTACAACGATCGTCTCCATTGCGTATTTCGAGGTTCGGACAATGCCTTGTACCACAAGGTTCTCGACGGCTCCTCCTGGGGAGGGCACACCAAGATCGTGAACACTGTCGGACAGGGCGCGGCACTGGCGGTCTACAAAAACCGTCTCCATTGCGTATTTCGAGGTTCGGACAATGCCTTGTACCACAAAGTTCTCGACGGCTCCTCCTGGGCAGGACACAGCCCGGTCGGGAGCTCCGCGGGAAATGGTCCGGCCCTGGCGGTCTACAAGGACAACCTCCATTGCGTGTTCCGCGGCAGAGATGACAAGAAGCTGTACCACAAATTCTTCAACGGCTCGTCGTGGAGCGGGCACACCAACCTCGGAACAACCGCCGACGGGCAGCCAGGTTTGGCCGTCTACCACGACAAGCACACCAACATCGCCCAGCTTTTCTGCGTGTTCCGGGGCGCCTAACGAAAGAACGAGGCGCCTTGCCGCCCCGCGTCAACCCTTTCAGGGCTACACGAAACCCATGGGCTCCCTTCGTGGATCACGCCGGCGAGCGGCGCCGACTGAGCCTTCCGTCATTTTGGAACCCGAACTGGCCCGGCTCACATGTCCTGACGGATTCCATGCGATGGGAGCGCGGCGCCGAGGGCTGAGAGATTCGCCGGTGTACTGGTCACACCTTCCAGTCGCGCCGCACCTCGACGATCGTCTCTCCGGTGGGTTGGGCGGCCTGCCACTCCTCCGGCCGCAACCCCGCACCATCGTATCCGAACTAGGTTCGGTTTGGGTCTTGCGTTGTCCAGGAGTCGACCCCATAATAAACCGAATCACATTCGGTTGTGATCCAGGTCTCGCGCGCCCTACTCGGTAAGGGCGGACCATTTATGCCTCGAGGCGAGGAGCAGTGCCCGTGCAACAGCCAGAACCCCGTATGCCGGTCGACCGTCGGGTGCGGTTGACCCCCGGACGTGGAATCTCCACGTTCGGCGCCTTGCTGGTCGGCGCCATGACTGGAAACCTGATGCCTCTCATGATCATCGCTATGGGCGAGGACCTCGGCTTCCGGGAGGATGCCGCCGGCGGCGTCATGACTGCCTGCCTTCTGGCCTGCGCCCTGACCTGTCTGGCCACCACCCGATGGGCCGAGCCGAGGTCCCGGTATCTGCTCGGGCGCGTCAGCATGATCGCGATGGCGGCCGGCTTCGGCATCGCCGCCTTCGTGCCTTCCACCCCGGTCGCGGTGGTCGGCATCATCGTTGGTGGGATGGCCAGCGGCGGAGCGGTGGCCGTTGGTGGCGCCGCCTTGGCAGCGTTGCGTAACTCCAACCGGGTCTCAGGTCTGAGCGGACTCGTGAACCGGGTGGTTATCACGGCAGTCCTGGCACTGATCCCGATATTGGGCACTCACATGACGAATGCTTTCGGTATCGTCGCAGCGCTCGCTCTAGCGGTTGCCTTCACCACCACCTGGCTGCCGGCTTCCCTAATTGACCACGAGACCAACCTCCGTGAAGATGCCACGAAGACCGTTCTGCCCGAGGGGATTTCCCGCACGTCGCTGACTATTGCCGGCTTCACCTTGCTGACATGCTTCGCGGTGTGGGCCATCAGTGAGGACTCGATGTGGACGGTCGCAGGCGTTATGGGTGCTGACACCGCGAACCTGAGCGAACACCAGATGGGTCTCGCGCTGAGTTTGTCGACCGCCGGCGGCATTCTCGCTGCTCTCGCGCTCGCATTGATCGGGTCCCATTTCGGTCGCACCATTCCGATCGCAATACTTCTCCTGTTGGGCGGCGCACTGAAGCTCG
Organism: Nocardia sp. CWNU-33; assembly: GCF_046764895.1. Lineage (NCBI taxonomy): Bacteria > Bacillati > Actinomycetota > Actinomycetes > Mycobacteriales > Nocardiaceae > Nocardia > Nocardia sp. CWNU-33. The sequence goes on along the minus strand of NZ_JBKOQN010000060.1, from coordinate 10,425 downwards.
GCACCTGCATGGCGACTGGTCCGACGATGTTTGTCGTCTTGATCGTCGCCTGGAACACGGTGTACGCCGTCGTCTTCATGTATATCGTCGCGATTGCCTCTGCCTTGGACCCCTCGGGTCGCTGGTCGGCGCCGATCTTGGGTACCTACATGGTGGGCTCGGCGTTCGCTCCGCTGTTCGGAACGCTCATCTCGCAGACCCTGGGCTATCACGTTCTCGGCCTCATTCTTGGGGGCATCAGCGTTGCCCTCGTATCTCCCATCGTCGCGATCGCTCGTTTGGCTTCGCGCACCGAGCGTGAATCGGCACCCCACCAGGGTGAATCAGATGCGTCGTTCAACGAGGCGGCGATCGTCTGATGCCTGATTTGTCTCAGCCCACTTCCATGGAGAACTGTGTGAACATCCAGAAGACTCACTACCGCAACGGCCGTATCTTCACTGCCGATGAACCCCGTTGGGCGGCATCGCTGATCGTCGACGGTGACAAGCTCGCCTACGTGGGGGACACCCCGACAGCCGACGCATTGGCCGACGGCGCCGAGATCGTTGATCTCGCAGGAGCTTTCGTGGTTCCCGGTTTCATCGACGCCCACACGCATCTGCTCATGATGGGTCTGTCACGTCAGAAAGTGGACCTGACGGGTGCGCGCCATCTGAGGGAGATACAGAGCCGAATCCGGGAGGCGGCGGAGCTGAATCCTGAGGCTCCGCGGATCCTGGGCCGCAGCTGGCTCGTCACCGCGCTAGACGGCCGTGCCCCCACGCGACAGATGCTCGACGAGGTCGAACCCGAACGGCCCGTGTATGTGGAGTCCTACGACGGGCACTCGGTCTGGGTGAACACCGCGGCTCTGGGTGAACTCGGCATCGATGAGCACACGCCCGACCCGATGGGCGGGCAGATCGTTCGAGACCGTGCTACCGGAGTGGCGACCGGAATGCTGCATGAGACGGCAGTCTCGGAGTTTGTGTGGCCGATGCTCTCGAGCAACGTATCCGATGCCGACGCTGACGCTGCGTTGGCCGCGGCTTTCGGGAACTACCTTGCCGATGGGGTCACCGGGGCCATCGACATGGGGCTCGGCGCCGAGGACGTCGCGGCGATCAAACGTGCCTCGGACAAGGGAGGCGGAACGCTGCCACTTCGCGTCGCCGGCCACTGGCGGATCATAAGGAACGCATCCGAGGCCGAGAACCTCCGCCAGGTCCAAGAGGCGGTCGAACTGAGCCGCCAATTCCAGGGCGACTGGTTCAGCATCGTCGGCATCAAGCTGATCATCGACGGTGTCATCGACAGCTGCACAGCGGCGATGAAGGACCCGTACGCCGACGGCAGTCACTCCGACCCCATGTGGGATCTCGAGTCGTTGGTACCGGTGGTCGTCGCCGCCGACGCCGCGGGGCTGCAAATCGCCATGCACGCCATCGGGGACGAGGCCTCGAGCATCGCCCTCAACGCCCTCGAGCAGGCTGTCGCGGTCAACGGGGACCGTTCCCGCCGTCACCGGATGGAGCATGTGGAGACGATCACGAAGTCCGACGTCCAACGGCTTGCTCGCCTGGGCGTGATCGCGTCGATGCAGCCGGTGCATGCCGACCCTGCCCTTCAAGACAACTGGCGCGCCATGCTGGGAGACCACCGCGTCGAGCGGGCGTACCCCTGGTCCGAACTCACTGCGGCGGGAGCCGTCCTGGCGTTCGGTACCGATGCGCCGACAGCGCCGCACTCCCCGCTACCGAACATGTTCATCGCCGCCACCCGGAAATCCGCAACCGACCCGACATGCGAGCCCAACCTGCCCGAGTACGCGCTACCACTCGCGGACGCTCTTGCACATGGGACCCGTGATGCCGCCTTCTCCTGCCGCTGGGAGGAACTGACCGGACAACTGGTCAAGGGTAAGGCGGCTGATTTCGTGGTGCTGGACAGTGATCCGTTCACAGCGGGCAACACTTCCCTGCTCACCACTCGCGTGCGACTTACCGTGGTCGCCGGGGCGGTGCGGTACCAGCAAACCGGCGCGCCGCCCGCAGGTGTGCGCTGACCATCCCGAAGCGCTTCTGGAAACTCTGTTCCTGCGTCCGGTGACGTGAAGTTCTACCCACCCGAACCACTGCATTCGAACGACTGCAGTGCGAATTCCCCTGCGCCACATCCAATCTCTCCAGCCGCCCTGAGCGGCTTGTGAATACATGCTGTCCACAACACGAAAGAAGACTGCTATGAGGCTCAACCAGTTCGCCGTCGCAACGGCGTTCACTGTCGCCGCGATGGGCATCGCCGCTGGAACGGCGGGCGCCGCTCCTTCTCAGGACGGGTCTATGCCGCACAGTAACGGCACAGTCGCTACCGACATCGCCCCCGGCATCCATTACAAGGCCAGCATTGTCGACAGCTCGGTGGTCATCACGACCGACTCCGGCTCGCTCACCACCGCGGGGACCCAATTCCAGGTCCTCGACTCCTCGGGCAATCTGGTCGCCGGCATTCCGCTGACATATCAGCGGGACGGAAAGGACTGGCCGATCGCCGCTCGACTCGACGGGAATACGGCCACGCTGTCACCGAGCACGGACCCGGCCACCGCAGTACCGACCAAGCTCGCAGGGCTTCCGCTACAGCCAGTAGCAGCCGACGTTCAGTCCCCAGAGTTCAGTAACGCACTTCTGGTGTTCGGCACCGAGGTCGCGCTCGGGTTGGGGATAGGGAGCCTCATCGGCACGGCGATCGGCGCCGGCATCGGTTGTGTCGCCGGCGGCGCATTGATCGGCAGCGCCGTCGCGGTCCCGTCCATCGGCACCCTGGCGGTACCAGGCTTCATCGGCGGATGCCTGGTGACCGGCGCCGCCGCCGGCGCCATCGGTGCCGTGGCAGGCACGGTGCTGGTAGGCGGACCGGTGGCGATCGCCAGCGGTATCCAGTTCTTCAACGCCATCAACAGCCCTCCGGCACCCCCGGCCTGAACCGTCGGGCCCGCGTTCATGTGGTGGCATCGCTGTCGTGACGACGGCGTTCTACACGGCGGCGTTGCCAGGGACGGAAATAGCGGCAGAATCCAAGACTCCTGTCAGCGCCTGGGCCAACCATCCGGTGATGAGAGTTCGCAGGCCGAACTCGAACGCGGCGTCTGCGCGACCCGGGTTCGGTCCCGAGGTGGCGAGCGCAGCGGCCATCGCCTCGTTCGCGTTCGGTGCCTCTGTCCAGACCACGTCCGGCGTCGCCAAGTCCAAAACCGAGCCGATGACCAAACTGTCCAGTGTCGAAATTGCATGAAGAACTTCTGCCGGAGCCAACCCGCCGTCTGAAAATGCTTGTGCGAGAGCATTATCGATGCCGAAAACAGCACCCGTTCGCGCCGTATGCGCAGCAAGGAGGGGAATCAAGCGCCAATGCTTGGCGGCGGTACGCCGGTACTCCCACGCCATGCTGGCCACCCTCTTGCTCCAGCCCTGGGACTCATCAGCAACCGGGATGCCCGACAGCAAGCGCATCCGCATCAGTTCGACGATCTCGGCTCGGCCCGACACGTGTGTATAGAGCGAGGACGGTCGCACACCCAGCTCCTTGGCAATGCCAGGCATGGTGAAGTCGCCCGTGGCATCGACAGCACGAAGCGCTGCAACGGTGATGATCTCCGCCGAAAGGATCGGCTGGGCCGGGCGCGCCATCAACTCTCCTGTTCACAACTCGAAAACGGCCGCGGAACAGCGAATCAAGCTCCGCGGGAGAGGCTCCTGATCCGAGACCTCCCTCATACATCCTAACCGAATCTAATTCGGTTAGGCCGGTCGAGCGCAACCATGTATGGACCTAACTGGCGGCAGCGCCCCGCCGAACCTACTCATGCGTTGGAGGCAATGCGCAATGTCGTTATGGCTGACTGGTGCAACAATCGTCGACGGTTCTGGTCGTGAGCCGGTCGCGGCTCAGAGTGTGGCCATCGAGAATGGCCGGATCGCTGCGGTCGGAGGTGCTCCGCCCACGGGTGCACATGTGCTGGACTGTACGGGTCTCACCCTTACCCCCGGCCTGATCGACGCACATGTGCATTTCGGCGCGTCCAGCGAAATCACCCCGAGCATGCGACGGGAGATCTCCGTCGCCGAGCTCGCCGCTGACATGTTCAGCAACTGCGCGCAAACCCTCGATGCCGGATTCACCACCGTCCGCGATGTCGGCGGCATCGACGCCGGACTCGCGGCAGTCGTTGCATCGGGCAAGATAGCCGGCCCACGGATCCTGCAATGCGGGCCAATACAGTGCCAAACGGGCGGACACGGGCATTTCGCTGCCGAATGGGAACCCACCTCCGATTGGGTCGACCACGACATCCCCGGGCTACGTTGCCTGTCAATGCTTTCCGATGGGCCCGACGAGATGCGCAAGAACGTCCGCGCGGCCTTCCGCCGCGGGGCAGACTTCCTCAAGCTCTGCGTCACGGGAGGCGTCATTTCCACCCACGACAAACTCACTGACACTCAGTTTTCATTTGAAGAGATCGCGGTCGCGGTCGCCGAAGCGAAAGCACGCGGCACCTACGTCACCGTGCATGCACACAACAACGCCGGTATCCGCAACGCAGTCGCGGCCGGGGCGAAATGCGTCGAACACGGTTCCGAAATCGACGACGTCACCGCACACCTCATGGCCGAACACAACGTCGCACACGTGCCCACCCTGGCCGTCGTGCATGCTCTCGCCGAGAACGCTGAATCGTCGGGCCTACCTGCATCGATCTCCGACCGGATCGACGTAGTCATGCAGGGCCAGATCGACGGCCTCCTCGCCTCCCGTGCTGCCGGAGTCCGAGTCGGACTCGGCTCCGACCTCGTCGGTGCCAACCAAGCCGGCCGCGGACATGAGCTCGTCCTCCGCGCGAATATCGAAACCCCCATGGCAGCACTTGTTTCCGCCACCCGAATCAACGCCGATATCCTCGGCATCGCCGACCAGGTCGGCACAATCGAGGTAGGAAAAGATGCCGACCTCATCGCTTTCCGTGGCGACCCACTGACCGACCCGGCCATCTTCGCCGACCGCGACCGTATCGCCCTCGTTCTGCAGCGTGGTCGCATCGTCAAGGACCACAGGTAGTTCCGTCACCGCATCCGACTCGGGCCCGCACGATCACCTGCTTGGTGGTTGTTCGACAAGCCGTCCGCGCCTCACGGCGTGCTCCACGGGAGTTTGATCGTCAAGCTTCCCTGCAGCCTTCTCGGGACCGCACCGAGGGCCGTCGAGGCCACGACGTCCGACCTACAGAGAAACCGCAAGAACGGATGCCCGGGGCCTCGCCACCGTGCGAGGACTCAGGCATCTATGTCTGCGGCCATCGATGCCGACGCACATTCGCACCCAGTGGGCCGGGTGAATTGACGACCCCAGGTCCGGCGGAGTGGGCGGGCGCCCACACAATGCCGACTCGTTGCCGGATCAAAGGAGAAGAATCATGGGCAATATCGCACTCAATCTCGCAGCCACCGTCCAACGGGCTCCCCACAGCGCCGCCATCCGAATCGGCGACAGGACAATGGATTACACTGCACTCGATGACGCCACCGCCAGGATGGCCGGTCTGCTGAAAGTTGGCGGACTCCAGCCCGGCGACGTCGTGGGCATCAGCCTGCCCAACATTCCCGAGTTCGCCATCTGCTACTACGGTGTGCTCCGTGCAGGCGGCATCGTGATGCCACTCAACCCGTTACTCAAAGAGCGGGAACTGGAATTTCACCTCGCCGATTCCGGCGCGCGGATCTGCTACGCGTCGGAGGACTTCGCGGATGTTGCGCACCGAGCCGCCGGTGCCGTCGGTATCGAGCCCACCATCGTTTCAGCCGACAGCTTCTCTGCGTTGCTCGCCGCTGTCGATCCGGTGCGGGAGATCGAGGACCGGGCTGACCACGACACTGCCGTCATTCTGTACACGTCAGGTACCACGGGAAAGCCGAAGGGCGCCGAACTGACCCATGCGAACCTAGCGGCCAACTGCGAACTCGTCGCAGAGACATTGGTGAACCTGACCGCTGATGACGTTGTTCTCGGCGCACTGCCGCTCTTTCACGTGTTCGGCCAGACCGTCGCGATCAACGCCGCGGTCAAGACAGGCGCTCTGCTGACGTTGGTGCCCCGGTTCGAACCCGGCAAGGTGCTCGACGTGCTCGAACGCGATCGGGTCACCGTGTTCGCGGGTGTCCCGACGATGTACTCCGCGCTCCTGCACCATGCCGACGCCACCTCGTACGATCTGGCGGGATTGCGGATATGTGTTTCCGGGGGCGCCTCGATGCCCATCGAGGTGATGCGCGGATTCGAGGAGACGTTCGCATGCACGGTGCTCGAGGGCTATGGCCTTTCCGAGACGAGCCCTGTCGTGTCCTTCAACCTGCCGGACCGGGAGCGTAAAGCCGGCTCGATCGGGTTGCCGGTGCGGGGCGTCGAAATGCGACTGCTCGACGAGTCGGGCAATGACGTCGGTGACGATGCCGTCGGGGAAATTGTGATTCGTGGGCACAACGTGATGAAGGGGTATTGGTGCAACCCGGAGGCGACCGTGGCAGCGTTCACCGACGGTTGGTTCCGGACGGGAGACCTGGCAAGACGGGACGCCGAGGGTTACTACTTCATCGTTGATCGCAAGAAGGACCTCATCATTCGCGGCGGATACAACGTGTACCCGCGAGAGGTCGAGGAGGTGCTCTACGAACACGAGGCGGTCATGGAGGCTGCTGTCGTCGGCATCCCGGATGCGCATCTCGGGCAGGAGGTGGGCGCAGCGATTGTCCTCAAGCCTGGGCGGACCGCCACTGCCGGGGAGCTCATCGAGCACGCGAAGTCGCTGGTCGCCGGTTACAAGTACCCGAGACACATTTGGCTGTTGGACGAGTTGCCGAAGGGCGCCACAGGCAAGATCCTCAAGCGGGACATCGCCGCGGTGGTGAAGTAGTCCCGACAACCACGCAAGGCGACAGCGGGGTCGGGAACCGGGTTTCTGGTTCCCGACCCAACTGCATTTGAACCGCCTCGGCCAACCTGTAGACGCGAGCCGTGAGCACAGAACAGCGAACCAGAGGATGAGTTGTGCGCTGCGCGTGTGCGGCAGCGGACGCCCCCGTTGACCTCGGCTGTCCCGGTCTAACGCTCAGCTACGAACGACCACCCCGGTCTGTGTCAGGTAGCTGTCCGCAGCCGTACCGCCCGTCGGGATGCGCCCCGCACAATCTCCCTCGCGAGTCACTCCGGGATCCGTCTGTGTGACCGACGACAATTGCTGTTGTCGCACCCATCCGCGTGAACCCGCAGTTCCAGCGGTTTTCGCCGCCCCGAATCCGAGGGGCCCACGCACCGCGAGGCCCCAGCCGCAGGGCAAACCTGCACTACACCGCAGGCAGCCTGGTGGCACACGGCGGTAATACGTGGCGTCACGCCGGTGCTCGTCAGGGGGATGAAAGAGTGCCCGCAAGCAAGGCCGCACCGGGAGACTTCGTGCTCGTGGCCCTCGATGTGCGAGGCCGGCCAGCGGGTCAATATCGCCATCGCTGCAGGGCCACGGTGGGACGCGGGATGCGGCTGATCACTGAGCCGATCAGGGTGCCGACCGAGACCCCGAACACTGCTGACACAGCCATGACGACGGAGTGGGCCCCGTCGCCCACCTCGATCTGCGCGGCGTTGAGCAGGCCGAAGGAGCCAGGCACCACGATCCAGAACGCGGGCAGGTAGGCCACCCGCCAGGACGGGCCTCGGGGCATCCAGTGCGCGATGCTGGCCGCGATCGCGGCGGTGACCGCACCGGCCAGACCGCCTACCGCGGCACCATTGGTGGAGCTCAACGTGACCTGCACGGCGGCGGTCACCGCGACCACAGCAACGATCCATGGAATAGCGGGCAGTGGGGCGTTGACGTTGACGATGATTCCTGCCACGGCGAGTGCCAGCCCCAGGCAGATCGTCCACCAACCCGCTTCGGGGACCTGGACGTTGGCTAGCGCGATGGCCGGTGCGTGGGTGGCAGTGGCGGCGGCTACTACCCCGGTGAGAAAGAGCGCCATTTGTACTGATCCGGACACCAGCCGGGCCGTTCCGGCGCTGGCGGCACCGGCGGCGATCTCGGACAACCCGGTGACCAGGAGGCTGCCGGGCAGCAGGATCGCCAGGGTGGCCACGATCGTGCGCAGCGCGCCGTCCAGGAGCGAGGCCCGGGCGGCCAGCAGCACCAGGACGGAGACGAGGAATCCGGCGGTGACCGGTACGAGCGGCCTTAGCGGCGGCCAGCGCCGCGCCAGGACGGTAAGCCCCGCCACGATCAATGAGCCGATCCCGGCGGCGACGACATTCGGCAGCGCCGGTTGCAGGTACAAGCAGAGCCCCACGCCGACCGGAAGCGCGCCGAGGTCCGCGACCCACGCGGGCCAACGGGCGGGCGCTCGGCGGATCCTATCGAGGTCGGACAGCGCTTGACGGCCGTCGAGTTCGCCGATGCGGAGCCGACGCACCAATTCAAGGATGTCGGCAGTCTGCTCGAACCGCAGAGCGGGACCGACGGGTTGGAACACGGTCGCCTCGTCGGCGCTCAGAGCGACGAACAGCCCGGTGGTCAGGGCGGCGGCGCGCACGTCCGCTGCTCCCAACGCATGCCCCAGCTCGCGCAGCTCCTCCTCCACCTCGTGTACGGGAAGACCGCCGCTCAGTAAGGCGGCGCCCACATCGAGCAGCAGTCGGCGGCGCGGGTCCGCCTCTGGCTGGGAATGGTTCCGGGGTGATGGCGACGTGCTGGGCATGGTGCTTATCGTCGCGCACCTCTGGTTCGTTGCTTGACGTCGTGCTCAGGGTGCTGGGGTTCTTTGGGGTAGACGCTGTCGTGACGGCGTCCGGTGGCAGCCGCACTCGCCTTCGCGGGGGCCGGGCCGGGATATGTCCGCGGCACCTGTGGGCGGCGGACAGCCGGCACCGCTCTGGTGCATCGCCCCGCGCGCTGGCGAACGATGCTACCCGGCAAAGTCGCTGCACCTGGGCAAGTGTGCCGTTGGAGTGAAAGCCGTCAGGTGGGCTGAGCGGTCGCCCCGATCATTGTTCTTCCCGTCGGCCTTCACCGATGCCCTGTGCTGGATAGGAACTCCCCAACGGCGGTCGACCACACGATCTGGACGCCGAGTTCTGCTGCGCGGCAGCCAGGATCCGCTCGGTGTCGTGCTGCGGGCTTGAACAGCGGGTGCCGGCGCACGACTTCGATCTTGAACAGTCCGACGATCGACTCGGCGAGTGCGTTGTCGTAGGCGTCGCCGACGCTTCTGATGGATGCCGCCCGTCCGGGTGGCCGTAAGTGCGAATTCTGACACCGCTTATCGGTGAATTTCGACGTCACTCGGGGCCAATCCGGGGCGGGTGTATCCGTGAATTTTGACGTCACCCCGGTCGGCGCGTCCGGTGGCTGAGCGTGTCAGAAAGGCTCGGCGTGGAGGTCGTGGGGCGGGATCTCGGTCTTGCGGTGCCGCGACTTGACGATCAGCGCCAGCAGGCTCGCGCCGGCCTCAACGAGGTGCGTCAGCCCGGAATGTCGGAGCTCGTGCAGGCCCCACCCGGGGTGCTGCCGACCCGTGCCGATGATCTCGCGAACGTTCGCTACTTTGACGCGCCCGGCCGTTCGATTTGCGGTCGAGCTCGCTCCCGTCCCAAGGTGAATGGCCTGGTTCAGGCGATACCCACGCAGCCGCTCTTGGATACGGCAAGGATCGCCATCGCGACTGCGAAGCCGACCAGGACCAGCGTCAGCCGAGTGCGGCGTAGCACGGCGGCGACGATGAAGGGGGCAACCCAGATAAGTCCGATGCCGATGGTCCCGGCGGCATGGTCGGCCGTTTTGGGGCTGGTCCATGACGCCCTAACGTCGCAGTCGCCAGAAAGCGCGTTGATCGTGACGAGGATCAGGCCGGCAAAGCCCCACACGATGGTAATCGCGATAGCGGCGATCGCTTTCAGAGCCCGTTTCCAGCCGAGCCACCACCGCGGTGGTTGAGTAGTTGTCATATGCCGATCATCGCCGAGTGCGGCCATACTGGCACAGCTGGGAACCTGCGGAGACGGCTGCGCTGGAGTTGGCCGGGTCGCTGCCTGTTAGCCCAGTTGTCGATGAACGTCAGCATCTCGGCGAGTTCGATCGCGTCGTCGACGGTGAGACCGGAAAAGAGGGGGCTGGCCTGATCATGAGGGTCTGGTGTGGTCACAGGGTGTTGTGCCTCCGGGTGCTGGCCTGTGTTCGGGCGCCGGGCCGGTGTCGTAATTCGCCGATAGAGTACTGGTCAGGGCACGATTTCCAGTGACTGCTGAGCATCGGTGAATACTGGTTGCTCCAGCGTCGTCGAAGTGGTGGCAGCGGCGTTGTTGAGGGCGGTGCGGGTGAGTCGGTAGCTGTCGGTGCCGGTTTCG
>NZ_JBKOQN010000006.1:167448-355575 GCF_046764895.1 Nocardia sp. CWNU-33 | reverse complement strand
CTGTAACGAGGGCCCAACGCCCTGCACTGATGGCCGCCGCCATGGCGGACGCTGTCCGCGCGGGTCATCTGGCTCGCCGGGCCGGCCGCATCCCCAAGCGCTTCTGGGCTCAGGCATCCTCGCCCGCGCTCTAGGGGAACATCCGCAGACCCCTCGGGGTGGAGATCATCCTCGAGGATGATCCGACGCGACACTTTCTGGTGACGCGCTCGGCCCGCTTTTGCGGAATGCTGGTACTCATGATCGAGCTGAGGGGCCTGACCAAGCACTACGGGCAGACCGTCGCGGTTCAGGATCTGTCCTTCACCGTCCGACCCGGACAGGTGACAGGCTTCCTTGGACCCAACGGCGCAGGTAAATCGACCACCATGCGGATGATCCTCGGGCTGGACAAGCCCACCGCGGGAACCGCATTGATCAACGGAAAGCCGTACCACGATCTCGACCATCCGCTGCGCGCCGTCGGCGCGCTGCTGGATGCGAAGTGGGTGCATCCGAATCGTTCGGCGCGCGCGCACCTGCAGTGGATGGCCGCCTCCAACGACATCGCGTCCTCCCGCGTCGACGAGGTGTTGCGCCTGGTCGGTCTGTCCGAGGTGGCGGGCAAGACCGCGGGTGGCTTCTCGCTCGGCATGTCGCAGCGGCTCGGCCTGGCGGGCGCACTGCTCGGCGATCCGCAGGTGCTGCTGTTCGACGAGCCGGTCAACGGCCTCGATCCCGAGGGCATTCTCTGGATCCGCCGGTTCATGCAGCGGCTCGCTGCGGAGGGCCGCACCGTGCTGGTGTCGAGCCACCTGCTCTCGGAGATGGCGCAGACCGCCGAGCACCTGGTGGTGATCGGCAAGGGTCAGTTGATCTCCGATACGACCACCCAGGAATTCATCGAACGCGCCTCGGAAGCATCGGTGCGGGTGCGCAGCCCGCAGCTCGAACAGCTGCGCAGCGTGCTCACCTCCAACGGCATGACCGTGCGCGAAGACGGTGAGAGCACCGACGGTCCCGCCCTGGTCGTGGCGGGCGCGACCAGCGACGACGTCGGCAAGCTCGCGGGCGCGAACGACATCACGTTGTTCGAACTCGCGCCGCAGCGGGCCTCGCTGGAAGAGGCATTCATGCGGATGACCGGCGGCGCGGTGCAGTACCACGGTGAAGGCTTCGATCAGGTGATGGGAGGTGCGCTCTGATGGGCGTGCTGGCAGCAGAACGAATCAAGCTCACCTCGACCAGGTCGCCCTGGTGGTGCTCGGCCATCATCGTGATCCTCGGCATCGGATTGTCGGCGCTGTTCGCGCTGGTCGTGCGTTCCTCGGGTGACAATCCCGGCGAAGGGACGCCGACGCTGGACATCGGCACCGCAACCGCGGGCGTCACCGGATTCGGCATTATGGTCCTGATGATCATGGCCGCGTTGACGGTGACCAGCGAATATCGCTTCGGCGTCATCCGGACGACGTTCCAGGCCGTACCCCATCGGACGAAGGTCCTGGTGACCAAGACCGCGCTGGTCGGCGGCTTCGGGGCCGTGCTCACCACGATCATCGCGCTGATCGCCATTGCGGTCGCCAAGGTGGTCGGCGGCTCGAAGGCGGCCGCCGATATCGTGCTCGAGGACCATTGGCGCTCGGTGTACGGCATTCCGATCTACGCGTTCTTCGCCGTCGCGCTCGCCATCGGCATCGGTGTGCTCGTTCGGCAGTCGGCCGCGGCGATCTCCCTGGTTGTGTTGTGGTCCTTGCTGATCGAGCCGCTGCTGAGCGCCTTCGGCAGCTTCGGCCGCAATGTCGCGCCGTTCCTGCCCTTCCAGAACATCACGCGCTTCGTGAGCTCCTCGGAGTCCACCGCGAACTGGCACTGGGGCGTATGGGGCAGCCTGGCCTACTTCATTGCTTTCGTGGCGATCGTCTTCGGCGCGGCGCTGGTCGCGGTGAACCAGCGCGACGCCTGATCGAGGAGCTACCCGAGTAGCCCTCCCTCGCCACTCGGGTGTGGGGTGCGTGACCTTGTCGGGAGGAATCGCGCGCTCTTTTCACCGCCTGCCACTGCCCGGTGGACGGTGCGATCGCCGGTCCGGTGTGTGAATCCCCTTCCACATCGGACCGGCGGTCTCGTTTCCGACGGCTGTCGACCGAGTGTGAACATCGCGGAAACTGTGAAATAGGTCGCTTCCTTCTGCAATCCACGCTAGGTAGCATCGGCCCCAGCAACTATCACGTTATCTATCGGCGGCCCCAATGTTGTGCCCGCTCCGTCTGATCGTGAGGTGGCACATGGTGATAATAAGTAACCCGCCGACGGTAGGTCGGCTGAGATACGCTCGGGGCGTGAGCGAAACACCTTCCGGCGGTGCTGAGCCCGGGTCGACGCCGGAAGAGACCGGCGGCATTCCATCCGAGGTAGCCATACCGCTGGTGCCTATCGACGCGGACGGTTCGCCTCGTCGGGGTTCGGGGCTTCGCAGGGGGCAGCTTTCCACACTGATGAATGCGGCGAATCAGCGACCGGATCTGATCGGCGCGCTGCGCAAGGCGCGTGAGCAGCTGCCAGGTGATCCGGCTTTCGGTGACCCACTGTCGGTTTCGGGTCCCGGCGGCGCTCGCGCGGTCGCCCGCGCCGCGGACAAACTGGTCGGTGACGAACCGAGCGCGGCCCGTGAGATCGGCTTCGGCGCACTGCAGGTCTGGCAGGCCATGTTGGAGCGAGTCGGCCGCGGCAGAGGTAGCCAAGAGGTAACTGTAATGTTCACCGATCTGGTGGCGTTCTCCAGTTGGTCGCTGTCGGCGGGCGATGAAGCAACCCTCGAACTCCTGCGGGTGGTAGCCAAGGCCATCGAGCCGCCGATCGCCGACCGTGGCGGTCAGGTCGTCAAGCGCATGGGTGACGGCGTGATGGCCGTGTTCACCTCGGCCGACCGTGCGGTGCGCGCCGCGACCCAGGCCAAACGCAATCTGGCCGAGGTCGAGGTCCGCGGCTACCGGCCGCAGATGCGCGTCGGGCTGCACACCGGTTCACCGCGGGAGATCGGTGGGGACTGGCTCGGTGTGGACGTCACCATCGCCGCGCGAGTGATGGAAGCGGGTGGCAACGGCAACATGATGTTGTCGGAGGCGACGCTGGATTCGCTTCGGCCGGAGACGTTGGAGGAATTGGGGTACGCGGTCAAGCCTTATCGGCGGAGTTTCTTTGCGGCACCGTTGAGTGGGGTGCCCGAGGACTTGCGGATCTTTCGGCTGAGTTGAGGGTGGGGCTGCCCCGCCTTTCGGGCTGAGTTGAACCGTGGGGGCGGGTCTTTCGGGCTGAATCGGCTTGTTTTTTGGCAGCGCCTGCGGCGCTGCGTGTTCGCGGCCCCCTTGGTCTCGCGTCCGAGCGACCGATGCTCGCGACTGCGTCGCAATTGCATCGGCCGCTCGGACGCGAGACGGGCCGCGAACTCTAGTGCTCGGTCTCGCTGCGCTCGGAAGGTGTCATCGTGCCGAGTGGGTACGTTGGTAGGGATTGTCGCGACCTTGTTGGATACGCGTCGGCTTGTGCGGGGTGTTGCTCTAGTTCATCCAGGCGATCGCGCCTGCCACCGCCAGGGCGGCGCAGACGCCCAGTGCGATCGACAGGGGGCGGAGGGTCTTCCAGGTGGAGTAGGCGCCGCCGAGGAGGAATCCGGCGAGGGCGAGTAGGAGGATGGAGGACACGGCGGGGAGCTTACTGTCGTGCCCGACAACGCGACCACCGTATGGGACGTCCCGATCCGGCCAGCCACTTCTGATTCGCCACCACCACGCCGTCCAACTTGTCCCACACCGCATATCGCCGGTCCAGCGCCGCACAGGCCCGCCCGGTCGTCTGGACTGCTTCCCGGTCGCGCTCACCGACTAACTCCAGCGACCGCGAGTCCAACACCATCACCCGCCATCGACCAACCCCCCACGAGGAAGTCCGGCGTGTGACGTCGCGTCTTGCCGCCCTCCGGCGTCCAAATCGGCCGAAACGGTTGAGGCAGAGCCACGTCGCGCTGTCCGACCGGAACGCAAGAGCTGAGAACCGACACTTACTCGCAGGTTGTGGGGGTTCAGGTGGGTGTGTGCGATTAACAAGCACGCGTGCTTGCTTTTTTCTTGATCGGATGTGATGCTGGTCTCTGGTACGCGGACTTCACCGGTGCGGCAACGCGGCGGCGCCGGGACGGTTCGCCGCAGAGGAGGGCCTCCCAGCTGATGCGTATGCTGGCCGCCGATTCGGACGTGATCCGGATCGGCAACTGTTCCGGGTTCTACGGTGATCGGCTCAGTGCTATGCGCGAGATGCTCGAAGGCGGGCAGCTCGATGTGCTCACCGGTGACTATCTCGCCGAACTGACCATGCTGATCCTCGGCCGTGACCGGATGAAGGATCCGAGCCTCGGCTACGCCAAGACGTTCGTGCGGCAGATCGAGGACTGCCTCGGGCTCGCGCTCGAGCGCAACGTCCAGATCGTCACGAATGCGGGCGGCCTCAACCCGGCCGGGCTCGCGGAGAAACTGCGCAAGGTCGCCGCGGATCTGGGTCTGGATGCCAAGGTCGCCCATGTCGAGGGTGACGACCTGCTCGGGAGGGCGGATGAACTCGGCCTCGGTGCGCCACTGACCGCCAATGCCTACCTCGGTGCCTGGGGCATCGTCGAATGCCTGAACGCGGGCGCGGACATCGTGGTCACCGGACGAGTCACCGACGCCTCGGTGATCGTCGGCCCGGCCGCCGCCCACTTCGGTTGGGGGCGAACCGATTACGACCAGCTGGCCGGTGCGGTCGTCGCGGGTCATGTCATCGAATGCAGTACCCAGGCCACCGGCGGCAACTTCGCATTCTTCAAGGAACTGGCCGATCTCGGCCGCCCGGGCTTCCCGATCGCCGAGGTGCGCGGGGACGGCAGCAGCGTCATCACCAAGCATCACGGCACCGGCGGCGCGGTCACTGTGGACACCGTCGAGGCGCAGCTGATGTACGAGATCCAGGGCGCGCGCTACGCGGGACCGGATGTCACCGCGCGACTGGACACCATCCGGCTCGACCAGGCAGGCCCCGACCGCGTGCAGATCAGCGGCGTGACCGGTGAAGCGCCACCGCCGCAGCTCAAGGTCTCGCTCAACACGCTCGGCGGCTTCCGCAACGAGATGGAGTTCATCCTCACCGGGCTGGATATCGAGGCGAAAGCCGAACTGGCGCAACGTCAGCTGGAGTCCTGGCTGCCCGTGCGGCCCGCCGAACTGAGCTGGACGCTGGCTCGCCTCGACCGGCCGGACGCCGACACCGAGGAGCAGGCCAGCGCGCTGCTGCGCTGCGTGGTTCGTGATCCCGACCCCAACAAGGTCGGCCGTGGCTTCTCCAACGTGGCGGTCGAGCTGGCGCTGGCCAGCTACCCGGGCACCAGCTTCACCAGCCTGCCCAGCAACGGTTCCCCGTACGGGGTGTACACACCGGGATTCGTCGATGCCACCGAGGTGCCGCACGCGGCGGTGCTGCCGGAGGGCACCCGGGTCGAGATCGCGCCCGCGTCGGACACGCTGGAACTGGCCGACGTTGCCGAACCCGAACTTCCACAACTGTTGCCCGCAGGCGAAACCCGCCGGGAACCACTCGGCACGATCGCATTGGCGCGCAGCGGCGACAAGGGTGGCAACGCCAATATCGGCGTCTGGGTGCGCACCGACGACCAGTGGCGGTGGCTCGTGCACACGCTCACTGTGGAGCGGATCAAGGAGTTGCTGCCCGAAGCTGCCGCGCTGACCGTCATCCGGCACGTACTGCCGAATCTGCGCGCCGTGAACTTCATCATCGAAGGTCTGCTCGGGAAGGGCGTGGCCTACCAGGCCCGATTCGACCCGCAGGCCAAGGGGCTCGGCGAATGGCTGCGCTCGCGTCATATCGATATCCCAGTGGAGCTGTTGCCATGAGTGAACGCTATGCGCCGAGCGCACCCCCGTCTCGAGCCGTCGAAAGAAAGCGGGAGGTGACGGGGCTGTGAGTGTTGCCGTGAGCCCGTGGAACACCCCCGAGCGGCGCGAATTGCGCGCCACCGTACGCGGGTTCGCCGAGCGCGAGGTCCTCCCGTATCTCGACGACTGGGAGCGCAACGGCGAGATCCCGCGCGAACTGCACAAGAAGGCGGGCGAGCTCGGCCTGCTCGGCATCCAATTCCCCGAATCCGTGGGCGGTTCCGGCGGTGACGGCATCGACGCGATGATCGTCTGCGAGGAACTGCACCAGGCCGGCGGTTCCGGCGGCCTGTTCGCCTCGCTGTTCACCTGCGGCATCGCGGTGCCGCACATCGTCGCCTCCGGTAACGAAGACCTGATCGAACGCTTCGCACGCCCGACGCTGGCCGGGGCGAAGATCGGCTCGCTTGCCATCACCGAGCCGGGCGGCGGCTCCGATGTCGGCCACCTCACCACCACCGCACGACGCGACGGCGACCACTACATCGTCAACGGCGCGAAGACCTACATCACCTCGGGCGTCCGTGCCGACTTCGTTGTCACCGCGGTGCGCACGGGCGGCCCTGGCGCCGCTGGGATTTCACTGCTCGTGGTGGAGAAGGGCACACCGGGGTTCACGGTCAGCCGCAAGCTGGAGAAGATGGGCTGGCTGGCCTCCGACACCGCCGAGCTGTCCTACGTGGACGTCCGGGTGCCGGTGGAGAATCTGGTCGGTGCCGAGAATTCCGGCTTCTATCAGATTGCGGGTGCGTTCGTCAGCGAGCGCGTGGGCCTTGCGGTGCAGGCATATTCGCAGGCCCAGCGCTGCCTGGACCTCACCCTGGAATGGGTGCGCAACCGGGAGACCTTCGGTCGCCCGCTGATCAGCAGGCAGTCGGTGCAGAACACGGTGACCGAAATGGCGCGCCGCATCGACGTGGCCAGGGTCTACACCCGAGATGTGGCCCAGCGCAGCGCGAACGGCGAAACGGATCTGATCGCCGAGGTGTGCTTCGCCAAGAACACCGCCGTCGAGGCGGGCGAGTGGGTGGCCAACCAAGCCGTGCAGCTGTTCGGCGGGCTGGGCTACATGCGCGAATCCGAGGTGGAACGTCAGTACCGCGATATCCGCATTATCGGCATCGGCGGCGGCACCACCGAAATCCTGACCGGTCTGGCGGCGAAACGATTGGGGTACCAGTCTTGACGACACTACGCACCACCCTCGACACCGGATCGCCGGAGTACACGGCGGCCGCGGAGGCGATGACCGCCAAGCTCACCGAGGTGGAGGCCGAGTTCGCCAAGGCGATCGCCGGCGGCGGCCCGGACAAGCTGGCCAGGCATCGCAAGCGCGGCAAGATGACCGCGCGCGAACGCATCGAGCTGCTCCTCGATGAGGACTCCCCGTTCCTGGAGCTGTGTGCGCTCGCCGGATGGGGCAGCGAATTCCACGTCGGCGCGAGCACTATCGCCGGCATCGGCATCGTCGAGGGTGTCGAGTGCATGATCGTCGCGCCCGACCCGACCGTGCGCGGCGGCACCTCCAATCCGTGGACGCTGCGAAAGACGTTGCGCATCAACGACATCGTGCGCGAGAACCGGCTGCCGGTGATCTCGCTGGTCGAATCCGGTGGCGCGGACCTGCCGACGCAGAAGGAAGTCTTCGTGCCCGGCGGCCGGATGTTCCGCGACCTCACCCAGGCCTCTGCCGCGGGTATCCCCACCATTGCACTGGTTTTCGGCAACTCGACCGCCGGTGGCGCCTACATCCCCGGCATGTCCGACCACGTGGTGATGATCAAGGAACGCTCCAAGGTGTTCCTCGGCGGGCCGCCACTGGTCAAGATGGCCACCGGTGAGGAGTCCGATGACGAGTCGCTCGGCGGCGCGGACATGCACGCGCGGGTCTCGGGTCTCGCGGACTACTACGCGCTCGACGAGCAGGACGCGATCCGCATCGGACGCGCCATCGTCAAGCGGCTCAACTGGAAAAAGCAGGGGCCCGCACCGCGTGCCGCGGTGATCGATCCGCTCTACGACCCGGCCGATCTGCTCGGCATCGTCCCGCCGGATCTGAAGATTCCGTTCGATCCGCGCGAGGTGATCGCCCGCATTGTCGACGGCTCCGACTTCGACGAGTTCAAGCCGCTCTACGGCAGCAGCCTGGTCACCGGCTGGGCCGAGCTGCACGGCTATCCGGTCGGCATCCTCGCCAACGCACGCGGCGTGCTCTTCTCCGAGGAATCGCAGAAGGCCACCCAGTTCATCCAGCTGGCCAACAAGTCGAACACGCCACTGCTGTTCCTGCACAACACCACCGGCTACATGGTCGGCAAGGAGTACGAGCAGAAGGGCATCATCAAGCACGGCGCGATGATGATCAATGCCGTCTCCAACTCGAAGGTCCCGCACATCTCGGTGCTGATGGGTTCCTCCTACGGTGCGGGGCACTACGGCATGTGCGGGCGTGCCTACGATCCGCGCTTCGTCTTCGCTTGGCCGAGTGCGAAATCCGCTGTCATGGGCGGTGCGCAGCTGGCGGGCGTGATCTCCATCGTCGGCCGCGCCGCCGCGGAGGCGAAGGGGCTGCCGTTCGACGAGAACGCCGACGCCGGGATGCGCGCCATGATCGAGGCCCAGATCGAGGCCGAGTCGCTGGCGATGTTCATGTCCGGTCGGCTCTACGACGACGGCGTCATCGATCCCCGCGATACCCGCACGGTGTTGGGAATGTCCTTGTCGGCCATTCACAACGCTCCGATCAAGGGCGCCGATGGCTTCGGCGTCTTCCGAATGTGAGGCCCGCGATGCAGATCACGAATGTCTTGGTTGCCAACCGCGGCGAGATCGCGCGGCGCGTGTTCGCCACCTGCCGCAGCATGGGTATCGGCACGGTCGCGGTCTACTCCGACGCGGATGCCGCCGCACCGCATGTCGCCGAGGCCGACGCCGCGGTGCGGCTGCCGGGTAACACCCCCGCGGAAACCTATCTGCGCAGTGAGCTCATCATCGAGGCCGCGTTGGCCACCGGCGCGGACGCCATCCACCCCGGCTACGGATTCCTTTCCGAGAACGCCGAATTCGCGCGTGCCGTGCTGGCCGCCGGGCTCGTCTGGATCGGCCCGCCCGTCGAAGCCATCGAACAGATGGGTTCGAAGGTCGCCGCCAAGAAGATGATGGATGCCGCAGGCGTGCCCGTGCTCGCCGAACTCGATCCCGCCGAGGTCACCGAGCAGCATCTGCCGGTGCTCATCAAGGCGTCCGCGGGTGGCGGCGGTCGCGGGATGCGCGTGGTGCGCGCCCTCGCCGAGCTGGAGCCGCAGATCGCTGCGGCGCGCCGCGAAGCCGAGTCCGCGTTCGGTGATCCCACCGTGTTCTGTGAGCGGTATCTCGAAACGGGCAGGCACATCGAAGTGCAGGTCATGGCGGACACTCAGGGCACCATCTGGGCGGTCGGTGAGCGCGAATGCTCCATTCAGCGTCGCCATCAGAAGGTGATCGAGGAGGCTCCCTCCCCGTTGGTCGAACGGACCGAGGGAATGCGGGAGCGGCTGTTCGAGGCGGCCCGTCTTGCCGCGGGCGCGATCGGATACACCGGTGCGGGCACCGTGGAGTTCCTGGCCGACGAGGCGGGCGAGTTCTTCTTCCTGGAGATGAATACCCGGCTGCAGGTGGAACATCCGGTCACCGAATGCACCACCGGACTGGATCTCGTGCGATCGCAACTGGAGGTCGCGGCGGGCGGTGAGCTCGCCGCGTCGGCTCCCGCGATGCGCGGACACTCGATCGAGGTCCGGCTGTACGCCGAGGATCCCGCACACGACTGGCAGCCGCAGAGTGGCACGGTGCACCGCATCGACATCCCCTCGGTGACAACCGAATTCGGTGTTCTCGATCGGCCGGGTGTGCGCCTCGACACCGGTGTCGTCGACGGCTCGGTCGTCGGTGTGCACTACGACCCGATGCTGGCCAAGGTCATCTCCTACGCCGACACTCGCGCCGAGGCCGCGCGGTTGCTGGCTACGGCATTGCACCGCGCGAAGATTCACGGTCTGGTGACCAACCGTGATCTGCTGGTGCGCGTGCTGCGGCACCAGGCTTTCCTCGCCGGTGACACCGATACCGCGTTCTTCACCACCCATGGACTGGAGGCGCTCTCCGCGCCCTTGGCGTCCGAGGCCGACGAAGCGCTGTCGATCGTCGCGGCCGCGCTGGCGGATGCGGCAGCCAATCGTCGCTCCGCACGGGTCGGCGGCGGTTTTCCCGCGGGCTGGCGCAACCTGCCCTCGCAATCGCAGCGCAAGTCCTACGAGAGCCGGACCACCGGCGTCCACGACATCGGCTACCTCTGCACCCGCGACGGCGTGACGGTGGACGGTCGCGACGGTCTCGAACTGGTCGAGGCAACACCGGATCGGGTCGTGCTCGCGGTGCCCGGCGAACGTGGCCTCGTGCGTAGGCAATTCGCGGTCGCGCGCTACGGCGACCTGGTGTGCGTCGATTCGCCGTTGGGCCCGGTGAGCGTGCGCAGGCTGCCGCGTTTCAGCGACCCGGCCGACCAGGTGGCCACCGGTTCGCTGCTCGCGCCGATGCCGGGCAGCGTGATTCGGCTCGGTGCGGAGGTCGGCAGCCTGGTGGAACAGGGCCAGCCGATCCTGTGGCTGGAGGCGATGAAGATGGAGCACACCATCTCCGCCCCGGCCGCCGGGGTGCTCAGCGCCCTGAACGTCGCCGTCGGCCAGCAGGTCGATGTGGGCGCCGTGCTCGCCGTCGTGGATCCAGTCGACGACGACAACCAGGTGGCCCGATGAGAAGCCATCGCGCAGCGATCATCGAGGCCGACCGGGTGCGGGTTTACCGCATGACAAAGGAGATTTGATGAGTTTTATCGAGACCGAAGAGCAGCAGGCGCTGCGGGCGGCGGTCGCCGCGCTCGCGTCGAAGTACAACTACCGCGACTACGTGCTCCCGAAGGCGCGCAAGAACGAGCCGCTCACCGAATTGTGGGACGAGGCAGGCAAACTCGGCTTCCTCGGGGTGAACCTGCCGGAGGAGTACGGCGGCGGTGGCGCGGGCATGTACGAGCTGTCGCTGGTGATGGAGGAGCTCGCCGCCCAGGGCGCGGGTCTGCTGCTGATGGTGGTGTCACCGGCCATCTGCGGCACCATCATCAGCAAGTTCGGCACCGACGCGCAGAAGCAGGAATGGCTGACCAAGCTCGCCGACGGCAGCGGCAAGATGGTTTTCGGCATCACCGAACCGGATGCCGGGTCGAACTCGCACCAGATCACCACCACCG
The DNA here is from genome assembly GCF_046764895.1 of Nocardia sp. CWNU-33. Taxonomy (NCBI): domain Bacteria; kingdom Bacillati; phylum Actinomycetota; class Actinomycetes; order Mycobacteriales; family Nocardiaceae; genus Nocardia; species Nocardia sp. CWNU-33. The sequence goes on along the minus strand of NZ_JBKOQN010000006.1, from coordinate 344,331 downwards.
CGCGCCGCGACGGCGAGGACTGGATCCTCAACGGCCGCAAGATCTTCATCTCCGGTGTGGACCAGGCCGAGGCGGTGCTCATTGTGTCGCGCACCGAGGACCACAAGACCGGCAAGCTCAAGCCCGCGCTGTTCATCGTGCCGACCGATGCCGAAGGCTTCCAGAAGACGCCGCAGGAAATGGACATCATCGAGCCGGACCACCAGTTCACGCTGTTCCTCGATGACGTGCGGCTGCCCGCGACCGCGCTGGTCGGCAGGGAGGACGCGGCGCTGATGCAGCTGTTCTCCGGCCTCAACCCGGAACGCATCATGGGTGCTGCGATGGCCGTGGGCATGGGTCGCTACGCCATCGAGCGGGCGGTCGAATACGCCAAGGAACGCACGGTGTGGAAGTCGCCGATCGGTGCGCACCAAGGCATTTCGCATCCGCTGGCCCAGGTGAAGGTCGAGCTGGAGCTGGCCAAGCTGATGATGCAGAAGGCCGCGACGCTCTACGACGCGGGCGACGAGATGGGCGCGGCCGAGGCCGCGAACATGGCGAAATACGCTGCGGCAGAGGCGAGTATCAAGGCGCTCGATCAGGCCATCCAGACCCATGGTGGTGCGGGACTGACCAAGGAGTACGGCCTCGCCGCCATGCTCGCCGCAGCGCGGATCGGCCGCATCGCGCCGGTCAGCCGCGAAATGATCCTGAACTTCGTCGCCCAGTACTCCCTCGGCCTGCCGAAGTCCTACTGATATCCGTGCCCATGTCGTCCCTACCGGCATCGCCTTCCAGAGCGGTTTCGTGGATCCCGGCCAGTGCCGGGATCCACGGAATGCCTCGGCCTGCGCGATATGACCGGGCCTCGAAAGCTGCCGGGGCGGCGGGCACCGCATGACGGGCAGCATCTCAGAGACACAGGAGACTCGATGACCGAGACATCCACCGCGCCGTACGTGCGCTACGAGGTCCGTGATGGCTTCGCGGTACTCACCCTCGATTCACCGCACAACCGCAACGCGCTGTCCTCGAAGCTGGTCGCCGAGCTGCTGAAGGGCCTCGACGACGCGGCGGCCGATCCGGCGGTGCGGGGAATCGTGCTCGCCCACACCGGCAATACCTTCTGCGCGGGTGCCGACCTGACCGAGGCGAGCAACGTCGATCCGGCCGTGGCCGCCGACGAGCGCACCCGGGTGATGATCGGTGTGCTGCGCGGAATCGTCGAAATTCCGAAGCCGGTGATCGCGCAGATCGACGGCAATGTGCGTGCCGGTGGTATGGGCATCGTCGCCGCCTGCGACATCGTGGTCGCCGGGCCCGGCAGTAGTTTCGCCCTCACCGAGGTGCGAATCGGGTTGGCGCCGTTCATGATTTCGCTGACCCTGCTGCCGAGGCTCAGCCCACGCGCGGCCGGCCGCTACTACCTCACCGGTGAGAAGTTCGGCGCCGACGTCGCCGAGCAGATCGGTTTGGTCACCGTCACCGCCGCGGATCCGGCGGCCGAGGTGGCGCGGCTGTCCGCAGAGCTGCGCAAGGGGTCCCCGCAGGGCCTCGCCGAGGCCAAGCGGCTGGTGAACGCGGCCATCCTGGCCGAGTTCGAGGTGTCGGCCGACGAGCTCGCCAGACGTTCCGCGAGCTTCTTCGGAACCCCCGAGGTGCAGGAGGGCATGATGGCCTTCCTGCAGCGCCGCCCACCGAGCTGGGCAGAATAAGCCCATGGCGACACCCCACGAACCCAAGCAGGACCGCAGCCGGGCCACCCGGCAGCGGCTGCTGGAGGCGACCATCGACTGCCTTGCCGAAACCGGCTGGGTCGCCGCCACCGTCGCGGTGGTTGCCGAACGGGCCGGGGTGTCACGTGGTGCGGCACAGCACCATTTTCCGACCCGGGAAGACCTGATCACCGCCGCACTCGAGTACATGTTCGACACCCGGACCGACCAGGCTCGAGCGGAAGCCGAGACGGTCGCCGCCGTCGCCGACGGCGTCGCCCGCACCGAAGCCGTGGTCGCGGGTCTGGTCGAGTCCTACACGAGTCCGCTGTTCAAAGCCGCACTTCAGGTGTGGACCCACGCCGCGGCCGACCCGGCCCTGCGCGAGCGAATCGTCCCTCTGGAAGCCAAATTCGGCCGTATCTCCCACCGCCGCGCGGTGGCGGCCCTCGGCGTCGACGACACCGACCCCGTTGCCCACCACCTGGTGCAGGCAACCCTAGACCTGGCCCGCGGACTCGGCCTGGCCGACGTCCTCACCGACGACTCCGCGCGCCGCAAGGAAATCGTCCATCAGTGGGCGGCCACCCTGCATGCCGCCCTGAACGCGCCCCGCTGACCCAGGCCGACCAGCTAATTCAGTTCTACCTCTCGGCGGGCCGCACATGCGCGAACCAGGTGGCGCACTCCGTCGGGCTCAGTGCCCGATCCAGCTCGAGCTCGGCGATCATGCTCGGGAAGTACCGCAGCGCCGGGCAATGATGTGGATACGGCATCTCGTCGAGCACCAGCAATCGGGCGCCGTCGATGACCGGGATATCGGACGGTGTGCCCTCGTTCCAGATCCGTGTCCCGTCGGGGGCGTGGAACATGAATGAGACGACGGTCGGTACTCGGCCGTCGCTATCGCGCGAGACCGCGACCGCCTCGGCCGACGGCGGCTCTCCCGCGAGATGTCCGCCACCGATGAGAGCGTCGCCGAGCAACGTCTGCAGTTGGAAGTTGTCGGCGATCCCGCTCATGCGCAGCTGGTAGCCGGTGCTGGTGTCGCGGTCCAGAACGATCAGCGGCTCGTCGTCCAACACCAGCAACGCGTAGTCGATGTCCTTGCCGTCCGAGCCGGAAGCCTCGAGATAAGCCTGATAACGCTGTGTCAGCAGCTCCCGGATGGGGCCGAGGCCCTGGCGAACCGCCTTGCGCTGCAGCATGGACAGCGATGCCGTCACCCACGGCGACAGCGTCAACCAGGACAGGGTGGCCTGGGGGCCGAACGTCTCGAACATCAGCCCCAATAGTTCGCTCTCCTCGTCGATATCCTCGGGGTCCGGCAGTTCCAAGTCCTTGATGGCTGACACCTGCTCGATCAATTCCATCGCGCCATCCAGTACTTCCGCGAGATTCGCGAGCACCGGGGGCGCGCACGAGACCGGGTCGGCGCCGACCTCGACGCAGTAGCCGATCATGACCGCGATATCCGCTCGGCCGCCGAGCGGTACATCCTCCAGTACGGCGGCCAGCCGGGGACCGGCCTGTGTCAGCGCCGCCGGATTCGCGTCGCCGACCAGGTGGCGCAGTGCGCCGTGCGTCTGCGCCATGCCCTCCGGCTCGTCTCCTCGCACCGCGCGCTCGAAGTCCGCGACGGCATCCAGCAATTGATCGTTTCCTACAGTCACCCCCAGCACGCTATCGACCGGTGTTTCGCTTGTCGAACCTCGCAGAGGCAGTGCTGTGCAAGGTATTTCGAGGAATCCACCGCGCGAGCAACCAGGTTCCCCCGTGATCACAGGCGATGTCTTTCGATCGGTGTTCGTGGTGATGTCACACTCGCCCGGGCTGTGTCGTCCTGTCGATGAACGCGGAATACCGCAGCCGAACACAGGAGGAATCATGTCGAACACCAAGAAGATCGCAGTGGCCGGAGCGACCGGACGGCTGGGCCGCCACGTGGTGGATGTGCTGACCGAGCAGGGCCACGAGGTTGTCGCGTTCTCCCGGAAGAATGGGGTCGATATCGAGACCGGCGCGGGACTGGTCGAGGCGCTCGACGGGGTCGAGGTGGTCATCGACGCGTCCAGCACGCCGTCCCCCGACAAGGACATCGCGACGGAGTTCTTCCGTGCCGCTGCCAAGAACCTGCACGAGGCAGGGCAGAAGGCCGGCGTCGAGCGATTGGTCGTGGTGTCCATCATCGGCATCGATGGTTCCGTCGCGGGCTACAACGCCGCCAAGCTCGCCCATGAAGCGGCGCTGCTGGAAGGGCCGCTGCCGGTGCAGATCCTGCGGGCCGCGCAGTTCCACGAGCTGGTCGAGGTCATGACCCAGTGGGGAACCCAGGGCGAGGTGGCGTACCTGCCGAACATGCGCACCCAGCTGGTTGCCGCCCGCACGGTCGCGGAGGCCCTCGTCGAGCTGGCCGTCAACCCGGCACCGGAATCGACCGACGGGCCGTTCCCCGAGGTCGCGGGCCCGCAGCCGGAGACGATGGCGGGTGCCGCCGCAACGCTGGCCGCCCGCGTCGGCCACCCCGCCCAGATCCATGAGAGCAGCGACTCGGCCAACCCGGACCGCGAACAGTTCGAGAACGGCGGCCTGCTGCCCGGCGCGCACGCCAAGCTCGCGGGCCCCAGCTTCGCCGAATGGGTCGAGGCCAACTATGCGGCGGCCAACTGACGGCCGTAATACGCTCCACCCGAACATAATTCGCCCGGCGACGAGTCGCCGGGCGAATTATGTATCTGCTCGTCTACAAACGTATCAAGCCTGCGGCACAACACTTTTCGCAGGATGGTTCCGGGCTTGCATGTGGCTCAGTCCCTGCCGACGATCAGCAGAGTCCTTGTTGCTGGAGGTGTGCGGCATCGATCGCGTAAGACGTGGAACCGATGAATACGCCGAGGAGCCCGCCGATGATCGCTCCGGGGATCGCACCGATGAAGAAGAGTGGCAGGCCAACGATTCCACCGAGGACGGCGCCTATCGCCGCGCCTACCGCCGTCCTGATTTCGATGGTGTCACCCATCAACAGACACTTTTCGATCTCGGTCGCATGCGGGGTCGGCTCGGATGCGGCGGCGATCGGATCGGTCGATTCCGCTGGTGCAGCTGATGCGGTGGACGCGAATCCGATGGTGAGTGCGATCGCGACCAGTGCGCCGACAACGGTTACGGCGAGTCTCGTAATGGTTCTCACGATTTTCCCTGATTGTTCGGTGTTGGCACGTGACCTGATGGTGGCTGCGGGGCCCGACTGGCGTCGTCACGCTCGGGACAATCATTGCTGGAGTCCGCTGCCCGCGACGGGTTTTCGGGATGAAAGCCTCAGAAATAGGAATGCGGCGCGAGACCGCATCCCACTCAGAATGCAAAGAAGCCCTGCACCTCAACGATCAATCGAGGTGCAGGGCTGGGGGTTCCAGGGGCTACGGGTGGGTGAACTCGCCGTCTTGCACGCCAGCGGTGAATGCTTCCCACTCACCAGACGTGAACACCAACGCCGGACCAGCCGGATTCTTGGAGTCCCGCACGCCGACCAGGCCGCCATCCAAACGAGCGACCTCCACGCAATCGCCTCCAGATTGGCTGTAGCTGCTCTTGTACCAGTTAGCACCGGACAGATCCCTGGTCACGCGGCGTACTCCTCTACAAGCTCTTGCACCAGTCGCCTGGTGTCATCCTCATCCAACGCTACCTGGCGGAGATTGGTGACTGCCGAGCGATGGCGCGCGATGACACTATCTTCTTCGAGGAACAACGACCCGGTGAAGCCTTCCACGAACGCCACCGGCGGTTCCGTCATTCGGCTGGCGCTCAGCGGCGGGAATTCGAACAGGGTGAATGACTGCACAATAAGCCCCGGGTGCCCGCCAGCCGCGAACGGGATCACCCGGACCGACACGTTCGGCAATGCCCCAACCTGGGCAAGGTGTAACAACTGCTCGGCCATCACTTCCCGTCCGCCGACCTGATGCCGCAGTACTGATTCGGACAACATCACGTCTAGCGAGAATTCGCCATCCTCTGCTAGCCGTCGCTGCCGACGTGCGGTCAACTCCAGACTTCGTTCGACCTCGACCGCCGACATCGCAGGGTTGGTTGTTGCCTCGATCCACCTGCGGTACGCCGGAGTCTGCAATAGGCCAGGTAACAACGTGAGCTGGAACGTTGTCATTCGAACGCATGCCTGTTCCAGGCTCATGAAGTGATCGAAGTGTGAGTTCAACAGGTCGGCGTACGCGCGCCACCAGCCGCCAGCAGGATCGCCCTTGGCTGCTTTGACCTCCTGGAGAAGCCCCAGCACCTCCTCCCTGGCGTCGTCATCGGCCCCGTAGAAGTCCAACAGATCGCGGAACTGCGCCGTACTGATTCTGGCCGGCTGTCCGTCCTCGACCCGGCCGATTGTCTGCTTGGAAACCTCGATCGAAAGTCCTGCTGCCAGTTGGCTCTTTCCGGCCTTGGCGCGTAGTTCGCGCAGTAGCCGCCCAAGAGCACGTCGCGGGAGCGTAGACCCTGCCATTGCTTAACCTCGCTATCCGGTTCGGCCCGTGCTGGACCGCGTTTTATTGGGCCGCATTGTGACGGTCCGTCTTGTACTGGACTGGCCCGGGTTGGACGTCCAGTGTATTTCATGGGATGGCCGCATTGGACGGTCCAGAACGTGTGAATTGCTGTGTACTGGAAGCGCGCCCGGTAACGGAATCGGATGGATCCTCCCCTCGGATCCTCTTCCGTTCCGGCGATATCAGGGGTTCTCAGGAGCCGGGCGCACCTAAGCCGCAGTCGATGTTGGAGGTCGGCAATGCCGAACAACGAGCTTCCACAACGAGACCCGTTCATCGGGGCACCCTCCGCTTACGTGGGCGCACGAGCCGATGTAGTCGAGACCTTCGCAACCGCGCTGCGCGGGTGGGCAGGCCCACGCTCATCCAAAGAACCGCCCCTGTTCCGGGATGCCGAGTCCCCGACGCAGAGCACGCCCAATCCACACACGATGTGAGCAGAGGTAAAACCCGATGGACCACATTATGTTTGGTGATACCCCGGTATCCCGATGCATCTTCTATCGCCGGGTGTGTGACCTGCCCGCGAACATCGACCCGCCGAGTCTGGGCCGCATCATCATGAAGGCAACGCACGTCTGGGCGTTGACGATGCCCACACCACTCGGGCAAGCCGTCAAACACGACATGGGTCGTCGCGGCACCGCTGTCGGGCCGATCGTGGCGCACCCACGGTCGGCCCGCTGGACGTACCTGATCCGGCCCGACGTGCCCGACGATGTGCCGTTGTTCGCCGATCTGTTCCGGCACAACGTCTCCGTCATCCGCGAAGGCGGAACGGTGGCCTTGCCGTCGCCCACTCCCCAGTCGGGGGCCATCCGGCAGTGGATCGAGCCACCGCGTGACACGTTCCGCCCCTCCGGGCTTGTCGTCATCGCATCGATTCGCGCGTGTGTCGCACCGTGCAGAATGCGGGCGGTGTCGCATGTTTGAAGGCGATAGCAGCCCGGGGATGAAACGGTCCTATTGCGGCAGTGCAGGATTCGATCTGGAGAGCGCACTGATTCAGGTACGGTGCCCGCGTCACTACTGCCTGAAATCGGTGTCGCTGATCGGGGGTCGGATCGAGATACACACGGGTGATGATCCGCTGGCCCGCTGTACCTGGTCAGGTGTTCGGGTCGTCGATAGCCGTGACGCGCTGGGGATCGCCTGGCCTATTAGCACCCCGTCCGATACCACGGCGAGAGCGTGAACCGATGTCCGACATGATCCGATACCTGCCGCCCGGCGAGATCGCCCCACATGTGCGGGCGCTACTCGCGGTCTTCCACGAGGAAACCGCCCATAAACTCGCGATCGCCCCCACCGACAGTCGGCCAACCGTCCACAGGTCCGACGGCACTCTCTGTGCCGTCGACGAGAACGGCTGGCCCGAACTGCACGACAACCTCGACCAGCTCGAAGCGATCCCGGTACGCCCCACCAGCGTTCGAGATACGGAAACATCATGAGCACCAACGGTTCCCCGAGACCGGACGAGGAGGATGTCCACCTGAGCGTGTTCCTGCATGGTGTGCGGCTGGATTTCGTCGCGTGTGTGACTGCGGCCTTGCGGTTCGTGGAGGAACACCGATCACGCCACTACATGGATGCGGTGAACGTGATCCCCGGCGACACAAGCGGGTTGGTTCGCCTACCTAATGAGCGATTGTTTCTGGAACCTGACCGTCGACCCTGAATAGGTTGGACGGCGAGTCTGTCGAGTTCATGTCGAGTTTCGAAGTCGCCGTCACTGATGTCCGAAGTCCTGCGCACTCGGGAGACGCTGTGGGCCAGTTGGGGCGCTACTATTTTGGCTACCGAAACACGAAGAGCGACCGTGAATCCGCAGCGCCCCACGGTGTCTCACAAGCATGCGTTACCGGACGCTGTCATCGGTTTGCATGATCGTCTCTGAACGAGCACTCAGGCGAACCAGACGACCAGGCGAACGTTTTCATTCCCATGCTCGGCAGCGAGATCCCGCATCGCCGTCCAGACTCTTGACCAGCACTCCTCATCCGGAGGAGCGAACATCCTCGCAGTGAGGAACACGGGCCGGTACACCACGCCGTCCAGACACACCTCACCACCCGGCGGCCACTCGGACGGTGCGAGGAGCAGATCCCCGCCGAAGGTGTCGGCCGCCGCCTCGCCTAGATCAGGCGTAGCCCATACGGTGTCGTACAGGACAAGTTCGCCGTCCGCACCCGGCCGCCACTCGCCTACGAAGTAAAAGGCAGGCTCGTCGGCAAGCGGCGCGTCCCAGTCGACCGCAGCGACTTCAGCCCACGTGGCGTACGTATGGCCGTGCTGGCAGTCGTCGGCAGCGCTCTCCCGCACCGGATCCGAGACGTCGTTCGGCAACCCTCTGTGGGAGAAGAGCGCACGCACATCCTCCGCCCCGCGGACGTCGAAGAGGCAGTTCCATGCGTTGTAGTCCCGCCCGAGCTGGAAGTCCAGCAGGTCAACCGCAACCTCCCAACACCCGTGGGCCGAGCGGCTCTCGATGACACCATCGATGTCTATTCCCATCAGGACAATGCTCTCAGCCCGCCGACGGTGGGGATATGCGCCTGGCCGCAGTTTCTCGCAGCCGGCCGCGGCGAGTGCGTCGTGTTGGGCTTCCGGTGCCGATCACGCGTGGACACACGCGGCCGCAGCCGATTCTCGTCGAGTGTGTAATTCAAGATTGGGATCTCATCGACAGCAAATGAGGATGTACATCGTGCACGAGCATGACCGAACCGAGGCGTACATGGCCGAGGACCGCGTGACCATGACCGCGGCGGCACGCGTCTTTCTGGACCGATGGTTGGCCACCATGGGAAGTGCGCTGGAGCAGTGGCGCCGTTGCTACCTGCCCGCAGATTTTCCTTTCGACTTCACGCTCGACTCCCTGGACGCGCTGGAACAGATTGTGCTGGAGCGCTATCCAGACCAGGCTGCGATCGGCATCGAGGACAACGCGGAGTTCACCACCGGCACGGTGCGATACATCGGTGAAGTCCTGTTACGTGTCGCGCCGGCCCGATGGGGTTATCAGGATCGTGAAGATGACGACCTCAACCCCTACAACCGCACCACGGTCATCCGCTCCAACACCCCGGCCGAGTTCAGGGCAGGTGTGATCCCGGAATTCTTTCTGCGCCAGCTGGTCCGAGATCGAGAACGGGGCACCCTGCGGAAATCCGTCACCCCGCTGCTGGGCGCCTGCAAGGAAGCCGGACGTGCGGTGGTGCCCGACGACCCGTGTGGACCAGACGGTACGGTCCCCTCTTGGTGTGAATTCTTCACACCCGACGAGTACCGCAGGTTCGCTAGCGAGGTGAAGTCCGCGTTGGGTTGCTTCGGCGCCGACGATCAGGACATCTATAACGGCATTGTCACCTTGGCTGTCGGCACTCCGGATCCCGAACTACACGATTTCGACATCGATGGACTGGCCGAACAGTGCCGCGCAAGCGATATCGAAGACTGGTCGACTCTCTGCTTCTCCATGATCGACTACTTCTCCACGGAGGGGCCACAACGAGAATGGCTCACCCGAGCCTCTTTTACCCAAGTCGAAGACCTGCTCGAGCCGTGGCTCGCCGCTGAGCCCGAGTTGTCGTTCGACGCCGAGCCCGACCATCCCGATCACCCCTTCTCGACCCGGCTCGAAGATGGCAGCTATCTCCACTTTCTCGCCACGGTCCCGGACCTGGACGGAGTTCCGGAGATCACGACGTTGGTTCCCAACTCGGCGGTACGGGCATGGGACATGCCTGTGGAAAAGCTCGTGCAGTGGGGGATTCAACGCATGTGAGCCGAGCGGACGCACGCAGACATGCGGCGCTGTCTACTCCGTGGACGGCCCCGGACCACTACAACTGAACGGCTCCTGCTGCGCCCGAATGAAGTCGTCCCAGAGGATATCCGCCAGGAGGCGATCCCTCACATAAATCTCAGCGGCGCGGCTGGGAACCATCGTTCGGGTGACTCCGAATGGTCCCGTGCTGCGCATACCGTCACCGTCAGGGACCACGCTGTGAACCTTCGAAACCGTGGACTCTTTCCCACCGACGACGAAGATGTCGAACTTGCCGGTCGTGCCCTTTGTGTCAGGACTGACCAGCGTGATGCGGCTGTCACTGTCCACCGTGTACTTCTGCACGTCGTATTGCTTCGAGTTCTGATCTTCGAAGAACACCCGGCTGGCTCCTTGGAAACCCCACCCGGTCACGATGACCTCGGTACCGCCGCTTACCAGGGCCTCGTCAGTGCTCAGTTTGGTGATTTCAAGCATCGACATGTCCTCCTCGTATCACGAGCTGCTCGGTGCGGTAGCAACTAGCGTGACAGTCCGGCGGAGGCCAGCGCATACGAATGGCCCAAAACCTACGGCGAGCTGCGGATTCGAGTACGGCGTGCCCGACCTCGCGGCCCGCGTCGTCTCATTCGGACCCCAGGGTTTCGGGACTGATCGACTGGCCGGATCCGGTCGGGTGATCAGCCCGTTTCGTCACCGTTCAGGTCTGATCGGTGTCAGGTGGGAGGTGTCGGCGAGGCTGAGCAGGGCGCGGTTGCGCCAGTAGTCGTCGAGGCGCAGGTGGGTGATCGCGCCCGGTGTTGTCGCGAAGGATGCGAATCCGACTGCGTCGACGGGGATCTGCATCCAGGTGGTGATGACGAACGTCAGCGCGTATCCGTGAGTGACCACGACGTGGTCATGAACGATGTCGGTCATCAGTTCGCGTATGCATGCCCCGACCCGGGTTGCGACTTCGCGCCGGGTCTCGGCACCGAGGATGGGGCCGCGGTGGTCGAGCCGGTTGTCCTCGGGTGCAGGCACCTGCCGCTGTGCGAGCCAGTCGTTCGGTCGGCCTTCGGCCTCGCCGAAGCTGATCTCGCGAAGCCGGGGGTCTGTGGTGACGGGGGCGGCGAGTGTTGTGGCGAGAATCGTGGCGGTTTCGGCGCATCGGGCAAGGTCGGATGTTGTGATGCGGATCGGCCGCGGTGTGTCGCGGCGGCGGTTCAACTCTTCGGCAACCAGGTGCGCATCGCGTCGGCCACGCGCAGTCAGATGCGAGTCGTGCCACCCGCCAACAAGATCGAGTTGGGTGTGCTCCGCGTGCGGGTGGCTCACCACGTATACATCCTGCATGAACTCTCCTGATTCGGCTGGTCGGTGTTGTGCTATCGCTTCGCCGTCACTGGTCCGAAGAAAAGTAGTCCGGGCCGTGGAGCTTCATCCCGCCGACGTCGCCGACCACCACAACCCGAGGAGCTCTTCTGGCCGCGAGACCGAAAACCTCTCACGGGCGCAGCATCCTCGAATCGCGTTGTTGCACAGGATATAAGAGGAAGTCGCCGCAACAGCCATCAGCCACGTCGACGAACTCCACCCGGCGGACATCCCCACCAACGATCGCGGCGACAGCACCCACTGACCACAGACTCCACGAGCCGCAAGCCAAACGATGAACCTGCGTCATCCCCCAGCCGATCATGAAGATGCTGCTCGACTACTGGAGCGACACCCTCACCACACCGGACCAGGTACGTCCCGCCACCGCCGAATTCACGACCGAAGCCAGATGGCCGATCGTGGTGTCAGTGGAGGCGTCAGGCGTGTGTCAGGTCGGTGTCAGTCAGCCCGGCAACAGTGTGTCCATCGAACAAAACGACCGGCACCGACACGGTTCGGGTCGGTGCCACAACCGATTTCGAGGAGTACACGACATGTCCATCACCCTGACCGACCAGGACAAGAGCACCCTGCGCACCGCCGCCTACGGTGCGGTGTCGCTGCTGGCCGCCGCCGGTGCACCGCACAAGGGCATCACACACGGCTCCATCGCCCTGACCTCGGCGACCGGGCTGGTCGGGCACGTGCTCGCCGCCAACTCCAAAGACATCCACCTGCCGGGCAAGTCCGTCGCCGAACTCGCCGACCAGGTGCTGCCTGCCCTGACCGCAGCCATGAGCCTGCTCGGCACACAGCATCCGGGCGAGGCCGTCAACTTCCGCGACACCGTCCTGGTCGCCGTCGAAGCCGCCACCGCGCCCGGCAAGGGTGAGCCCACCCCTGCTGTGGCGGCGATGGCCCGCAAGATCACCGCGGCCCTCGACGCTGCCTGAGGGATGCGGGGTCGGCGCAGCTCAGCGGGTGGCCGTGTCGAGGGGTTCTCTCCGGACCCCGCGACACGGCTACCTACCGTCGAACCCGGGTGTTGCCGTGGCTTGGGAACCGCGCGGTATGCGACATAGAAAGACGTTCTGTGTGTCGGTCCGGGTGGCTTAGGATTCGGCGGTGGCGGACCTCGTATTCGAATCCGCGCCGTACTCGGTACGTTGCGGCGACTGCCGGACGGTGTTCGAGTCCTCGGTGACCGAGGCGCTCGTCGGCGACGATCACCGATGGGATCTCGAGGCCCAGTGTTCAACCTGCGGAAGCACCTGGTGGGAATGTGGCATCGATCCGGCACCGCCGCGTATGCGTGACGCACTCTTGGCTGCGAACGGAGTGACGGTGCTTCGAGTCGAGAAGAGCAGTGTCGCACCAGCATTGGTGATGAAAGCCCTCCGTGTCGCGCGATCGCTTTCCCTGGCGGAAGCACGTTCCATGGCCGACGAACTCTTGGGTGCCGGGATCGAGGGAACGCTGGTTGAAATGGAAGTCATCGCGCGGCTACTGCGTGCGTCTGGGGCTACGGCGAGCACCCGGAAACCGGGAACAAAAGTCAGCTCCGATTGAACGCACGCTCATCGGTGCGGGTTCGGGCGGTCATGCGGACATGCCTGGCCAATGCGACACGGGGAGTCGGCCCGGCCGTGCCCGATCCCGTACTTTTGTCCGAACTGCACGCCTGCGCGGAGGAACTGGCCCCTCTGCAGCCCGTAGAGCCGATCCTCGGACTCGGTCGGGGGTCAGCATCGGTGGCTACGAACCATCGCACGGTAATCCGCATGAGCGCTCACTCGTGCCGGCAATCGTCGGTGCCTGTGACGTCGGCTCGGCCATCAACTTGCGGCCACCCGAACCTGCCGAGATCTCGACTCGAGACAGGCATCCTCCGCGTCGGACTTCTTGGCATGGTGCGCACCGGGATCCGCAGGCAAGCCGGCCGCATTCGGCGCTAGCCGATCGGCAGCGCGCTCAGGATCGGGTTGTAGGCCCAGTTCAACATGCGCTCGGCGTCGTCCTTTGCGGCGACGTCACTGTCGGGTGAGCTGTGCAGGACAACACCGATCAGCGGTATTCCTGCCCTGACGGTCTGGAACAACAGGCAGGTTCCCGCAGCGTCGGTGTATCCGGTTTTGATGCCGACAGTGCCGGGATAGTCGCGCAGCATCCTGTTCGTGGTCTGCCAGAGGTGAGCGCGGTTGCCCGGGCCGGCGGGCAGGTGATAGCTCTGCGACCCGGCGACGTCGCGGAACACCGGCAGGCTCATCGCGCGCAGGCCGAGGGCCACCAGGTCCACCGGTGTGGAGTAGGTGGAGTGGTCGGTGGGAGCGGGCAGCCCGCTGGGATCGGTGAAATGTGTTCCCGTCAGGCCCATTTGATGCGCGGTGTCGTTCATTTTGGCGACGAAGCCGTCTTGGCCGGGCCCGTAGGCTTCGGCAAGGGTATAGGCGGCGTCGCAGCCGGACGGCAGCATCATCGCGTATAGGAGTTGTCGCGCGGTGAGCACCTCGCCGGGGACCAGGCCTGCGTTGCTTCCGTCGTACTTGGTGTCGTAGGCGATGATTTCTTGCGGCACGGTAATGGTCCGGTCGAGGTCGCCGGCATTGATCACGACCAGTGCCGTCATCACCTTCGCGATGCTGGCTATCGGGACCGGGGTGTGCGGCTGTCGTGACCACAGCATCGTGCCGGTGATTCCGTCTGCCAGCGCTGCTCCCGACGCCTGCACTGCGCCCGGCTCAGAAGTCAGCCAGGGCAGGTGAATATGGGTTTCGCTCGCGGCCGGGGCGGCCGTGGCGCCATGACCAGCGACCACGACCAGCGCCCCGACGACGGCAGTCTGCAACAATCGAGCAAATGTCCGCATGGCCGCATTCTGCCGTGGGTTCCCGTCAATCAGTGGGATTTCACCGACCGAATTACCGCGCCGCTCCGGCAACAGCATGCAATCGGCTAATCGAGGTGGTCGGTCACCTCGAGGTGCTGTTGCCGAACGCCCCCGACCGGGAACTCCGTACTGGCCAGGGGCCGCGTTCAGCAGTCAGAGCCGGAAGATCCGCGCACCCACAGCCCACCCGGCGCTGGACCAGTTCGGGCCGAAGCAACTCACCGTGCCCGCTTGTCCGACAGGCAAGTCTTGGCGCGTCGTGAACTGGCCAACGGCCGGCGGATTGGCTGCGAGGTTGTATCCGATGCAATCGATCTCGAGTCGGTAGGTGCCCTCCTCGCCCCGGCACACACCGTTGTAGGAAAATCCGGCGTTCATCGACCCCTCACAGCCCGGCGCGGCGGCGGCGGCTGTTCCGGCGGTTATCCCGGTCAGGGCGACTGCCGCAATGGGAGCGGCCAGGCATATGGCTACTGCTCGAGCAGAGGTTCGCAAGGGGAGCTCCGATCGTTGGTTGTCGTTGATTACATGGGATGTATCCGAAGTTATGTCGCGGCACGTTACAAGGTCGCGGCTGCGATAACGCGTCGATCGATATTTCCGATCAAGCCCTCGACCGTCAGAAGAAGTAGGCGGACCCCGATGAACTGCCGGTCCCGTAACCCATGCTCACAAGCCAATTCCGAAAGGCGATCAACGCTCCGCCGACCGGCCCCGGATCGGTGCACGAACCACCGACGGAAGAGAAGGTGCAACCGTCAGTCGCCACCGGCGACGGACCGACCTGGCTGATGACGACCTGTCCGCTATCGGCCGAAGCCGTGGCCGACCCGGACAGCACACCCGCAACTACCGCACCGGCCAACACCAGTCCACTGATTCCGCGTTTCCACTGCACATTGCTATTCGATGTCGACATGGGTGCGAAACTACCGCGCTTGCGGTGAAACCCGTATCTCGCAGTGCCGCCAAGTCTGGGGGCTCGGGGTATGTGAAGGCGGGCAGCGCTGCCGCGCGCCGAGCTTCGGTCGATCGGGTGCCCAGCAGCGGAGAGCGGAGTCGGGCGGCGGCGCGAATGGATCGCGCCGCCGCCCATGCCGTGACCGCAGAATCGGGCGAATCACCTTGTCTGCAACAGGATCTCGGTCTCTCAGTGCCCGACTGTCAGGTCATACATCGTGACGCCGTCTACCTCGACAGCAGTGAAGTTCTCCTGCACCCACTGCGCGATCTGGGCGCTGGTCGAGGTGCCGGAGGAACCCGGCCCGCGGCCGCCACCGATGAAGTAGTGGATCTTTCCTTCGGCCACATACTGCTGGAACTGGTCGAGAGTGGGTGAGGGGTCGCTGCCGTTGAAGCCGCCGATCGGCATTACCGGCAGTTCGGTGGCCAGCTGGAACCCGGCTGCGCTATTGGAGCCGACCGCGGCGGCGACCCAGGTGTAGTCGCTTCCGTTCTGTTCCAGCTTCGCGACCACCTGATCGCTCGGCTTGCTGGCCATGAGCATATTGCCGGGCCCACCGTCCTGGCCTCGGTCACCCTGCATGTCGGGTGCGCCGCCGCCACCCGGTGTAATGCCGCCCCCACGCATCCCCGGTGCGCCGTTCGGTCCGGCCGCAGATCCGCCGTCGGTCCGCCCGCCACCAATCGGAATCCGGCTGTTGGGCTGTGAGTTTCGCCCGTCCGCGCCCGGCATCGCACCGCCGGGTCCGCCGTCCGGACCATTCATCCCGAACGCGCCCTCACCCCACGGCGGACGATGCCCGCCCCCGACATTCGGCCCCGCGGAGGGAATCGCCCCCGCATGCCCCGTCGCAATAGTGTCGACGGTGTAGGCGACGGGCCCGGCCAGTCCGACGAACGCGACAGCCAATGCCGACCCGATCGCAAGCTTGCGGGGCGCAGGGAACGCAACGGCGACCGTCGCGATCACGCCGACAACGAGCACCGCCCACCGTAGCCATGGCACGAAGCTTGCACTGCGCGACAACAACATCCACGCAGTCGCCGTGGTGAGTCCAACGGCGAGCGCGAGCGCCGATCGGACCCACAATCGGTGCCGACCTCGCCACAGCAGCACCGCGCCCGCGCCGGCCAACGCGGCGACGGCCGGAGCGAGGGCCACCGTGTAGTACTGATGGAAAATCCCCGCCATGAAGCTGAAAACCAGCCCGGTCACCAGCAGCCAGCCACCCCAGAGGACGAGCGCCGCGCGCTGCTGATCGGTGCGAGCGGCCTTGCCACGCAGCAGAATTCCGACGACCAGAGCGACAAGTGCGGCCGGGATGAGCCAGGCGATCTGACCACCTTGGGCGGGCTCGAACATGCGGGTGATCCCGGCGCTGCCCCACATTCCGTTGCCGCCCGCGGGCAGTTCACCGCCGGGACCGACGCTGCCGCGCTCATTGCCGTTCAATCGGCCGAGGCCGTTGTAGCCGAGGGTCAGGTCGAGGATCGAATTAGTGTGCGAGCCACCGATCCATGGTCGTGACGAGGCAGGCCAGAGCTCCACGATCAGCAGCCACCAGCTCGCTCCGGCGATCATCGCCGCGCCCGCCGCGAGCAGCTGCCAGATCCGCTTGCCGAGCTTCGGTGGACCTGCGATCAGATAGGTCAGCGCCAGCGCGGGCACAACGAGCAGCACCTGCAACTGCTTGGTGAGGAACCCGAATCCGATCAGCACGCCGGTGAGCACCAGCCAACGGGTGCGCCCGTCCGCCACCGCACGCGTCATCGCCCATGCCGCCGCGACCATCAAGAACACCAGCAGCGCATCCGGATTGTTGAACCGGAACATCAGCGCCGCAACAGGAGTCACCGTGAGTGCCAGTCCGGCGAGCAGTCCGGCGGCCGGGCCGAAGGGCCTGCGGACCGTCGCCCACAGCAGCGCCACCGAAGCGACGCCGAGCAGTACTTCCGGAACGAGAATGCTCCAGCTGTTGAGGCCGAACGCACGCACCGACAGTTCCATCAACCACAGCGAGGCGGGCGGTTTGTCGACAGTGATCGAGTTCGCGGCATCCGAGGAGCCGAAGAAGAACGCCTTCCACGACACCGAACCGGCCTGTACCGCAGCGGAATAGAACGAGTTGGCCCAGCCGCTCGAGCTGAGATTGCACAGATAGGCGGCAGCGGTGACGATCAGCAGCACGGCCAAGGCGGGGTATTCCCACCGGATGTCGCGTTTGCTGGGCGGCTCGGCAACCGTCGCGGTCGGCCGCGAATCGATCAGTGTGGTCATTATCGGAGACCTCCTTCGTCACCGTGTGCCGCGGTATCCAACACGCGTCGATCGGCAGGGTTCCGGAAAACCCAACGTAGCCCGACGAATCGGGTCAGCGTGGCAATCAGATTGGCCATCACCAGCACGAACAGCTCGAGATGGACCGGCGCATCCGGGGCCCAATGATGCAGCGTAAACAGCGATCCGCTGGTCAACGCCAGGCCGATTCCGAAGATCACCAAACCCTGGAACTGGTGCGACACCGCCCCGCGCACCCCGCGCACCCCGAAGGTGAAGGCACGGTTGGCGGCCGTATTGCCGACCGCGGTGATCAACAGCGCGAGGAAGTTGGCGGGCTGCGCACCGATGAACGATTGCAGGACAACGTAAAGCAGCAGGTAAGCGAGGGTGCTCGAGACCCCGACAATGGCGAAGCGCACCAACTGACCGACCATGCCGAGCGGCACGCCCGCCACCAGCGGCTCGCGCCCGATCGCCCGGCGCAACTCCTCCAGCGGCAGTGCGCCGGTGGCCAGCGCCCGACCGAGCCTGGCGATGCCGAGCAGGTCTTTGCGCGCCGTGTCGACGATGTCGACGCGGCTGTCGAGGTCATCGATCCAGTCGACCGGCACTTCGTGAATGCGCAGCCCGGTCCGCTCCGCCAGGACGAGCAACTCGGTGTCAAAGAACCACTCACCGTCCCGTACCAGCGGCAGCAGCCGGCGCGCGACCTCGGTGCGCATCGCCTTGAATCCGCACTGCGCATCCGAGAAGTGCGCCTGCAGTGAGGCTTTCAGCAGCAGGTTGTAGCAGCGGGAAATGATCTCGCGTTTGGGACCGCGCACCACGCGCGACGACGCGCTCAATCGGGTGCCGATCGCGAGATCGGAATGCCCGGTGATCAGTGGCGCGACCAGAGGGAGCAGGGCATTGAGGTCGGTGGACAGGTCGACGTCCATGTAGGCGACCACCTGGGCGTCGGATTGCTCCCACACCGTCCGCAGCGCTCTGCCCCGCCCTTTGGCGTCCAGATGCACTACTTGCACGTCGTCGAGTTCGTCGGCGAGCAGCCGTGCGACCTGCATGGTGTCGTCGGTGCTCGCATTGTCGGCAATGGTGATGCGCGCCGGGAACGGAAATCCGGCGCGCAGGTACTCGTGTAGCCGACGCACGCATACCCCGAGGTCGGTCTCCTCGTTGTAGACGGGGATCACCACATCCAGCACGGGAGTGATCGCCGCTTCGGTCGGCTCCGCCCGGTGCACGGCGGTCGCGGTTTCGGTCATGTCGACCACCTTCGACACCCGCGCTGGTGTGGAGCTGGGCCCCAGCTGTGAGGTTGCTGGGTAACCGGGTCCTACCGGAGGCGTCGAATGCGCACGACAGTGTCGGCCCGGTGCCCGCTCTGACCGTCCGGCCCGGTCACCTCGCGCTGGACTTCGTCGGTCGTCTCGACCTGCCAGGCCGTCGTGTCGAGGCGGAGTCCGTCGATGACCTCCGGGATCGTCGGGAAGTGCACGTCGAAGGGCGCGTCGTGCTCGTGCACGAACGACGGCCACCCGGCGTGACCGGCGATCAGCAACACCCCACCGGGCGACACCGCTGCCGCGGCCCGCCGCAGCACGTCGGTCCGCTCATCGGCCTGCGCGACCGGCGAATGGAAGAACTGCGCGGTCACCAGATCGAACGAACCGTCCGGAAACGACTGCGCCAGATCGTGTTCGGCCCAGACGATCCGGTCCCCGACACCCGCATCCTGTGCATGCCCTGCGGCGCGCCGTAAAGCGGTCGCGGACACATCGACCGCGGTGACCCGCCATCCGTTTTCGGCCAGCCAGATGGCGTCGCCGCCTTCGCCGCAGCCGAGGTCGAGCGCACTTCCCGGTGTCAGGTCGGCAACTTCACGCACCAGCAGCGGGTTGGGATTCCCGGACCAGACCTGGTCGCGGTCTCGATAGAACTCCTCCCAGAACTCCTGGGTGGCGTTCGATTCAGAGATCTCGGTCATGGGTTGTGCTCCTGTCGGGGTCGCAGGCGTGTGGTTGTCCACCGTCATCGAATGATGGCCGCGCGGTGCTTTCCCGGGCCACTTTCTTTGCTGTTTCGGCAAATCAAGGCGATGGTGACGCGGCACACTATGGACCCGCTGTCACACTCCGGCCGCCTGCGCAGTCATCTAGGCAGAACCACCAACGAAGCGATTGGGACGACTCCCAGTCCGCCATGATCGGAGAGACCGATGACCTCGACCATCCTGCTCACCGGCGGCACCGGCACCCTCGGCGGCCACGTCACGCCGCTGCTGCGGGAGGCCGGCTACCGGATTCGGCTGCTGAGCCGCAGCACCCGCGAGGCCACCGAGGGCATCGAATACGTGACCGGTGACCTCCTGAAAGGCGAAGGCATCGATGCGGCGGTAGCCGGTGTCGACACCATCGTGCACCTTGCGGGCGGCCCCAAGGGCGATGAAATCGCCACCCAGAACCTGGTGCAGGCCGCCGCGGCCGCGGGCGTGCAGCACTTCGTGCACATCTCGGTCATCGGCGCGGACACCATCCCGCTCGGGTACTTCAAGGCCAAGCTCGGCGCCGAGCGCGCCATCATCGAGTCCGGCCTGCCGTACACGATCCTGCGGGCCGCCCAGTTCCACGACCTGGCGCTGAAGACGGTGCAGGCGATGGCGAAGATGCCGATCGTCCCGGCTCCCCACGCGATCCGGTGGCAGCCGGTCGATTCGCGTGAGGTGGCCGCGCGCCTGGTCGAGCTGGCGAACGGCGACCCGGCCGGTCTGGTGACGGATTTGGCCGGCCCCACGGTATACACGCTGCCAGAGCTGATCCGCAGCTACTTGACGGCCGTCGGCAAGCGCCGCCCGTTCCTGCCGATCCGGGTGCCGGGCAAGGCGGGCAAGGCTTACCGTGCGGGCGTCAATCTCAATCTCGACAACGCGCGAATCGGCAAGCGCACTTGGGAAGACTTCCTCACCGAACAGCTGGGCTGAAAATCCGCTCTCCAGCGGAAAGCCGGACTCCGAGCCCCTCCGCCGTAGCGTACGGTCGGGGGATCGGGACCGTTCAGGTCTCCAATCGAAGGACCACGATGTCCGATAAATCTCCGCGCAGTGGCATGACGAAGAAGTCCGGCAAGTCTCTCAAGGAAAAGCGAGCGGAGAAGAAGGCCAAGTCGGCCGGTGATGCGAGCACCGAGGCCACCTTCCTGCCCAAGAAGCGCTGACCGCGGGATCGTCCTCGGCCGGTTAGTCGAGTTCGATCTCGACGTGGTCGGTCAGCGGCACCGACTGGCAAGCGAGGGTGAGGCCGAGGGCGAGGTCGGCGTCGACGAGAGTTTCGTTGCGCAGCATGCTGACCTCGCCCGCGCGCACCGTGCAGGCGCAGGCGCTGCATTCGCCGGCACGGCAGGAATAGGGGGCGTCGTAGCCGTTGGCCAGCAGAGTGTCCAACAGTGTGGACGTTCGCGGCCATGGTAATTCGGCGTCGGTCTCCTTGATCACTTCGACGATTTCCAGGGTGCGCACGTGCGAATTCGCCATCGCCCCGCCTACAGTTGGATGCCGAAACGCCCTGCGGCACGGCGGCCCAGCCGGTAGAGCGGCACACCGAGGTCCTCATAGCTCGCGCCGAGAATCCGGGGAATCAGGTCGAAGCCGCGTGCGTCTGCGCCGATCAGCACCCTGGCCTTGTTTCGCTGTACGCCGCGCAGAATGATCTTGGCCGCCGAGCTCGGCCTGGTCATGGTGATGGATTCGAAGCCGCGCCGCACCACGTCGATGTCGATGCCATCGGGAATGCCGCGCGCGTTCACCGCGATATTCGTCTTGACCCCGCCGGGGTGCACGCAGGTCACGCCGACCGGGTGCCCGGCGATCCGCATCTCCTGCCGCAATGCCTCGGTGAAGCCGCGCACCGCGAATTTCGCGGCGTTATAGGCGCTTTGGGTCGGCACGCCGATGAGGCCGAACACCGACGACATATTGACGATGTGTCCGTCTCCCGAGGCGATGACATCCGGCAGGAAAGCCTTGGTGCCGTGCGCGACGCCCCAGAAATTGATGTTCATCAACCAATCGAAGTCCGGCCATTCCATATCCTCGACTTTGGCGCCCAGCGCAACACCGGCATTGTTGATCACCAGATTCACGCCGCCGAACTCGCCGCGCACATCGTCGGCATGGGCGTACACCGCCGCCCGATGCGCGACATCGAGTTCATAGGGAATGGCTGTCGCGCCCAGCTTTTCGCAACGACCCGCAGTATCGGCCACCGCGCCGGTATCGATATCCGACAGCGCGAGCCGCGCGCCCCGCCGCGCAAGCTCCAGCGCGAGTGCGCGACCGATCCCGGAGCCCGCACCGGTGATGACGGCAACTTTATTATCGAAGCTCTTCATGACCTGTCCTCGCGCTAGGCGTGATCGAAGTGGGGAACGACTGTGCGGGAAGGTCTTCCAGCACAATGGTCGGGCGAACGATGGGACCGGAGCTCGGACCGAAGAATTCGTATTCCGCGGGGTCGATTCGTCGGGTCTGCCGCCAGTACTCCCAGGTGAAGCCCGACCACAGCGTCCGGTTGTTGCCGTGCTCGTCCAGATACCAGCTCTTGCAGCCACCGGTGTTCCACACCGAGCGGGCCAACCGTTGCTGTAGCCGCGCGTTGAACCGGTCCTGTGCCGAGCGGCGCGGCGCCAGCGCCACCGCGCCCTGCTCGCGCAACTGCCGCATCGCCTGCAGCACATAGTGGATCTGTGACTCGATCATGAAGATGATCGAGTTGTGGCCGAGCCCGGTATTGGGGCCGAGCAGGAAGAAGGCATTGGGCATATCGGCCACCGTGATACCGCGATGGGCCTGCACGCCTTCCTCGGTCCACCGCTGCGCCAGGTCGACGCCACCGCGTCCGGTGATCGAGAGGCTCGAGAACGAATCGATGACGTGGAATCCGGTGCCGTAGATGATCACATCGGCCGGGCGCTCGACGCCATCGGCGGTGACGAGGCCCGCTGCGGTCAGGTGGTCGATGCGCTCGGTCACCAGCTCCGTCTTGGGATCGGCCAGCGCGGGATAGTAGGTGTCGGAGCCGAGCAGGCGCTTGCAACCGGCCCGGTAATCCGGCGTCACGCAGGCGCGCAGCACCGGATCGGCGATCTGACGGTTGATGAGCCGCTTGCAGACCCGCTCCACGGCCCGCAGTAGATCGGGCCGCCGGTTCATCGCATAAGCGCCGACCTCGGCGGTCCAGTAGATCCCGTTGCGCACCGCGAAACGCAGTCCGGGCACCCTGCGCAGTGCCCGCCGGAACCCTTCGGAGAAGACCACATCCGACCGCGGCAGCACCCACGGCGCGGTGCGCTGATACACCGTCAGTGCGGCCACCTGGCCGACGATCTCGGGCACGAATTGGATGGCGCTCGCACCGGTTCCGATCACCGCGACCCGCTTGCCCGCCAATGGGGCATCGTGGTTCCACTGCGCGGAATGGAAAGCCGCGCCGGCGAATTCGGCGCTGCCGGCGATCTTCGGAATGCTCGGCACATGCAGCGCACCGATCGCGGAGATGATGAACTGTGCGACGTACTCTTGGCCGTCGACGCTGAACGCGTGCCACCGCTGCTCGGTGTCGTCCCAATAGCTGCGATTCATGTGCTGGTGGAACCGAATGTGCTTGCGCAGACCGTACTTGTCGGCGACCTCCTTCAGATAGTCGAAGATCTCCTGCTGCTGAGAGAACAGCCGCTGCCAGTCCGTGCGCGGTTCGAACGAGTAGGAGTACAGGTGGGTCGGCACATCACAGGCGCATCCGGGATAGGTGTTGTCGCGCCAGGTTCCGCCGATCTCGCCGGCCTTCTCCACAATGAGGTAGTCGCCGATCCCGGCCTTGTCCAGCGCGATGGCCATGCCGAGGCCGGAAAAGCCGCTGCCGATGATCAGCACTCTGGTGTGCACGGGCGCCATGTTCACGCCGCTTTGCTGTCGAGCTCGTCGAGGATGTCCTGTGCGAGAGAACTTTCCGATGTTCGGTCTGTGGTTATACCGCTGGACGGGATCGGAACGCTGCCAGAGTGATTCTGGTTGTGGCAGAGCGCGGCCACATCAGTGTTGAGGACGTGAGACAAGCGGGTCACCTCCCTCGGGCGGGTGGTCGGTTGCGGTCTGAGCTGAGAATCTCCTGCCTTCACGCAGCGGAAGCGTTAATGTCCCCACCAGCTCTGATTGCTGACGGTATCTAATACCAGAGGTACCCAATACTGACGGTTCCGTGTACATTTACGAGTGTGTCGCACGTCTCATCCGATGTCAACGCGGGGGTGTGCGTTCGGTTTTCACCTTCGGCGGGATCCGGAAGGAGTCGAGATGAGCAGCGGTTTCGCCGGCAGCCCACATGCCGGATCGGACTACATCGGGCCCGCAACGATCGTCGTGCACGACACGGAAATCCCGGTCCTGGTCGAGCTGCGCGGCTACCGCGAGCCGATCGACGGAATCTTCCGCTGGTTCGACCGCATTCGGCCGAGCGACGAACTCTCCTGCGCCCTCGGCGACGAAGCGCGGACCAGGGTGACCATCCGCACCGAGCACAGCGCGCGCGAGGGTTTCATCGGCGATCCCGACCCGTGGCGCCACTTCCGGATCATGGGCAAGAGCACGCCGCCCTTCCATGTTCCTACCGAGTTATCCGAGGTGGAGTAGGTGGTTGGTACGGTCGATTTCGTGACGCAACGCGGCCGGGATACAGATGAAGCGCCGCCCAAGCGCGTCGATGCTCGCACCGAGCGGTGGCGTGAGCATCGCAAGAAGGTGCGTGACGAGTTCGTGGACGCGGCATTCCGTGCGCTGGACAAGTTCGGCCCCGAAGTCAGCATGGGTGACATCGCCAAGGAGGCGGGTGCGGCGAAACCCAAGCTGTACCGGCATTTCGAGGACAAAACCGATCTCTACAACGCCATCGTCGACCGGGTGCGCGACATGCTGTGGGAACGAATTATTTCCAGCATCGACCTGACCCACGATTCGGCCCGCGAATTGGTTCGCCGCGGCGCAGCCGAATACGTGCTCGTGGTGACCGAGCATCCGAACGTCTTCCGCTTCATGCTGCACAGCCACTTCACTCAACAGGCCGACGAATCCGAGCGCGCCTTGCAGTCCGCCCGTCAATCGGCCAAGCGCGTCGCCGAGCTGTTCGCCGGAATGCTGGCGGACAAGTCCGTCGAGGTGGCCAGCGTGGAGCTGGTCAACTACTCGATCTTCGGCGCCGTCGCCTCGGCCACCGACTGGTGGCTGGGCGCGAACCGCCTACAGGCGAACGCGATGCCGATCGAGAAGTTCGTCGCCTACCTGGCCGAGATCATCTCGGCCCTCGCCGAGGCGAACGCCCGTCTCAACGGGATCGTCATCGACGCCGATCGACCGTTGCACCAAGCATTTTCGAGTGTATGAGCCGTAGTGAACCACCGGTAGCGCCGGCCGCGAGCGCGCTATGACGGCCGGCTGCCGCATCCACGCGAACCACGTTGTTCCTGTTGTGCCGCGCCATTGAGGCCAACTGTGTTTGCGACGTTCACAGTATGTACTGGCCCACCGACAAGAAAAGGCCGTCGGAGCCGGCTGCCGCACAATGCCCACCGTCGCTGCCATCGCGCTGACACGAGCCCGGCCCTCCGGGTGGTCCGCGGAATCCGGCTGAGACCTGCCGTCATGGGATTGTGGCCGAGGGTGCTCGCCGACCCGCGACGATAGGATCAACTCCCCGTGGGTGTGAATACGGAAAATGGGATGGTTGCCATCCCCGCCGGGCGGGTGACGCTGTCGGATCGGCGGACGCAGCGCAGCTGGTCGGTCGCGGTGGAGCCGTATTCGATATCGCGGTTTCCGGTCACCCAATCGCAGTACGCGCACGTCACCGGTCAACGCCCGAGCGCCGCGCACGGCGACCGAATGCCGGTCGAGACCGTCTCGTGGTGGGACGCGGTCCGATTCTGCAACGCGCTGTCCCGAAGCGAGGGGTTGTCACCGGCATATCGCATCGGTGCCGATGCCGATGCCGATGGCGGCAGTATCGAGTGGATCGCTTCCGCTGACGGGTACCGGTTGCCGACGGAAGCCGAGTGGGAGCATGCGTGCCGCGCGGAGACGACCGGTCCGCGTTACGGCGAACTCGATGAGATCGCTTGGTACCGCGGCAATTCCGATGGTCGAATGCACGAGGTCGGCGGCAAGCGGCCCAATGCATTCGGTCTGTACGACATGCTCGGCAATGTGTGGGACTGGTGCTGGGACGTCTACGACGCCGAGGTGTACGGCGCCTACCGGGTGCTGCGTGGCGGCGGGTGGTTCGACGAGCACTGGAGCTGCCGCGCCTCGGTACGCCGTCGCAGTCATCCGAGCTTTCGGCCCGACGACGTCGGCTTCCGTGTTGTTCGTTCGGTGTCGCGCTGAGCGCGACTCAGTCGCCCTGAGCGCGGCCTACGGGTGGCTCAATCGCCACAGCGGCGACACCGGTCCATGCCCGGCGCCGAGGTCGTAGGACGCGGCAAGACAGCGGTAAGTCCACTCCTTGGCGAAGGCCACCGCGTCGGGGACCGAATAGCCGTTGGCCAGGGCGCAGGCAATCGCGGCGGCCAGGGTGTCGCCGCCGCCGTGGTCGTTGCCGGTGCTGATGCGCGGCGCGGTGAATTCCAGGAACTGCTCGCCGTCGAACAGCAGATCGGTGCTGAATTCGGACGAGCGCAGGTGCCCGCCCTTGACGATCGCCCACTGTGCGCCGAGTGTGTGCAGCGCCTCGGCGGCGCGGCGGGCGCTCGGGTCGTCGGTGACGTCGATGCCGGTGATCAGCCTGACCTCGTCGAGGTTCGGTGTCACCACGGTCGCGAGCGGAATCAGCGTGTGCCGCACCGCGTCCAGCGCCTCCTCGTGCAGCAGCGGATCGCCGTGCATAGACGCCGCGACGGGGTCGACCACCAGCGGAATCGTCCCGTCGCGTCCGATGCCGACCTCGTGACAGACCCCTGCGACGGCCTCGATGATGGCGGTCGAGGCCAGCATCCCGGTCTTGGCCGCGCCGATCCCGATATCGCCGACCACCGTGCGCACCTGATCGGCCACGATCTGCGGCGGAATCTCGTGAAAGCCGCTGACGCCCACCGAGTTCTGCACCGTCACTGCGGCCACCGCGACGCACGCGTGCACCCCGCACAGCGCCATGGTGCGTGAGTCGGCCTGGATTCCGGCACCCCCACCCGAGTCGGTGCCCGCGATGGTGAGTGCGCGGACCGGAGTCTGTCCCTCGGCGGGAAGAGGCAGCAATTTCACACCCAAGACCCTACGACCTGCCACGGCGGGAAGCCGCCCTGAATCTTCAATGCAAATGAAAACCATTATCATTAATGGGTGACCACTTCATCGACCACCGACCTGCTGCCCGTCACCGTGCTGTCCGGCTTCCTCGGCGCGGGCAAGACCACGCTGCTCAACCACATCTTGGCCAACCGGGACGGCCGCCGCGTCGCGGTCATCGTCAACGACATGAGCGAGGTGAATATCGACGCCGCGCTCGTCGCCGGCCAGGGCCACCTGGACCGGACCGAGGAGAAGCTGGTCGAGCTCACCAATGGCTGCATCTGCTGCACGCTGCGCGAGGACCTGATCGAAGCGGTCGGCCGCCTGGCACGGGACGGCCGGTTCGATCAACTGGTGATCGAATCCACCGGCATCTCCGAGCCCATGCCGGTGGCCGCCACCTTCGACTGGGAATTCGAGGACGGTTTCAAGCTCGGCGATATCGCGCGGCTGGACACCATGGTGACGGTGGTCGACGCATCGACCTTCCTCACCGAGGTGGCCCGCGGGCAGGCGCTTGTCGAACGCAATCTGCAAGCGGCGGAAGGGGATGCGCGCACTATCGCCGACTTGCTGGTGGATCAGGTGGAATTCGCCGACGTCCTGCTCGTCAACAAGACCGATCTGGTGAGCGACGCCGTCGCCGGGGCGGTGGAAGCCACTGTGCGCAGGCTGAATCCGCGCGCCGAAGTGCTGCGCACACGGCAGGGCATCGTGGACTTGGCCGAGGTGCTCGGCACCGGACGCTATAGTCCGGTCGTCGCCGCCGAGGCTGCGGGCTGGGAGGACGAACTCGCGGGCGGACACATCCCGGAGACCGAGGAATACGGCATCCGCAGCCTGACCTACACCGCCGACCGCCCTTTCCATCCGGCCCGCCTCTCCGATGCACTCGATCAGATGCGAGGACTGTTGCGCAGCAAGGGTTTCTGCTGGATCGCCAGCCGAGCAGGGTTGGCGGCGGTCTGGTCGCAGGCGGGCCCGAACCTGGTATTCGAACCGGCCGCCCGGTGGACCTCGCTGGAGGTGCCGCCCGGACAAGAGATCGTCTTCATCGGCGTAAAGCTCGACCGCGACCGGGTACGCGAAATGTTGGACGCCGCATTGCTCACCGACGCCGAACTTGCTGCGGGACCGCTGGAATGGGCCGAATACCCCGATCCGTTCCCCGCTTGGGGTGAACTGCACGAACATGTGTGAGCTGGCGCCAGATCGCGGCGATGTGCGAGCGTGCCGGTGGTTCGGCCGGGCCAAAGCGCCACGTCGGCCGGCAGCACGCGTTCCGCTGGGTCTGGCCGCGCTGGGTTCGGATGTCGTCGCGCAGTCGGCGTCACCAGGGCGACACGTCGGGTTCGAGTCGTGGCCGAATGTCGACCGTGTGACGGCGTTCAGCGCGCCAGTAGCTCCCGCAGTGCGTTATCGATGAACACCGCTCCCTCCGGATCGCTCCCGCCGCCGGTGAGATGTCCCCAGATGCCGGGCACCACAATCAGTTTCGCGTCCCGCATGTGACCGACGGCCCACGCCTCGTCCTCCGGGGGGAAGTAGAGGTCCTTCAGGGCGGGCAGGGCTACGGTCTTCGCCGTGATGGCGGCCAATGCCGCCGCGGTGTCGCCGTCGAAACCCGGTGTCAGGCCGATGTCGGCGTGCTTCCAGGTCCAGATCTGGGCGAGTAGATCGTTGGCGTCCGCCGTCGCGAAGATCGGCTCCCATAGGTTGGTGAGGAAGTCGTCGAGGGTAGCGAAGCCGACTTTCTCGTACACTCGCTCCCAATAGAACGCCTGCGACAGTGCCCAACCCGCGAGCACGCGGGCGAATGCGCGCAGGCCCAGGCGCGGTGGTTCCAGGTAGTCGCCGTCGGCGAAGGCTGCATCGGCGGTCAGGGCGTATCGCAGGCCGTCGAGGAAGACCTTGTTGTGCGGGCTGGTGTGTGACGAGCCGGTGATCGGCGCCAGGCGTTCCACCATGTCCGGGTACCTGACCGCCCACTGATACGCCTGCGCCGCGCCCATCGAGGCGCCGGTGACGAGGGCCAGTTGGGTGATGCCGAAATGCTCGGTGATCAAGCGGTGTTGAGCGGTGACATTGTCGAGAATGGTGACGTTCGGGAACCGCGCGCGGTCGTAGGGCGCCGGCGTGTTGCTCGGCGAGCTGGAAAGCCCGTTGCCGAACAGATTCGGCACGATCACGAAGTAGCGGGTGGTATCCAGCGCTTTGCCCGGGCCGATCAACCACTCGTTGTGGCTGTGGGTCCCCGCGAACCAGGTCGGGAAGAGAATGGCGTTCGACTTGTCGTCCGCGAGCTCGCCGTAGGTCCGGTACGCCAGCCGGGCGTCGGGCACGGCTCCACCGGCAAAGGCGAAGTCGCCGAGCTCGAAGATTTCGTGATCGGTCACACTCATTTCAAGCAATTGTGACGCCGAGGTATTCCACAACCGCGCCCCACACACCCCGGGTCGGAGTGTGGGGCGCGGTCGGGCGGGCCGGTGACATGCGCCGGTCCAACGGCGCGGCATGGCTCCTGCCTCAGTTCGAGATGCCGGGAGTCTGCTGGAGGTAGGACGTGTCGGTCAGCTGCTCGAGCATGAAGTCCGCGATATCGGCGCGGGCGATCTTCAGCGCGAGTCCGGTCTCGTCGGCGGGGAATCCGCGGCGGTAGCTGCCGGTGCGCGGGCCGTCGGTGAAGGCGCTCGGGCGCACGATGGTCCAGTCCAGATTGCTGGCGCGGACGTACGCCTCCTGCTGCACGTGGTCGGCGTACGCCTGACGCAGCAGCATGCCGAACATGACGTACTTCCACAGGAAGTTCAGGTTGCCGCGGCTGTCGCCGACGCCGAGGGTGGTCTGTGTGATCAGCCGCTTCACCCCGGTCCGGTTCATCGCCTCGATGACCGCGCGCGTGCCTTCGGCCCGGATGACGCCCTTGCGGCCGGCACCGAGCGAGATAAGCACGGCGTCCTGGCCCACGACGGCCCGCTCCACCGACGCGGTGTCGAGGACGTCGCCCTCGATGATGTGCAGGCGCTCGTGACGCTGCTCGACTCCGGCCGCGTTGCGGGTGAAGGCCGTCACCTCGTGACCCTGCGCGAGCGCCTGCTCGACGGCCTGACGACCGACGGTGCTTGTGGCTCCGAAGACTGCGATTTTCACGATGTTCTCCTTGTTCTCGAAAGCTGTTGAGCTGTTGGTGAATCCAGTACATCAGCGCCGAGTCCGGTGAACCATGGCCGCGCGTCTCGATGACATAAGAGAGTGTCTCGGGCCTGCGGAACGCACCACGGCCCGTGCTCCGGAAGGCCGGGCACGGGCCGTCGAGTGGCCAAGAATGCTCAGCTGAGCTGGGCGAAGAAGCTGCGGATATCGGCGACCAACACCTCGGGCGCCTCGTGTGCGGCATAGTGCCCTGCTGCGTCGTTGGCGCCGCCCTGCACGGATCCGACGTCATAGGAGTTCCAGCTGACGATATTGCGGTGATCGCGCTCGGCGAAGCGGCGGATCGACTGGAAATCACCCTTGAACATCGCGAGCCCGGTCGGCGTCTCGGTCGGCGCGGCCGGCTGCTGCGCGACGTGCGCATCCTCGTAGTAGAAGCGAATCGACGAGCCCGCGGTGCCGGTCAGCCAGTAGATGGCCACATTGCCGATCACGAAGTCGTCGTCGAGGCTTTCACCGAACAGCTGCGCATTCCAGCCGAGCAGGCCCACCGGCGAATCGCTCAGCGCGAAGGCCAGGGTCTGCGGCTGCTGGCTGTGCAGGGTGTTGAAGGACATCTTGTTGTCGTGGAACCACTGCAGGTGCGCCAGCGCGGCCATGTCGTCCTCGGACAGGCCCTCGAATTCCGCCGGGTCGCCGGACGGGAACGAAAAGAGCTGCGTGACATGGACACCGACGACGCGCTCCGGATCGATGCGGCCGATCTCGGGCGAGATCATCGAGCCGCCGTCGTTGCCGATCGCGCCGTAGCGCTGGTAGCCGAGCCTGCTCATCAGCTCCACCCATGCCTTGGCGGTGCGGTCGCGACCCCAGCCGGTGCTGCGGGTGGGACCGGAGAATCCGAATCCCGGCAGCGAGGGGATGACCAGGTGGAAGGCCGGGGCATCGGCGGACTCCGGCTCGGTGAGCGGGGCGATGACGTCGAGGTATTCCAGGATCGAGCCCGGCCAGCCGTGGCTGAGGATCACCGGGAGTGCGTCGGCCCGGGAGGACTTGATGTGCAGGAAGTGGATGTCCTCACCGTCGATCTCGGTGACGAACTGCGGGTAAGAGTTCAGCCTGGCCTCCAGCGCCCGCCAATCGAAACGGTCGAGCCAGTATTCGGCGAGGGCGCGCACCCGCTCGTTCGGAACGCCGTAGGAGTCGGCGACGCCGCTGAGCTCGTTCGGCCAGATGGTCCGCTGCAGCCGGTTGGCCAGGTCGTCGAGCTGGGACTGCGGGATGTCGATGGTGAAGGGGCGGATGGCGGTCATGGTGTTCTCCTTCTGAAACGGAATGCTTTGTTCTGTTTGAACCGTAGCAGAACGGATCATTCCGTTTCAAGTGCTACGCTGAAGTCATGCCGAAAACGTCCGAGACCCCAGCTCCGAAGGCCCTGCCCGGCCGCAAGGCACAGGCCGCCCGCAACGACGGGCTGATCATGGAGGCCGCGCGGGCGGTTTTCCTCGCCGACCCCAACGCCCCGATCGCCGCCGTCGCCGAACGTGCCGGAGTCGGGATCAGCGCGCTCTATCGCCGCTATCCGAGCAAGGAAGACCTCTTGCGCACCCTGTGTCACCAAGGCCTGCGCCGCTACAACGTGGAAGCCGATGCCGCGCTGGAGGAATCCGACGGCTGGCACGGCTTCGTCGGATTCCTGGAGCGGGTGGTCGATGCCGATGTGCACTCGCTGACGGTGCATCTGGCAGGCACCTTCACGCCGGACGAATCGATGTTGCCCGACGTTGTGCACGCGGGTGAGGTGGCCGAGGAGTTGGTGCGCCGCGCCCACGCCTCGGGGCGATTGCGTCCCGACGTCACCAGCCTGGATCTCGGTCTTGTCCTGGAAGCCTGTGCCGCCATTTCGATGCCCGACGAGAAACGCACCGCCGAGCTGCGGCGTCGCGTGCTCGCGCTGCTCATCGCTGGCCTGACGGTCGAGGGTGAACTGCCGGGTCCGCCGCCGGAGGCCGGTGAATTCGCCTGGCGTTGGCAGCGGCGCCCGTGACCGACGGCCCGACCGATGATTTCGCCGACGACCGAGCGTCTGCACTGCTAGGAATGTCCCTGTCCGCAGCAGCGAAAGGACTCGCTATGAACTGGACACTCGAGGTCGTGATCGTGCCGGTGTCGGACATCGACCGGGCCAAGGACTTCTACTCGAAGCAGCTGGGTTTCGCAGTCGACCACGACACCGAAATCGGCGAGGGCGTCCGGTTGGTGCAGCTGACCCCACCGGGCTCCGGCTGCTCCATCGTCATCGGCGAGGGCGCGGTCCCCAAGATGGAACCCGGCTCGCTGCAGGGTTTACAGCTGGTTGTCCCCGACATCCGAAAAGCCCACGCCGAGTTGCTCGAACGCGGCGTCGAGGTCAGTGATATCCAAGTCCTCGGCCAGAGCCCGACCCAAATGCCCGATCCCCTGGACAACGTCGGTTTCCTCTTCTTCACCGACCCCGACGGCAACGGCTGGGCCCTCCAGCAGATCTCCACCCGCCATTAGGCGCGGGCCTGATCCAGCGCCTCGACCAGGCTGCGGGCTCGCAGATCCACCGCACCTTCGATGATGTAGTTGGTGACGTACGCGAACGCGATGCCACGCGACGGGTCGGCATAGGCCAGCGAACCGCCGCGACCGGGATGGCCGAAGGAGGTGGCGCCGCCGAGCGGAAAACCCTCGGTGGGCAGCATGTAGCCAGTGCCGTAGCGATCGGGCAGCATGACCACGCGGTCGATGCCATCGGCCTGCACCCGGGTGGCGTCGGCGACCGTTTCCGGGGTGAGCAGTCGGATGCCGTCGACCTCTCCGATGAGCGAGGCGTAGAGCCGCGCCAGCCCGCGCGCGCTACCGATGCCATTGCTCGACGGGATCTCCGCGGCATGTACGGCAGGGGAGTTGAAGTCGATCTCGGCCGGGTCGGTGACCTGGAACGCACGGTTGGCCAGTGACCCCGGATCTCGAAGGGCCGCAACCATATCGTGCAGTTCGGCCGGAATCGCATCTATCGGGACGGTCGCCAGATCGACGGCGGGCGCGAACACCAAGCGGCTGACCCGGTGGCGTTCGGCCTCGGGCAACCCGATGTAGAAGTCGATCCCGAGCGGCCCGGCGATCTCCTCGGCCACGAACTGCCCGACGCTGCGGCCACTGACCCGCCGGATCACCTCGCCGACCAGCCAGCCGAAGGTGCGGCCGTGATACCCGTGCGCCGTGCCCGGAACCCAGTTCGGGGCCTGTGCGGCAAGCGCTTCCACCATCGGCTGCCAGGCCAGTGCGTCCGCCAGCAGTACCGGCTTGTCCACCGCGGCGAGCCCGGCCTGGTGGCTCAGCAACCAGCGCACCGGAATCTCGCCCTTGCCCGCGGCCGCGAACTCCGGCCAGTACTGCGCCACCGGCGCGTCGAGGTCGAGGTGGCCACGCTGCGCGAGCAGGTGCGCGGCGGTCGCGGTGACGCCTTTGGTCGCCGAATAGACCAGCTGGATGGTATCCCGATCCCAGGTGCGATCGGTCTCGGGATCGGCAGATCCGCCCCACAGATCGACCACCGGCCGCCCGTCCCGATAAACGCATACCGCGGCGCCCACATCACCCCGGTCGGCGAAGTTCGCGGCGAATGCCGCCCGCACCGTTTCGTATCCGTCCGCAACCAGCCCGTCGATCACCATGTGGGACAGCATGTCATGACCGAAAAGCGAAAGTCCTGCGGCGATGATGTAGCAGGGATGGTCAGCGGCTGTGACGTTCCCGATGGGCGGCGCCACCGGGGCGCCGACGACCCCGAAGAGCGGTCATGAAGTAGACCGAGCGCATCGGCCGCGCCGAGCAGGCCATCAGGGATGGCGGCGTCCCTTTGCCCCGCCCCTGGCCGCGGACCGGGATGCGCGGCCGGCCGTCATGCGGTACCTGATCTGCACCGACGGGTACGCGCCACCTCGGGTCCGAACCTGTACCACGTCGAATTGTCTACGGAGGCAGTCCGGCTCACCCGGCTGCTGCCCGACAAGTTGCGCATGGCTGCCGCGAACGTCCGGAGGCGCACCCGTCATGTGCTACTCGACGCTATCCACGAGAGGCGAGGAGGAGGGCTTGGGTGCTGCGGCCGAGGGGGCCTTTCTCGTCGAAGAGGGCGGACTCGGCCAGGCCGATGCCGTGTGGTTGGGGATGGGTGACGGCGTCGAGACAGATCCATTCGCCTGCGGGCATGCGGTGCAGGGTGACGGTGAGGTCGGTGTTGATGAAGAGATAGCGCGACCAGTCCAGGACCGAGCTGACGCCGTTGCCGGAGTCTGCGGCTGCCAGGGTGCGTTCCAGTGGGCTCGGGGTGGTGCCTGCGACGATCGGATATTTCAGCCGGATCCAGCAGATCGCGGGGCCGGGTTCAGCGAATGATCCTGTGATGAAACGGTATTCGATACCGGTGTGGAAACCGACCGGCTGGTTCGCCGGAAACGGCGACGAGACCGCCTGCTCGGGTCCTGGACGGACGCCGGAGGGGATGATCTGCGCGGGCAGGTCCAGTTCGGGGTCGGCCAGTGTGAAGCGCCAGGCGTTGGCCTTCATGACCGGCCCGCGATCGGTCGAGAGCGTTGCCTCGATGAGTTCGACGCTGCGGCCGGGCCGCGTGACGCGCGCCTCGACGGTCAGCGGCGCCAGCGGAACCGGACCGAGAATCTCGACTGCGACCCTGCCGACCTGGAAACCCTCCCGCGGTGCGCAGCGTTCGATCGCGTAGCCGAGCAGCGCGGACGGCGGCCCGGCGTGCTGGGCATCCGGCGACCAGGGGCCGCGGGTGAGTTCGGTCGAGACGAACCGATTCGGGTCCGCTGGATCCGGCAGGTAGAAGGCGTCGGCCACGTCGTTGTCCGTCCCATCGGGCCGGCAGCGTTGCCGGTCGGAAAGTTGTTTGTTCGGTTAACGATTTCCCTTGGAACGGTACTCGGGCGGCAGCGCCGGTCGGGCCAGTACTGCAACGGCACTCGCTGGTCAGTCGAGTGCTGGACGATCTCGCGTTCTCCGTCGTGCTCCTTGGGCGATGGCTGCGGCCGATCAGGTTCTGCGCGAGATGACCATGATGTATTCGCAGGGAGCGTTCGTTCGGTTGGCGAAGCCGTGGTCCGCGTCGGCCTGGAAGAACAGAGAGTCGCCTGTGTTCAGGGTCTCGCTGATTCCGCCGATCGCGACGGTGAGGGTGCCTTCGAGCACCACGACTTGTTTCTCCGTACCCGGCGGATACGCGGGCAGCAGCCCGGTAGAGACCTGTGCGGGGAGGTAGTGGACGACCATCTCGGCTCCGCCCGCGCCCGGGGCCGCTGACACCATGTGCCGTTCGAAGCCGGTTTCCGGGTCACGGAAAACGGGGCGATCGTTCTTGCGCATGACAACGGCCACACCAGACGCGGCAGCAGCTGCCCCACCGATCAGGTCCGAGAGCGACGCGTCGAGCGCGTGGGCGATCCTGGACGCGACGCCGATCGTCGGGCTCTTCTCACCGCGTTCGACCTTGGACAGCATCGCCCGGCTGACCGCCGACTGTGTGGACAGCTGCTCCAGCGTCAGGCCCGCCTCCTCGCGGCGTCGCCGCACGTTACCGCCGAACGCGCCGGCCAGGTCGTCACCGTGCTGTGGTTGGGCCGCGTTTCCGTCTTGCTCGACCACTGTGCTCCTCGATCGATGGGTACCTCGCTGCCCACAGTGTATGTTTCTCCTAAAGAAGATATAGTCTTCTATCAGAGACACGCGATATGCGCCCGACACGACGGAGGTTCCATGCGTTTGATCTCGAGTGGCCAGCACCATGCCACGTTCGAATTCGGCGATCTGCAGGTGATCTCGTTGCGAGACGGGTACATCGACATGCCGCCGACACGGCTCCGCGACGAGGATGGGTGCACGCTCGATGAGCTGCCGGCCGCCGTGCCGCTGGCCGGCGACAACTTGCGGCTGTCGGTCAACGCCTTCTTCGTCACCGACGGCACGCGGTCGGTTCTCATCGACACCGGCGCGTCCAACGCCTGGCACGACCCCACCATGGGATTGATCTACGATGCGCTCGACGAAGCGGGAATCGACCGCGCGCATGTCACCGATGTGGCCATCACCCACAGGCACGAAGACCACGTGAGCGGCCTGATCGCGCCGGACGGTTCAGAGGCGTTCACCAAACTCGAGCGCGTGTGGATCGGCGCGGGCGACACCTCGGTGTTCACGGGGCGGCTCGAGCCGATCCGCGACCGGGTCGTACCCGTGTCGGAGAAGGTCGCGATCAACGACTGGACCACCGCGATCCCGACACCGGGCCACACACCCGGTCACACCATCTACGAAGTCAGGAGCGGCACCGGCCACCTTCTCGTCTGGGGCGACACCGTTCACGTTCCCACGCTCCAATTCGATCGGCCGAACGTGTCCTGGGAGCTCGACGGCAACCAGTCCCAGGCCCGCGCCGCGCGAGCGGCCCTCCTCGAACAACTGACCCAACCACACCACTTCGTAGCCGGCGCCCACCTCGACTCACCCGGCATCGCCCGCGTAACCCCCACCGGCGATGGTTATGCGCTGGAATACCTCGCACCACCGATCGGCTGATCGAGCCTGTCGGCTCCGGGCCGCGCTCGCGATGGCGGCCAAGGGGGGCAAGCTCGTCCGGAATGTGGTCGAGCCGATCAGGCGCTTCCCGGGCGCGTAGAAGTTGATCAAGGCTGGAGTACTAGGGCCGGCCGAACGCGAGGGCGACGTTGTGCCCACCGAAACCGAACGAGTTGTTGAGCGCATAGTCGATCCGTTGGGTGCGCGGTGCGCCGGCGACGATATCGAGGTCGATATCCGGCCCGCGATTGTCGAGATTCAATGTGGGCGGGACGATCTGGTCGCGCAGGGTCAGCATGGTCAGGATCGATTCGAGGGCGCCGACCGCGCCGATCGAGTGTCCGAGCGCGGATTTCGGCGCGTAGACCGAGGCATCGGGCACGACGGCCGCGATCGCGTTGGCTTCGGACGCGTCACCGACGGACGTCGACGTGGCGTGCGCATTGACGTGCTGGATATCCGAAACCTGCAGTCCTGCAGTACTTATCGCCTTGCGCATGGCTCGTGCCGCGCCGATGCCGCCGGGGTCGGATGCGACGATGTGGTAGGCGTCCGAGGTGATTCCCGCGCCGAGCACCCTGCCGTGGATCTGCGCGCCCCGCGCGCGTGCGTGCCGCTCGGATTCGAGCACGAGCAGGGCCCCGGCCTCGCCGAAGACGAAGCCGTCGCGGTCCCGGTCGAACGGCCGCGACGCGCGCTGCGGTTCGTCGTTGCGCGTGCTCATCGCGCGCATCATGGCGAAGCTCGCGATCGGCACCGCGTGGATGTGGCCCTCGACGCCGCCCGCGACGACGATGTCGGCCTCGCCGGTGCGGATCAGCCGCCAGGCGTGCGCGATTGCCTCGGAACCCGACGAGCACGCCGAGACCGGTGCGAAAACGCCTGCCTGGGCACCGATTTCGAGTCCAACGGTGGCGGCGGGCCCATTGGGCATCACCATCGGTACCGACATCGGCGACACCTTCCGGTAGCCGCCCTCGCGCATGGCGTCCACCGCGTTGATGAGCGCGTCGCCGCCGCCGAGGCCGGTGCCGATCGCGACGGCCAGCCGTTCCCGGTCCACCGCAGGCGCGCCTGCATTGCTCCAGACTCGGCGGCCGAGTACCAGCGCCATCTGTTCGACATAGGACAGCCGCCGCTGCTCGATCCGAGTCAACTGCTCGCCGGGTTGTGACTTCAGCTTGCCGCCGATCCGCACCGGCAGGTCGTATTCGGTGACGAAATCGTCCTCGAGCATCCCGATGCCGCTGTGGCAGGCCAGCAGCTCCGACCAGGTGGTGTCGGCGTCGTCGGCGAGCGAGGTGGTCGCGGCGTAGGCGGTGACCACGACCGAGTCGCGAGCAGCGCCGAGAGTTTCTGAAGCGATTGTTACAGTCACGAGGTCATGGATACCTGTACCACTCGCTACAGTCAACTCATGGCCCGCCCACTCGACCAAGCAAAACGCGCCGAACTCCTCGCCGACGTGGTGCAATACATCGCCGATCACGGCCTCGCGGACCTGTCGCTGCGCCCACTCGCGGCCGAACTCGGCACCAGCTCCCGCATGCTGATCTACTACTTCGACACCAAAGAGGAGATGCTCGTCCAGGCGCTCACCACCCAGCGCCCCGATATCGCGGCACTGTTCGCGGACGTCGGCGACGCCGCCGAACTCCGGCAGCGACTGAGCGATTTCTATACCGCGAGCCTGTCGGGCGCGGGTGCGACCAGCGTGCGCGTCCTGTTGCAGGTGCTCGGCACGGCCTGCGCCCCGCATAGCCCCTACGCCGCCTACGCCCACGTCGCGATCGCCACCTTCGTCGCGGCCCTCACCGACGCCCTCCGTCGAATCGCGTCGATCGAAGATCCGGAAGCTGTTGCCACGCTCTTGATTTCCGGCCTGCGCGGCGTCATCCAAGACCGCCTGATCACCGGCGACATCGACCGCGCCGACCGCGCGGCCCACCGCCTGATCGAGCAGAATCTGCGCTGATGGCCTGATCGATCATTCCCTGTGCCAAGGGGGCGGAAGCCATTGCGGTGCTGAGTTTTCCTGCCTGTGCTGCCTCATTCGAGACTGGTCGCCGTCGGCATCGCCCGCGCCATCTGTTGCCTTGTCGAGCGGAGTCTGCGCTAGCGGGTCATCGGCCGAAGCGTTGTCGGTCCGGAAGCTGTTGCTGCTGTCGGTTTCCGGCTCGCATGGGCGCAATTCGAGATCGGTACCAGTGGCATTTGCTCTGCCGTCTGTCGCCTCGTCGAGCAGGGCAGCTGCGCTGAGGGGCTTGTGGGGCTGGTCGCCACCACGTCGAACGAGTG
The DNA here is from genome assembly GCF_046764895.1 of Nocardia sp. CWNU-33. Classification (NCBI taxonomy): domain Bacteria; kingdom Bacillati; phylum Actinomycetota; class Actinomycetes; order Mycobacteriales; family Nocardiaceae; genus Nocardia; species Nocardia sp. CWNU-33. The sequence continues at coordinate 305,392 of NZ_JBKOQN010000006.1, read as the reverse complement.
TGAGCCGTACATCCGATAGCGGATGCACGGCTCACACTCGGCTGTGGTCGAGGTGCTGTCACGCAAGGGCGATGGCGGCGCACAGGGCGGCGATGGCGGTGAACTGAAGGGCGACGCGACCGTTGACGACGCTGTCCCACTTCTCCTGCAGTGCACGGGCATTCGGCGGGATGATCCCGGTCTGCGCGGCGGTGGTTTGCACGGCATTGATCGGCTTGGCGACCCGCACATAGACGCCGAGCCACGACACGAGGGCCAGTACGGCAATACCGGCTGCGATGGCCGCCGCGAAGTGTCCGCCGATGGCCGCGATGAGCGTGGTCGCCACCGCGGTCACCACGCCGCTGATGCCGACCATCGGCATCCGCTTGTCGGCGTAGTAGTGACCCCATCCTGCGGTGATGGTCATGGTGCGGTCGTCCAGTTCGGCGTGGACCGACCGCATGACCAGCGCGGCGAGGGTGTCGGTGCCATAGACGACCGCGTTGGCGAGGACCGCGACGATGGCGAGGAGCTGGATGACCGTGGTGAGCATGGCGACTTCCGTTCTATTGTTCTAGCCTCGATAGAGAATCTAGCACAGCTAGATTTAGAAGCAAGTGGAAGTTCGGCAACGTCGGGCCCGCGCTGGTAGCGAGCTGCTTGCTCGTGGGCGGTAGATGCTGGCTGAGGTTCGTTCGTGCGAGCGAAGGAGCGTGATGTCTGCCGAGTTGCCCGCGGAGGGGCTGCCACGATCGGCTCCGGGCGGTGGCTGATGCTCGCCCGTGTTGTGCGCGAGCCTGTTGCTGGTGGCGATGGACGCCACGATTCTGAATGTCGCGCTGCCATCGCTGATCGACGATCTGCACGTGGGCCCGCTCGAACGGCTCTGGATCATCGACGTTTACAGTCTCGTGCTCAGTGTCGGCGGCCATCGTGGTCGCCGTCGCGGTACTGGCAGTGTGGTTGGTGCCGAGTGGTTTTCGGGTGACCGGCAGTCAGTGAGTGCGACCCCAGCCATGTTCGAGCAGGTCGAAGAGCTCGCGCAGGGCGCGCGGCGGGTCCTCGCGGTCACCAGCGATTTGGGTGCTCTCCAAGGCGAAATGGGCGAGCCCGGCGGCGGCGAGGTCGTCTTCGGGTGCGCCGGTCGCCTCGGCGATCGCGGCGGCAAGCACGGTCTCGTGCCGTAGCCACATTCGGTGCGCGTACTCGCGCAGGGCGGGTGTCGAGTTCACCAAATCGTGGAACGCCGCGATGTCTGGGTCGGTACCGGATCTGGTGCGGTTGAGCACCAAGTAGTCGCGGATGGCGTGCAGCACCGACTGGCCCGGTGCTCGGTCGCGGACCGCGGCAACCATGGCGGCCTCCAGTTCCTCGTCCAGATCGAAGACCAGCGCCTCTTTGCTGGGGAAGTGCTTGAACAGCGTGCTGAGTGAGACGTCCGCCGCTTCGGCGACGTCGCGGACGCCGACGTTGTCGTAGCCGCGTTCCAGGAACAGTCGCGTCGCGGCGTCCGCAAGCGTCTGCCGGGTCTGGGCCTTCTTGCGCTCGCGGCGCCCTGTCGTCGCGGTCATGTCGACGACTCTACTCCGATTAGCTATCGACTTCAAAGTCAGATCAGTTGTACTTTTGTAGTCGATATGCTTTTCTGGCGGTGTTCGAAAATCGAGGAGGTGAGCGGCCATGTCCGCAACAAAGATCGAGACGCAGACCGCACCGCAGCGGTCGATCCGGCTGGTCCTGGCCGGGGTGATGCTCGCGATGCTGTTGGCAATGCTCGACAACGCGATCGTCGGCACCGCGATGCCGACGATCGTCGGTGAGCTCGGCGGCCTGAGCCAGGTCGCCTGGGTGGTGACCGCCTATGCGCTGCTGTCGGCGATATCGACACCCGTGTGGGCGAAGCTCGGCGACCTGTTCAGCCGCAAGCCGGTGTTCCTGACGGCCATCGGGGTGTTCATCGTCGGGTCGGTGCTCGCGGGCGCGGCCTGGTCGATGCCCGCGCTGATCGGGTTCCGTGCGCTACAGGGCCTCGGTGCGGGCGGTATCGCCGTCAGCGCATTCGCGCTCATCGGCGCACTGGTGCCGCCGCGCGAACGCGGCAAATACCAGGGCATGACCGCGACGACGATGGCGATCGGGACCATCGGCGGACCACTGCTCGGTGGCGTGATCACCGACGGCCTCGATTGGCGATGGGCGTTCTACATCAACATTCCACTCGGCCTGCTGGCCTTCGCCTGGTCGTTCTGGATGCTGGACCTTCCTGTCGCTCGCAAGAAGGTCACCATCGACTATGCGGGCATTGTCGCCCTCACGACCGCTATCGCCGCCCTGGTGCTGGTCGCGACGTGGGGTGGCGTCGAGTACTCCTGGCTCTCGGTGCCGATCCTGGGACTGATCGCACTGGCCGTCGCGGCGGTGAGTGCTTTCCTCGCCATCGAACGGAAAGCCGTCGACCCGGTGATTCCATTGGAGATCTTCCGCAGCCGCAATCTTGTCGTCTCCGCGCTGACGGCACTGGTCGGCGGTGTGGTGATGTTCGGGGCGATCCTCTATCTGCCGCTGTTCCAGCAGACAGTCCAAGGCGCTTCTGCCGCGAATTCCGGACTGTTGTTGCTGCCGATGATGATTCCGCTGCTGATCGTTTCCCAGATCGTCGGCAAGCGGATGAGCGCCACCGGTAAATACAAGATCTACTTCATCCTCGGCGGCGGATTTCTCACCGCGGGGACCGCGCTGCTGACCATTGTGGACGCCGGAACGGGGCGTCTGGCAACAGGTTTCGCGATGGCATTGATCGGTGCCGGACTCGGCTTCGCGATGCAGCTGTCCACCGCGATCGCCCAGAACAGCGTGGATATGAAGCACATCGGCGCCGCTTCCGGCGCAACCACCCTGTTCCGTACACTCGGCGGCTCCCTCGGTGTGGCCGCCTTCGGCTCGCTGTTCACCAGGGCTTTGCATGGGCATGTGCCCGCCGACGGTTACGGCTACCTCGAGGCGTTCGCTGCAGGCACCGGTTACGTATTCCTGGCCGCAACCATTATCTGCGCCTTGGGATTCATCGTCTCGTGGTTCGTCGAGGAGGTCCCGTTGCGCGGCAAAGCGCCGGAACCGGCCGTGCGGGTGGGAACTACCGCTGAGGCGCAGCCCGAGACCGTATCCTGATTCGATTCGAGACGGCCGGAGTGGAATCTCACTCCGGCCGTCCGGCTTTCGTCGGTCGGCACGACCACGCCTCGCGGACGATGCTCCCGATCTCGGACGAGTAGGTCGGCGGACCGGACAGGCATGCCGTCCGGTACTCGTGAACGGTCCCTGTGGATAAGTCCGACAACGTCATACCCGCTGTCACGCAATGCTGCCGCGACGGCTGCGCCGAGGTAGCCGTTCGCTCCTGTCACGAGTATCCGCACAGCGCACCTCGGTTCGTGGGTCGGGCCCTCGGCTATCGAGTGGTTGGTCCGCAGCGGACGTTATGGCTGCGGGGACATTCCACGCGACCCGCCGGGGCCGAAGGCGAACCCGGCGGGTGCGGTGAATCAGGCTAGGAGACCACCGGCAAGTAGACCTTGCCGCCCGCATCGGCGAACTCTGCGGACTTCTCCGCCATGCCCGCCTCCAACGCCGCGGCGTCGTCGAGCCCCTGACGTGCCGCGTACTCCCTGACATCCGCCGAGATCCGCATCGAGCAGAACTTCGGGCCGCACATCGAGCAGAAGTGTGCAGTCTTGGCAGGTTCGGCGGGCAGGGTTTCGTCGTGGTACTCGCGGGCGGTATCCGGATCCAGCGAGAGGGCGAACTGGTCGCGCCAGCGGAATTCGAAACGGGCCTTGGACAATTCGTTGTCCCGGTCCTGGGCGTGCGGGTGGCCCTTGGCGAGGTCGGCGGCGTGGGCGGCGATCTTGTAGGTGATCACGCCGACCTTGACGTCGTCGCGGTTGGGCAGGCCGAGGTGCTCCTTGGGCGTCACGTAGCAGAGCATCGCGGTGCCCGCCTGCGCGATGATCGCGGCGCCGATGGCCGAGGTGATGTGGTCGTAGGCCGGTGCGATATCGGTGGCGAGCGGGCCGAGAGTGTAGAACGGCGCCTCCTCGCACAGCTCCTCTTCGAGCTTCACGTTCTCCACGATCTTGTGCATCGGCACGTGGCCGGGGCCCTCGATCATCACCTGCACGCCATAGGATTTGGCGATCTTCGTCAGCTCGCCGAGGGTGCGCAGCTCGGCGAACTGGGCCTCGTCATTCGCATCGGCGATAGAGCCGGGCCGCAGACCGTCGCCGAGGGAGAAGGTGACGTCGTACTTCGCCAGGATCTCGCAGAGCTCGGCAAAGTTGGTGTACAGGAACGATTCCTGGTGATGAGCCAGACACCAGGCGGCCATGATGGAACCGCCGCGCGAGACGATGCCGGTGACCCGCTTGGCGGTCAGCGGCACGTAACGCAGCAGCACACCTGCGTGCACGGTCATGTAGTCGACGCCCTGCTCGCACTGCTCGATCACGGTGTCGCGGTAGATCTCCCAGGTGAGCGCGGTCGGGTCGCCGTTCACCTTTTCCAGCGCCTGGTAGATCGGGACGGTGCCGACCGGGACGGGGGAATTACGCAGGATCCACTCGCGCGTTTCGTGGATGTTCTTGCCGGTGGACAGGTCCATGATGGTGTCGGCACCCCAGCGGGTGGCCCACACCATTTTCTCGACTTCCTCTGCAATGGAAGAGGACACGGCCGAGTTGCCGATATTCGCGTTGATCTTCACCAGGAACTTCTTGCCGATGATCGTCGGCTCCAGCTCCGGGTGCTTGTGATTGGCGGGGATCACTGCACGGCCTGCGGCCACCTCCTCGCGCACCAACTCCGGCGCCACGCCCTCGCGGGCCGCGATGAATCGCATTTCCGGGGTGATGATGCCCTGGCGCGCCCACGCGAGCTGGGTGGGCGGACCGGCGACCTCCGGCTTGGTCCAGGCGTCGCGCAACTTCGGTAGACCCGCCTCGACGTCGATGGTGGCCGCGTCATCGGTGTACGGGCCCGAGGTGTCGTAGACGTCAAAATGTTCGCCGTTGGTCAGGTTGATGCGGCGCACCGGAATGCGCAGGTCATCGACCTCGTGGTAGTGCTTGACGCTGCCCTCGACAGGACCCGTTGTCACGGTCTCGACAGGTGTCGTCGTCATGGAATTCCTCCCTACGCCGGCATTACCCGGTCAGGTTCATACGGTCGACAGCCCTGACGCCCGAATGGGCTAGCTGTCCTCTCAGCCCGCTGGTGCGAGCCCCCGTTGGCGATGTGAATTTTCCCGGCCGACCCTACCCGCACCCCCCGATGCCCCGCGCAATGATCGGGCGAACATCCAGTCACGCCTGCCGCCGATCAACGCGGCACCGGTAGATTCGCCAGCGTGAAATTCACCCTGGAAGTGGACCTGGATGCCCTGCCCGACGGCATGTCCGCACCTGCCGACCTCGCCGAGGAGCTAGGCCGCATCCTGCGCTACTGGGGCGGAAACATGAAGCATTACCAACTGGTCGACGGGGATGCCTCCGACATCTACAACTCCGCCTACCGTCAGGTCGGCGCCTGGCGCATCGACTAGGGGGTGTTGTAGGCGTCGCGCATGGCTTGGAGGTCGATCTTCTTCATGCCGAGCATGGCGGCTACCGCGCGGTTGACTGCGGCAGGGTCGGAGCCGGTCAGGAGTTGGTCGGCTTCCGAAGGCCAGATTTGCCAGGGGACGCCGTATCTGTCGTTGAGCCAACCGCATTCGATTTCGTGGCCGCCGTCGGCGAGTAGAGCAGTCCAGAGGCGGTCGACCTCTGCTTGGCTGTCGCAATTGACCAGTAGCGACATGGCGTGGGTGTAGTGGTAGTCGCCGCCGCCGTTGATGGCGGTGAACTTCTGGCCGTTGAGCTCGAAGTCGACGAGCATAGTCGTGCCCGCCTGGCGCGGACCCGCCTCGGTGTAGGGCACGACGTTGGTGACCTTCGAGTCTTCGAACAGTGAACAGTAGAACTCGGCTGCCTGCTCGGCCTCGGTGTCGTACCAGAGGTTGGTGACGATTTTCTGCATGACGATCCTCCCGAGTGAAGTTGCGTGCATCAATGCAGACGGTACGGGGGTCAGGAACTCATCGTGGACAGACGACAAAGCCCGCCCCCGACCGGTCCGATATCCGGTCGGAGACGAGCGGCCAGGAGGTGTCGATCAGCGCTCGCGCGGGCCGATGGGAAATCCGAGGGCGCCGAAGGTGGCGTTGAGATTGATCTCGATCTGCGACAGCAGCGCATTGGTGTCGGCCAACATGGACACGACGTTGTCGGTGCGGCAGCCGACCTGCTCAGGGGCGTTCGGCGCGAGCCGTGACTTCAGCCAGTTGAAGGTCTGTCCCATGCCAAGCGACGGCAGTGTCAGATGCTCGCTGAGATGATCGCGGGTGTAGACGACGGACGCGCCGCCCGCGCAGTACTGCTGGGCCAGCCGGTCGTTGGTCCACCACGGGACCGCCTCGTCGAAGACGCCCTGGTAGAGGAATATCGGCGCGGTGGGGATATTGCGGCCCAGCACGGTGGCATCGAAGACCTCCTTGATTTCCGGAACCGCGAGGAAATCCGCGATCGGAATTGTCAGCAGCCGCTGGTAGTCGATGAACATCATGGTCAGCGCGTTGCGTGGCAGACACTGACGCTCGGTCCGGTCCATCAGCGCCCGGCCTTCGGGGGTCAGGTACCGGTCGGCGGCTTCCTTGAAGCGCGGGTACGCCTTGCGCAGCGAGGAGATGCCGATGCCGATGAGGCTCGCGAACATCGACCCGTTGACATGCAGCAGCGAAACCACATCGGAGGTCGGCGCACCGAGCGCGACGCCTTTGACGTTCAGCTCCGGCGCGTAGGTCGGCTGCATTTCGGCCGCCCACCCGCTGCCCATGCCGCCGCCCGAGTAACCCCACATGGCCACCGGTGTGTTCGCGCCGTCCAGGCCGAGCGGCTCGAATCGTTCCGCCGCGCGAATGCCGTCGAGGGTCATATATCCGGGTTCTTCGGCGACCGCGAGATGGCCGTCGAGGCCCTCGTAGTCCGGGATCGAAATCGCCCAGCCCTGGTTGATCAGCGCTGCCAGTGCGATCAGCTCGCTCTGCGAATGGATGCCCTCGGCGCCCGCGAGTCCGCTGCCCTGTTGCAGCACGAACGACGGTGCACAGTCGGGGCTTGCGCTGTCGTAGTAGAACTGCAGCGAGACCAGCGGCCGGGTCCGGTTCGGATCGGCGCCCGCGGGCAGCACCACCGTCGTGACGGCCGCGGTGGGCTTCCCGAACAGGTCGGTGGTGCGGTACAGCAGCTGCCACGAACGCACATTCAGCGGCAGCAGGGTCAGCACGGCCGCCTTCACCTCCCGCGACCGCAGGATGGTGCCCGGTTCCTGCGATTCGAATCCCTCGGTCGGCCGATAGAACGAATCATGTTGCGGCAGTGGCGGTTCCGCAGCTGCCGGGGTGGCAGTAAGGCCACCGGCCAGTAGTGCGCTGGTCAGCGCGACGGCCATGGTCACTGCCGTCGCAACGGCGCGTGCCGCGGCCCGGCGTCTGCTGTCGGTCCGATCTCCATTGATCACTGACACGTCAGTCCTTCCCTCATCAACGTGCCAGTGATTACAACATGAACTCCGATTACCAACAAGGACTCTTGTTGAAATTGCTCCGGCTATGGTCGAGAGATGACCCGCAGCACATCTGCCGCGCGGCCCGAACCGGAATCGGTGCGGCGTCGGATCCGCGGCCTCGATGCCGAACAGCGCAGCGCGCAGCGACGCAATCAGTTGCTCGACGCCGCCACCGAACTGTTTGCCGAGCAGAGCTTTTCGGGGACATCGATCGAGCAGATCTGCCAGCACGCCTATGTCGGCACCAAGGGTTTCTACGATCATTTCGACAGCAAGGAAGCCTGCTATGTCGCACTGCTGGTGAAGCTCACCGAGCAGATCCAACAACGGGTCATCGAGGGCGCGGCCGCGGCCGCCGGATTGGACTGGCCGCAGCGCGCCGCCGCCGTTATCGCCGCATTCGTGCATGCGATCGCCGATGATCCGCGGCTGGCTCGGGTGACCTTCGGTGAGTCGGGCGGCATTTCGACGGCCGTGGAAAAGCAGCGTCGGATCAATCGGCGCTGGGCCGCGGCCTTCCTCGACGAACAGTGGTCAACGAAGCCCGCCGCGGACGCCGCCGACGAACATCGTCGACTCGCGCTGGCGCTGGCCACCATCGGCGGCATGTTCGAGCTGGTCACCGACTGGTTGCACCACCACGACGATGGCGGTGCACCCGATGCGGTCGACACCCTGATCGTCGACCTCACCCGCTTCCTCAATGCGGTGGATGCGGGCCGAGCGGCCGTCGGTTAGTCGGACGATGTCGGGCTGCACTGCGGCTGTGGATATTTCGCGAGCTATCAGCTCCGGACGATCAGCCTGCTCCCACCCCGTCCGTGAGCGGGGGTGGGCGCTGGTCGGCACGATGGCGAATTCGCCTACTTGGTCCCGGCGTTCGCCGAACCCGTGTTCAGCGCGCTGAGCAAACCTATGATCACGCCAACCACCGGCGAACTGCACGTCGGGGGCTGGCTAGAGGTGCATCCGCCGGATCCGGAATCCGCTACCGAGGTGGGCGCACTCGCGGCGGATGCCTCCTGCGGCCCGAACGCTACCGAGCGGAATTGCTGCGTCGTAGCCCTCGATTCCAGGGGGTCAACGCTGCGCGGCGGGCAGGATGCGGCCCCGGACCTCGCCGAGTCCGAGGCGCATGCCCACTGGGCCGGGGGCGGTCGCGGTGATGACCACCTCGTCGCCGTCTTCCAGGAAGGTGCGCAGTTGCCCGTTGACGGGCACCGGTTCATTACCGCCCCAGGACAATTCGATGAACGAGCCGCGCTGTTGCCGTGCTGGTCCGGAAATGGTGCCCGACGCGTAGAGGTCGCCGGTGCGGGTGGCGGCGCCGTTCGCCGTGAGATGGGCCAACATCTGCGCCGGGGACCAGTACATGCGGCTGTAGGGCGGGTAGGACACCGGCTGACCGTTCCAGGTGATGGTGAGATCGATATCGAGGCCCCACTTCTCGGTCTCCCGGAGGTAGGGCAGTGGCCCGGGGGTTTGTCCGGGCAGCGGGATGCGGGCAGACTCCAGCGCCGCCAGTGGGGTCACCCAGGGTGACAGTGAGGTAGCGAACGATTTGCCGAGGAAGGGGCCGAGCGGCTGATACTCCCAGGCCTGGATGTCCCGTGCGGACCAGTCGTTGACCAGTGCTACACCGAAGACGTGCTCGGCGAACTCCTCCGCGCCGATCGGCGTGCCGAGCTCGGAGCCGACCCCGACGAGGAAACCGAGCTCGGCTTCGATATCCAGCCGCCGGGTCGGGCCGAAATCGGGTGTGCCCGAATCGGTTCGACGCTGACCACAGGGGCGGGTGATGCCGGTGCCGGATACGACGACGGTGCCGGACCGGCCGTGGTACCCGACCGGTAGGTGCCGCCAATTGGGCAGTAGCGGTTCGGAATCCGGGCGGAACAGGCGGCCGAGGTTCGTGGCGTGATCGATGCTGGCGTAGAAGTCGACGTAGTCGCCGATCTGCACCGGCAGCGCCAAGGTCACCTCGGCCAGCAGATGCACTGCCTCGGCGGGGATTTCGCCATCGACCAGCGTGCGGAGCCGGTCGCGCGCCGCATGCCAGCGGCGCGGGCCCTGTGCCATGAATGCATTGAGACTCGGCTGCGCGAAGACCGGATCATCGAGTGCCACGGCGAGATCGATGACCGAGTCGGCCAGTCGAGCGCCGACGCGATAGTCGCCCTGGGCGGGCGCGAACACGCAGTAGGGCAGGTTGTCGGGTCCGTAGAGCGAGCCGGGACGAACCTCGATGCGCTTGTTCACTGCTGTGGACCCCGATTCGACCAGGTCCAGGCGTAGCCGGGATCCTCACACGCCAATGCGCCCTCGCCGAGTTCCAGCGGCCGGAAGGTATCGACCATGACGGCCAATTCGTCGAAGAAGTCGATGCCGATGCTGCGCTCATAGGCCCCGGGCTGCGGTCCGTGCGCATAACCGCCGGGGTGCACCGACACCGAGCCCTGGCTGATGCCGGAACCTTTGCGCGCCTCGTAGTTTCCGCCGCAGTAGAACATGATCTCGTCGGAGTCGACATTCGAGTGGTAGTACGGCACGGGGATCGACAGCGGGTGGTAGTCGACCTTGCGCGGCACGAAATTGCACACCACGAAGTTGATGCCCTCGAACGCCTGATGAGCAGGTGGCGGCTGGTGCACGCGTCCGGTGATCGGCTCGAAGTCGGCGATGTTGAAGGTGAGCGGGTAGAGGCAGCCGTCCCAGCCGACCACGTCGAACGGGTGCGTCGCGTAGATCATTCTGGTACCGACGACGCGGCCGCCCGGCCGGTGCTTCACCAGGACCTCGATATCGGTGCCCGTCTCTGTCAACGGCTCGGTCGGTCCGTGTAGATCGCGCTCGCAGTACGGCGAATGTTCCAGCAGCTGACCGAATTTCGACAAATAGCGCTTCGGCGGTGTGATGTGACCGGACGCCTCGATCACGTACGCGCGCAGCGGATCGGGCCCGCTGGGCAGCCAGCGGTGTGTTGTCGCCCTTGGAATGAGCACCTGATCGCCCTGTCGTGCGGCGACCGCGCCGAATACCGTCTCCAGCACCGCGGCACCGGATTCCACGTACACCAGTTCGTCGCCGATGGCATTGCGGTACAGCGGCGAGCCGCCCTTGGCGACCACGTAGGAGATCCGGACATCGGCGTTGCCGAGCAGCAGCCGCCGACCGGTGACGGGATCGGTCTCGGCGGGGGTGTCACCGGGGAACAGGTTGTGCAGACGAAGATGTCGATGGCGCAGTGGATGATTCGGTGTCGTGGACTGGTCGGGCAGTTCCCAGACCGTGGAGTCGACGATCGCGGGCGGCAGGCCGCGGTGATAGAGCAATGACGAGTCGCCGGAGAAGCCCTCCTCGCCCATCAGCTCCTCGTAATAGAGTCGCCCACTCTCGTCCCGGTGCTGGGTGTGCCGCTTCGGCGGCACCGATCCCACCTGCCGATAGAACGCCATGACCGCACCTCCGGCCGCTGGTCGGATATTTGCTACCCATGGTAGTGAGCGGTGTTGCCGAATGGTGGCAAAATCGGCCCGATCGGTGCGCATTCTGTCGGGACATCACCGCGTTGCCGAGCATTTCGCCTAGCGATGCGGCGTACCTGCTGCACAATTGTTGAGCTGCGCAGTGCGGGGTACGGGGTGTTCTGCCGGGATCCGGCGGCGAGAGAGGTCAGGCGTGGCGCAGCGCGCGATACACCGCGGCGCCGACGAAGGCGCCGAGGCTCTGCGGATCCCAGTCGCCCTCGCCCGCGAGCAAGGTGCGGACCGCACCCTCGCCGGCCGACACCCACAGCTCCACCAGGGCAGGCAGCTTCCGGTCGGCGTCCTCGGTGCCCCATGCGCGCAGGGTGGGGCGCAGCAGGGTGGAGCAGCGCTCGACCGCGAGCTTGCGGCCACGCCCGAACGAATCCGCAACCGCGGGATCGGGATTGCCGTACAGCAGCCGCCACGCATCGGGACGATCGGCCGCCTGCTCCAGCAGCGCGCGGAAGCCCTCGACGAACACGGTCTCGCCCGCGTCGACATCGCGCGCGGGCAGCACCTCGAGCAGCCCGCCGACGAGATAGCTCTCCTCACGCTGGATGAGGGCCTCGATCAGTTCGACACGATCGGCGAAGCACGCGTAGACCACGGGCCTTGTCACATTCATGCGCTCGGCGATGGCGGCCATGGTGACCGCTGCGATGCCGTTCTCCACGGCAATCGCCAGCGCGGTGTCCAGCACCTGGGGGCGGCGGCGCTCGGGGCCCAAATGCTGTGCCCGCTGCCGTGGCTGCACGGCCGACTCGCTACCCATGAAGACCAACGATATCAGTGCGATTGCCACGGTTCGCCCTGGTCTTACGCGTAAAATCAGCTTCCTACGTTGACGAACAATAATGCTACAGTCGCGAATGAAGTCGCCGACCACGCCGAGGAGTCATCGATGACCACAACTCTGTTCAACCCGAAGGCCAGCGAGTTCGCCGAGTTCGACGCGGAGACCCGCAGGCTGTTGCGCGCCACGGTCGATTGGTTCGAATCCCGCGGCAAGGCGATGCTCAAGAGCGATGATCGGGATCGAATCTGGTACTCCGACTTCCTCGATTTCGTGAAGCGCGAGCGAGTGTTCGCCACCTTCCTCACGCCCGCCGCCGAGGCGAACGGTGATCCGAACAAGCGCTGGGACACCGGACGGATTGCGATGCTGAGCAAGATCCTCGGCTTCTACGGCATGTCCTACTGGTACGTCTGGCAGGTCACCATCCTCGGGCTCGGCCCGATCTGGCAGAGCGACAACAAAGCCGTCAAGCAGAAGGCCGCCGCACTGCTGGATTCCGGTGAGATCTTCGCCTTCGGCCTCTCCGAGAAGGATCACGGCGCCGACGTCTACTCCACCGATATGGTGCTCGAGCCCGAGCGCGGCGGCGGGTACACCGCCACCGGCAGCAAGCACTACATCGGCAACGGCAACCTGGCGGCCATGGTGTCGGTGTTCGGCCGCCGCGCCGACAAGCCGATCATCGACAGCTCCAAGGCGCTGGAAAGCAAGCCGACGCAGGAAGATTACGAGGGGTATCTGTTCTTCCTCGCCGACAGCAAGCACCAGAACTACAAGCTGCGCCGCAATGTCGTCGACAGTCAGATGTATGTCGCCGCCTTCGATCTGGAGAAATATCCGGTCGCCGAGGCGGACATCCTGCACCGCGGCGAGGACGCCTTCCATGCCGCGATGAACACCGTGAACGTCGGCAAGTTCAACCTCGGCTTCGGCGCGGTCGGCGCGTGCGAACACGCCTACTACGAGGCGATTACGCATGCCGAGAACCGAATACTGTTCGGCCACCGGGTAACCGAGTTCCCGCAGGTGCAGTCGTTGCTGACCGACTCGTACGCGCGACTGATCGGCATGAAGCTCTACAGCGAGCGGGCCATCGATTACCTGCGCTGCGCTTCGCCGGACGACCGCCGCTACCTGCTGTTCAATGCGATCGAGAAGATGACCGTCACCCGCCAGGGCCAGCGGATCGTCGAGGACCTCGCGGATGTGATCGCCGCCCGCGGTTTCGAGAACGACATGTACTTCCCGATGGCGATGCTCGGCCTCTTCGGGCTGCCGCGCCTCGAGGGCACGGTGCACGTGAACATGGCGTTGGCGCTGAAGTTCATGGCCAACTACATGTTCCATCCCGCCGATGCCGGACTTGCCGCGCTGCGCTTCCTGCCCGGTGCGGGGGTGGCGCCCAAGGGCACGGTGCGCGCGGTCTCCACGGCGTTGAGCTGGTCGAGCAGGCGGCTCGCGCCGCACGCGGGGGCGGCGGTGCCGAAGCTGCGCGCGGAGCTCACCGGCGCGAGTTACCCGACGGTGCCGACGCGGCGCGACGCGGCCGACGACGAGTTCCTGTTCCGGCAGGGTCCGAGCAGCGGTCTCGGCCGCATCCGGTTCCGTGACTGGCGTCCGGTCTTCGAAAAGTTCACGCACATACCGAATGTCGCGGTATTCCTCGAGCAGGCCCGCGCCTTCCAGACCCTACTGGCCGCCGCCGCGCCGACCGCCGCACAGCAGCGCGACGTCGACTTCCTCTTCGCGCTCGGCGAACTGTTCACCGCGGTGCCCTACGCGCAGCTGATCCTGGAGCAGGCCGAGATCGAGGGCACCGGTGCAGACGTGCTGGACCAGATCTTCGACGGTTTCGTGCGCGAATTCTCCAAGAACGCACTGACTTTGCACACCAAGCCCGCCGCGACTACAGCCCAGCAGACGCGCGCGTTGGATCTGGTCCGTCGCCCGGTTGCCGATCGGGTCCGGTTCGACCGGGTGCTTGCGCAGGCTCGGGCACACGCGGGGGTCTATGAGATGAACCCGTAACGGCCGCGCTACCCGGTCCGGAGCCGAGCACGCTTCGGTCTGCTGAGGACGCGCGCGGGATGAGGTTCGGCGGCAGACTCGCCGGTTCGACGGCGATATCCTAGCGTTGTGCTGCGCTTTGATCGGGTCGATCAATTGTGGCCCCGTATTGTTGAGGACGTGACCGCCGTGCATGAGTCGCTCATGACGACCGAGGAGTTCGAAGAACTCGCGCGGGCGGCCGACCGTATTGCGGAGGGTGTACGACTCGAGTTCGTCAATGCACAACTGGCGGCCAAGGCAATGCCGGATGGGGATCACGGTCGGATCATGCAGTGGCTGATCCGAACGTTCATGATGTTCCGTCCCGAGTTGTTCCTGACCCCGCAGCAAGGCCTGCGAATCGACCGCTACCGAACGGGTCGTGCGCGGCCGGACGGCGCACTGGCCGCCGCCGACGCCTTCGTCGGTCAAGGGGAATGGGCCGACCCTGAGCCAGTTCTCCTTGTTGTCGAGGTCACGTCCGACGATCAAGGCACCGAGCGCCGTGATAGGCAGGAAAAGCCGCGGGCCTACGCCGAAACCGGTATACCCGTATATCTGCTGATCGACCGGGATTCGTGTGAGGTGACCATCTATAGCGAGCCTCGCGTAGACCGGTACGAGCGGAGCTTGACGGTGCCGTTCGGAGCCACCGTGGAGTTGCCCCACCCCGTGAATGTGGAGCTGGACACCGAACCGTTGAAAGACTGGGTGCGCTGAGCACACCCACCCTCAGTCGGTGAACTCCGCGATGACGGGGGCGTGGTCGCTGGCGCCCTTGCCTTTTCGTTCCTCGCGGTCGACCACGGCGTCCTTGGTGCGGGCGGCGAGGGTGGGGGAGGCGAGGATGAAATCGATGCGCATGCCCTCTTTGCGGGGGAAGCGCAGCTGGGTGTAGTCCCAGTAGGTGTAGACGCCGGGGCCGGGAGCGAAGGGGCGCATGACGTCGGCGAAGCCGGTGTCGACGATGGCGGTGAAGGCGTCGCGTTCGGGCTGGGAGATGTGGGTCTTGTCGGCGAAGTATTCGACCGACCAGACGTCGTCGTCGGTGGGGGCGATATTCCAGTCGCCGACCAGGGCGATCTGGGCCCGGGGGTCGTCGGCGAGCCACTTCGCGCCGTTGTCACGCAGGGCGGCAAGCCATTCCAGCTTGTAGGTGTAGTGCGGGTCGGTCAGGGTGCGGCCGTTGGGGACGTACAGACTCCAGACGCGCACGCCGCCGCAGGTGGCGCCGAGCGCACGTGATTCCACCACCGGGGTGCTGATCAGCGATTCGCCCGCGTCCTTGTCGAAGCCGGGCTGCTCGGGAAAGGCGAGTTCCACGTTCTCCAGGCCGACCCGGGAGGCGATCGCGACACCGTTCCACTGGTTCACGCCGAGGTGGGCCACCTCGTAGCCGAGTTCGTCGAAACGCTCGAACGGGAACTGGTCGTCGCGGCACTTGGTTTCCTGCATCGCGAGCACGTCGATGTCCTGGCGGTCGAGAAAGTCCGCGACCCGATCGAGACGGGAGCGGATCGAATTGACGTTCCAGGTCGCGAGACGCACGGATGCCTTCCTTACACAGTGGGTTGTAGGACCGTTCTACCGCAGGCCGCTCGGTTCAGCGAGTGGCCTCCGGCGCGGCGTATCGGTACGCGTGGTGCTCGACGAAGCCCATATCGTGGTACATCGCCATGGCCGGGGCATTGTCGGCTTCGACCTGAATGTAGGCATGGGTGGCGCCACGAGTGTGTCCCCAGCGGATCAGCTCGGCGCACACCAGCGAACCGAGCCCGTGCCTGCGATGCGCCGCGGCGACCGCGACACAGGTCAGCCCCACCCAGCATCTCCCGTCCGGCGCGGTGGTGAGCGCGCCGCGGCCGATCGCGATCGGTTGCGGCAGGCCGAGCGACGCGAACCCGACCTCGCCGTCCTGCACCGCGGTCAGTACGTCGAGCTCCGGTACCGGCCGCGAAACACTCCGTGCCGCAGGGTCTTCGCCCTTGAACCGGTGCAGGTCCACCCAGGCCGGGTCGGGTGCGGGCGCCACTCGGACCATCGAAGGTCCCTGCGGCAGTACGACAGTGTCGATATCGATGCCGAGCACCACGGTCTCGCTCCAGGTACGCCAACCCGGCGGCACGGGAGCGAGGCGATCGGGTAGTTGCAGGAGCAACGGCAGCCCGTGCGCGGTGAACCACTCGCCGATGCGGTGCAGTGTTTCCGTGCCCAGCTCCGCTGGTCCCGCGGAATTACCCAGCGGCACCGCCGAATTGGCACGACCGGTGTAACCGCGCCCGGCACGCACCAGCCAACCGTCGATCCAGGCATGCTCGATCCCCGGCCACCCGTTGGCCGCGGCGGCCTCCAGCGCCCGGATCTCTTTGGTGCGAATAGGTCTCGGTCCCAACGCTTTCAGTGCGACGACGCGGTCCGGCGCCACCGCGACCACCTGTCCGTCCACGGCGCGCACCGTCGGCGGATTCAGCGAGACGAGCTCGCCGATCACATCGGTCAGCGATTGTGGATAACCGGCAGGCAGTTGGTAGCGAAGCACCACGCGCCTGCCCAGCGGAATATCGGGCAGCGCAGGGTCAGTCATCGTGGCCGAACGGATCGGGCACGGTGCCGGGAATCCAGCTCAACCCGGGCGCGCCCCAGCCGTTTCGCTTGATCGCCTTCTTCGCCGCGCGGGCGTTGCGTCCGATCAGCACATCGACGTAGAGGAACCCGTCGAGATGACCGACCTCGTGCTGCAACATGCGCGCGAAGAAGCCCTTGCCCTCGATGTCGACGGGTTCACCGTGCTCATCGATGCCGGTGACCCGAGCCCACTCGGCCCGACCGGTGGGGAACTGCTCGCCGGGCACCGACAGGCAGCCCTCTTCGTCGTCATCGGGGTCGGGCATGACCTCGGGGATCTGTGAGGTCTCCAGCACCGGGTTGATCACCGCGCCCTTGCGCCGTGTCGCCTTGCCGTCGGCGCCGATGTCCGGGCAGTCGTAGATGAACAGCCGCAACGGCACGCCCACCTGGTTGGCGGCCAGGCCGACGCCGTTGGCGGCGTCCAGGGTCTCGTACATATCCGCGATCAGCTCCGCGAGCTCCTCCGGTGTCTGGGTGACCCGTTCGGTCGGGTGGTGCAGAACGGGGTCGCCGACGATGACGATGGGGAGGATTGACATAGGGCAATTATTGCGGGGGCGGCCGGGCGGTGCGCCCTGAGGGTGGGAACACCCCGGTAACACGCGTTACCCAGGGGTAGCGAACACGCCGCGACGAGGATGCGGCATTCCCATCGGCCCGTGGTTGAATGATCCGCGACGTACAAGCATCATTTTTCGTCTGGTGGTTACTCGGCGAGGGAGCGAGATGGACGGCGCAGCGGCACGGAATCTTTCCGCGATCCAGGGCAGCCCTTCTGCGAGCGACGATGTCACGGTTGAGGTCTCGACACAGACCGATGACAGTGACACCGACGGTTTGAGCCGTCGTGAGCGCGACATTCTGGACTTCGAACGTAAGTGGTGGAAGTACGCGGGCGCCAAGGAAGAGGCCATCCGCGAACTGTTCGGCATGTCGCCGACCAGGTACTACCAGGTCTTGAACGCGGTCGTGGACCGTCAGGAGGCGCTCGCCGCCGACCCGATGCTGGTGAAGCGCCTGCGCAGGCTGCGGGCGAGCAGGCAGAAGGCTAGGGCCGCACGGCGGCTCGGTTTCCAGGTATGACCTGTTGCTGTGAATTGAGACTAGGGTCGAGCAGGTGAGCTACCCGAATCCCACCTCCGGGGGACCGCCGTTGCGCGCGCTGGCGATGGTGTTGATCGCGCTGGCCATTGTTTTTGCAGGCCTCGGTGCGATGTCGCTGTCGAGTTCCGATACCGACAGCGCAGGCGAGTCGGAGGCCGTATCGCCCGCGTCGCAGGTTCAGGCGACTGTGCGCACCTCGGCCGCGACGTCGACATCGGAGGCGGCCACCACCACCGCGACGCCGACCACGACTAAGCCACCGACCACGACGACGCCACCGACCACGACGACGCCACCGACCACGACGCCCGCCCTGAGTCGCGCGGTGCCGGTGCGGGTTCTGAACAACGGCCTGATCGCCGGATTGGCCTCGCGCACCGCGAGCGAACTCAGCGCCAGTGGCTGGAACGTCGTCGAAGTCGGTAACTATCCCGGTGAGAATGTCGCGAAAACAACTGTGTTCTACGGAAATACGCCCGGCGAGCGGGAAGCGGCCGTGGCGATCGCCGCGGAACTCGGCGCCACCGCCGTACCGCGCAGTACCGGAGCCGGTGATTCGGGTTCGGGTGTGACCGTCGTCGTCACCGGTAACTGAGGTCCGTGGCCCGCCGCGACACGGCCCGGTCACTCCCGCGACACGACGGGCGTGGCATCATCTTGTCCGGTAACGAACGTGTCCACCCAGCTTTACTCGTAAACTCGGTACTCGTAAAGGAGTTCTCCGATGGCCCCGTACACAACTCGTCGCCCGTCCTGGCGGACTGTGACCCCGGTGCTTGCGGTCGCGGTCTTCGGCCTCGCTGGCTGTTCCAACAGTCAGGAGTCGAGTGATGTCAAGGGAACGACGCCCCCGGTGTGGACCGGCGCGTCCGCTCCGGCCGGCGAATCCGGTACCGAGCACGGCAGCGCCGACGCCAACGGTGGCGTGAAGGTCGAGCTGAAGGACCCCGCGGGCGCCTCCGTCGGCACCGCGAACTTCGTCAAGGACGGCAAACACCTGCAGGTCACGGTCGAGGGCCACGGCCTGAAGCCCGGATTCCACGGGCTGCACATCCACCAGGTCGGCAAGTGCGAGGCCAACTCGGTCGCGCCCACCGGCGGCCCGGCGGGCGCCTTCCTCTCGGCGGGCGGCCACCTGCAGGTCGGCAGCGCCAACGCGCACCCGGCCAGCGGCGACCTGACCTCGCTCGAGGTCCGCGAAGACGGCATGGCGAAGCTGGTCACGACCACCGATGCGGTGACCCTGGAAGAGATCAAGGGCAAGGCCCTGATGATCCACGCCGACGCCGACAACTTCGGCAACATCCCCAACCGTTATGTTCGGGCCGACGGCGTTGCCGGCCCGGACGACACCAGTCTGGCAACCGGCGACGCGGGTGGCCGCGTCGCCTGCGGTGTCATCCAGTAGCAAGGTTTGATATGGCCGGGGCAGGAATCGAGCGGGTTCTCTTCCAAGGTTCGCCCCGGCCGACGATCGGCATCGAGTGGGAGATCGCGCTGGTCGACAAGGTCACTCGAGACCTGTCGAATACGGCTGCGGCAGTGTTCGATTCGGTGGGTGACCTGCGTGCGCACGACGGCACCCCACAGGTCACCAAGGAGTTGCTACGCAACACCGTCGAGTTGGTCACCGGGGTGCACAACACCGTCGGTGAGGCCGTCGACGATCTGAGCGGCACCATGGAAACCTTGCGGCGTGCCGCCGACCGGTTGGGCGTCGACCTGTTCTGCGCGGGCACCCATCCGTTCGCCCAGTGGTCGGCGCAGCAGCTCACCCGTTCGGTGCACTACGACGAGCTGATCGAGCGCACCCAGTGGTGGGGCCGCCAGATGATGATCTGGGGCGTGCACGTGCACGTCGGGGTCTCCCACCGCGACAAGGTCTTTCCGATTCTGAACTCGATGCTGCTGTCGTATCCGCATCTGCTCGCGCTGTCCGCGTCCTCGCCGATGTGGGCCGGTTCGGACACTGGATATGCGAGCAATCGGACGCTGATGTTCCAGCAACTGCCCACCGCCGGGTTGCCGTTCCAGTTCGAAAACTGGACAGAGTTCGAGCATTTCGTGCACGACCAGATGAAGACCGGGGTGTTCGAGCAGCTCGGCGGCATGCACTGGGACATCAGGCCCGCACCCAAGTGGGGCACGATCGAGGTGCGCATCTGCGACGGCATCTCCACGCGTGCGGAGCTATCGGCGTTGGCGTCGTTTATTCACTGCTTGATCGTGGATCTCGATCAGCGGGTCGAGAACGGCGAACAGCTACCGACGCTGCCGCCGTGGCATGTGCAGGAGAACAAATGGCGGGCCGCCCGCTACGGCCTCGACGCGATCGTCATCGTGGATGCCGCCAGCAACGAGCGGTTGGTCACCGATGATCTGATGGATGTGCTCAACCGGTTGGAGCCGACGGCCAAACGGCTCGGGTGTGCCGACGAGCTGCGATTCGTCGCCGAGATTCCAGAGCGTGGCGCGTCGTATCAGCGGCAACGCAAAGTCGCCGCGGCTGCCCAGGGTGATCTGATCGCGGTGGTCGACTCGCTGGTCAAAGAGCTGGACCAGTAGGTCTGCCCATCGTTTCGGTCGACTGACGTTCAGTCGGCCAGTGGGGTGGCGTTCATCCCCCGTTTACTATGGTCGACGTGCTTGTCGAAGATCCGGGTTCCAGAGTGGGAAGTGCGGATGCGCGGGTGCGCGTGCCGCATACCCGGGTGTGGATGGCGGTTGCTGTCGCCGCCGTGCCGATCCTGCTGATCGCCCTGCAGATCGTGGCCGTGGAGCAGGGCTTCGAGGGTCCGCTGGAAAGCGTGTGGCACGACTATGTCGGCACGCCCAAGTCGATGTCGGTGCCGTGGGCCGGGCTGGTGCTCGCCCTCGTCGGTGTATCGATGCGGCGTCGGATCATCGCGCTCGGCGCGGCCGTCGCCATCGATCTGGTCGGTGCGGGCGGGCGCCTGCTCGCGGGCGATCCGGTGACCGTCGGCAACGGGCCGGTGATCGTGCTCACCGGGCTCGCCGTGCTCGCGTGGCTGCGTTGGCGCGGCGTCGAACGGCGCAATGCGCTGCATGCCGCGGCGTTGGGCGCGTTGCTCATGCTGGCGACCAAGGTCGGCGATGTCTGGCTGCACGTCACGGTGATCACCCGGCCGACGGTGCTCGACGAGTACGTCATGCTCGCCGACCATGCCCTTGGCGACCCGTCGTGGGTGATGGGTCGGGTGCTCGACACGCTCGGTCCCGGGGTCTACGCGGTGCTGCACTGGGTGTACATCGAATTGCCGGTCGCGGCGATCGTCGTCGCGGTGTGGCAGCTGCGCGGGGTGGTCCCCACCGGTCAGTGGCCGAGCCACTATCTGGTGCGGACGTTCTTGGTGCTCGGCCTGCTCGGGCCGGTCATCTATGTGATCTTCCCGGTGGTCGGCCCGATGTTCGCGTTCGGGCCGGACGGTCACGGGCTGCAGGTCGGCAATTTCTGGCCGGGGGTGCTGCCGCCGATCGACCACAGTCCAGCGCCATTGCCGTTCGATGCCGCGACCCCGCGCAACTGCATGCCGTCCATGCACACGGCGTGGGCGCTGTCGGTGTTCCTGCACACCCGCCGCGACACCAACGGCGACCGTGCCCCGCTCTGGCTGCGCTGGGGCGGCACGTTCTGGCTGCTCGCCACCCTGACCGCGACACTCGGCTTCGGCTACCACTACGGCGTCGACCTGGTCGCGGGTGCGGTGCTCTGTCTGACGGTGGAGTCGGTGCTGCGTGAACCCGAACGCGGCTGGGGTCTGTTCCGCGTCCGGGTGGTCGCCTTCGGCGCGGCAATCCTGACGACGCTGCTGATCTCCTACCGTTACCTCGCGGTCTCGATGGCCGAATACCCGGTATTGGCAGGCACAGTCGTGCTTGCGCTGCTCGCGGCAATGGCCGCTGCCTTCCACGCCACCTGGTTCGCCCGGCGCCCCGGAGTCGCGGCGAAGGATCAGGCGCTCACCGCGCCGTCCATCGCGTGATCTCTCGGCGAGGCCGGGGCGCAGCACTGTAAGCGCTTGCCGGAGTCAGGGCGCGTCGATGTCGTCGCCGAGCTCGTTGACTCGGAACAAGCCATCGCGGTGGCGCTGTTCGCGATAGGCGGTGCGGCCGATCAAGTGTGCGATGACCGGTGCGGTGAGCAGGGTGAATAAGCCGACGAGGACGAGCAGCCAGACATTGCCGCTGCCGCGCAGTGGGATCGCCGCGCCCTCCAGCACCAGGATCAGCCCGATCACCTGCGGTTTGGTGGCGGCGTGCATGCGCGTCATGGTGTCGGGGAAGCGCACGATCGCGATTGCCGCGGTCAGTGCGAGCACGGACCCGGACAGGATCAGGACGGCGGAAATCCAGTGCCACAGTGTCATCGGTCGTCCTCGTCGCGCGTCATTGGTCGTCCCTGACCCGGAATCGGGCGACGGCTGCCGAGCCGAGGAACCCGACGAGCGCCAGCGCGACGATCGCGGGGAGCACGGTGGTGTCGTTGCTGTAGGCCGCCCAGACCGCGAGCCCCGAGGCGGCGATCGCCATCAGCGAGTCGATGCCGACGACTCGGTCCAAGGTGCTCGGTCCGGCGAGGACACGGTAGCTGGTGATCACGGCCGCTGCCGTCAAAAGCACGGCGGCGACAATGGCGACGACGGTCATCTGCTGACCTCCGGTGGTTCGGTGAGATGCCATTCGGCGGGGCGCTCGAACGAGGCGATCAGCAGTCGTTCCAGCCGCCGGGTGGTCCGATAGAACTTGTCGACGGCCGCGTCGCTGCCCACGTCGAGCACGTGTACAAAGACGACGCGGCGTTCCTTCTCGATCTCGAGCACCATGGTTCCCGGAATCAGATTGAGCAGGTCCGCGCACAATGCGAGCACCAGATCGGATTTGATCTCCATACGCAGTCGCAGCACACCGGAGACCGGTGGCGGTGCGGGCCGGATCGCGAACCAGGCGACCTGGAGGCTGGATTCGAGGGCGTAGTACACGCTCACCACGATGAGTTCGGCCAGCGACAGCGGGTGCAGTCGTCCGGCGACCGGCACCCGGGGCAGCGGCAGTGTCACCATGATCAGCGCGGCGACGGCAAGCCCGGCCAGCAGATTGGCGACGCTCAGATCACCCCACAGGGCCATGTAGACGGCGGTCAGCCAGACCAGAATGCCGACGCGGACCGCCCGCTCCCGGTTGATCGCCGCGCTACCGAGGCTCATCGGACTGCTCCCGGCGGCGCCATCTGCGAATTGCCGAGCACCGCACGGGTATACACGGCGGGATCGCGCAGATCCGTTGCGGCGCGCTCGGCGATGCCGAGGATGGGCCCAGCCAGCACGGTGAGGCTGAGGCCCACCGCGACAAGCGCGGTCGTCGACAGCACCATCAGCGCCGGCATGCGGCCGGGGTCGGTGCGTTTGTCGTAGAGCACGTCGCTCGAATCCTCGATCAGCGTAGGTGGTTTGGCGGCCGTGAGATGGCCCTCCGGAGCCTCCGACCGCGGCCGCCAGAAGGCCTTGCTCCACACCCGCGCGACGACATACAGCGTCAGCAGGCTGGTGATCACCGACCCCGCCACCAGCACCCAGGCCAGCACACTGCCGTCTGCCGCACCCGCCTGCAGCAGCGTGACCTTGCCGATGAACCCCGAGAACGGGGGAATCCCGGCGAGATTGAGCGCCGGGACCAGGAACAGCACGGCAAGCAGTGGACTTGCCTCGGCCAGGCCGCCGAGCCTGCGCAGCGTCACCGAACCGGCCTGACGCTCGATCAGACCGACCACCAGGAACAGTGTGGTCTGCACCAAGATGTGGTGCGCCACGTAGAAAACCGCGCCCGTCAGCCCGGCCGTGGTGGCGAGCCCGACGCCGAACACCATGTAGCCGATATGGCTGACCAGCGTGAACGACAGCAGGCGGCGAATATCGTTCTGTGCGATCGCGCCGAAAATGCCGACCAGCATGGTGAGCAGACCACAGACCAGCAGCACCGAATCGAAACCACCGTCGGGAAACAGCAGCGTGTGCGTCCGAATGATCGCGTACACACCGACCTTCGTCAGCAGCCCGGCGAACACCGCGGTCACCGGTGCGGGTGCGGTGGGGTAGGAATCGGGCAGCCAGTTCGACAGCGGGAAGACCGCCGCCTTGATACCGAACGCCACCAGCAGCACCGCATAGATGGCGGTGCGCGTGCCATGGGGCACCTCGCTCATCCGGACGGCCAGCTGTGCCAGGTTCAGCGTTCCGGTGGCCGCATAGGCCAGCCCGATGCCGGTCAGGAAGATCAGCGACGACAGCATCGAGACCATCACATACGCGACGCCCGCGCGGATCCGGTCCGCGGTCGCGCCGACGGTCAGCAGCACGAACGAGGCGGCCAGCAGGATCTCGAAGCCGACGAACAGATTGAACAGGTCACCGGCGAGGAATGCCGCCGAAACACCCGCGGTCAGCACAAGATAGGTGGGCCGGTAGATCGAGGTCGGCTGCCGTTCGTCGCCGTCGCGGATGTTCTGGCCCGCACCGTAGAGGGAGACGACGAGCAGCACGATGGACGAGACCAGCAGCATCGCCGCGGAGAGCCGGTCCACCACCAGCGTGATGCCGATCGGTGTTTCCCAGCCGCCGACCTGGACCGCGGTGGTGCCGTCCCGGTCGGCCAGATACAGCAGCAGTCCGCAGATCACGACGACCGACGCCAGCGCCAGCACCATGATCGACCGCTGGATGCGTGGCTTACGGCCGAACACCAGGGTCGCCGCGGCACCGAGCAACGGGACCAGCACTGGCAGCGGCGCCAGCACGGGCAATAGATCCGGCGACGGGCTCAATCCTCTGGGTCCTCTCGCTCGCGCCGTGCGGCGATGTCGACGTCTTCCCGGTCGTTCTGGACATCCTCTGTGGTGGTGAGGCTGTAGGACCGGTAGGCGAGCGCGAGGACGAATGCCGCGAGGCCCATGGTGATCACGATCGCGGTGAGCACCATCGCCTGGGACAAGGGGTCGGCCGTCTGTTCGTGCGCGTTATCGGCGTCGCCGCGAATCGGTGGCCTGCCGCCGGGTCCGCCGACAGTGAGGATCAGCAGATTCACCGCGTTGCCGAACAGGATCATTCCGAGCAGCATCTTCGACACGGCACGTTCGAGGATCAGGTACACCCCGCACGCGACGAGCACCCCGATGAGGACCAGCAGCGTCAGGTTTGCCGTCATGACCACACACCGCCCTTCGCCGAGCCGGTTTTGTCGGATGCCAACTCGTTGTCCAGGCGCGCGCCGAGGCTGCGCAGCACATCGAGGACAAGGCCGACCACGATCAGATAGACGCCGAGATCGAAGAACAAGGCGGTGACCAGCTTGATATGCCCGAGCACCGGCAGCGTGACTTCCAGGATCGCCGAGGACAGCGGCGGCGCGCCGAGCAGCAGCGAGCCTGCCGCCGTCCCGGCGGCCAGTGCCAGCCCGGCGCCGAGCACGTGGCCCGCGTCGACAGGGAGTGCCTCACCGAGTTCGTACCGGCCGCCCGCGAGATAGCGCAGGGTCAGCGCAAGTCCGGCGGTGAGCCCGCCTGCGAAACCGCCGCCGGGCGCATTGTGGCCGGAGAAGAAGAAGTACACCGACAGCACCATGATGGTCGGGAAGACCAGGCGAGTGGTGATCTGCAGGACCATGGATCGGTCCCGCCGCGCGACGAGTCGGCCCGCTGGCAACCAGCTCACCAGGTCCGGGTCGTAGTTCGGTGCGTCGGCGGCGCGCGGTGCGGTGCCGAAACGCCTGCTGCGGAACACCAGTGAGGCCACCCCGGTCGCAGCGACGACGAGTACCGAGATCTCGCCGAGGGTGTCCCACGCGCGGATGTCCACGAGTAGGACGTTGACCGCATTCTTGCCGCCGCCGAATGTGTAGGCGGCGTCGGGGATCAGGTGCCAGATCGGTTCGGTGCTGCGGGCCGCGCTGGCGAAGGCCGCGAGCGTTACGACTGTGGCGCCGACCCCGGTGGCGAGCACCGCCCTGCGCATCTTGAAGGCGGCCGTGCGGCTGTGCTCGATCTCGGCGGGGAACGCGCGCAACACCAGCACGAAGATCACCAATGTGAGCGTCTCGACGAGAAATTGGGTGAGCGCGAGATCCGGAGCGCCGTGCAGCGCGAAGATCACGCCACACCCGTAGCCGGTGACGCCGACGACCAGGACGCTGGCCAACCGGTTGCGCAGCAGCGTTGCGGCCAGCGCCATCGCGGCCATGATCGCCCCGATGGCCAGTTGCAATGGTGAATCCCACAGGCGCAGTTCGACTCCCGTGCGAGTGCCGCTCGCCAGCAACACCGTCGGCAGGATGATCAGCGTGCCGAGAATGGTCGCTTGGCTCAACGGCAGCGAACCGCGCTGCACGGCGGCGGTCATCCGCAGCGACAGGCGATCCATCGCCGCAAGGGTGGCGTCGTAGGCCCGGTCGGCATTGCCGAGCTTGGGGCGCGGGGATTCGCCGATGCGGGTACGCAGCCAGAACAGTGCGACGCCTACGGTGATGATCAGGATGGTCAGCGCGAGTGGGTCATTGAATCCGTGCCACAGTGCCAGATGCGAATCGAGGGTCCCCGGCAGGGTTTTCGCGTACGGACTCAGCAGCTCGTCGAGCCAGGGTGCGGCGATTCCCGCGGCCAGGCTCGCCACCGCCAGCACCGCGGGAGCTGTAAGGAACAACGCACCCGGCGCATGCCAGTGATCCTCCGCCGCACCATGCGTGCCCTGATCCTGCCTGCCCCGCCACTCGCTGTCGTTCGTGCCGGTCGAGCGCCCCGGCTTGTCCGCGAACGCACCCCACACGAAGCGGATGCTGTAGCCGACCGTCAGCATCGACCCGAGCACCACGCCGGCGGCGACGGTGGCCTTGGCGGGCGCGGCGAGCGTATCGGTGTCCAGGATGGCGGCCAGCGCGCTTTCCTTGCCGACAAAGCCGAGCAGCGGCGGGATCCCGGCCATGCTGAGCGCGGCCGGCATCGCGACTGCGTACAGCCCGGGTGCGCGGCGGCCGAGACCGGAAAGTCGCCGTAGATCCCGCGTGCCTGCCCCGTGGTCGATGATGCCGACCACCATGAACAGACAGCCCTTGAAGAACGCGTGCGCGACTATCAGCGTCACACCGGCCAGCGCCGCGTCCGGAGTACCGAGGCCGACCATCAGGATCAGGAAGCCGAGCTGGCTCACCGTGCCGAATGCCAGCACCAATTTGAGGTCGTGCACCTGGATCGACCGCAACCCGGCCAGCAGCATCGACGCCACCCCGAGGGTCAGGATCACCGGGTGCCACGGCGGGCTGCTCGCGAACACCGGCGCCAGCCGAGCCACCAGGTATACGCCCGCTTTCACCATGGCGGCGGCGTGCAGGTACGCGCTGACCGGAGTCGGCGCGGCCATCGCACCGGGCAGCCAGAAGTGCAGCGGCACGATCGCAGACTTGCTCAACGCCCCGACGAGCAGCAGCACCACGGCGACATTCACTGCGGTGCCCGCCGGCGGGTCCGCCCGCGTCAGCAGGTCCGACAGCAGGTAACTGCCGCTGGCCTCACCGAGGATGGTGATGCCGACGAGCATCGCGAGTCCGCCCGCGCCGGTCACCAGCAGCGCCTGGATCGCCGCCCTTCGGCTGACCGCTTGCTCGGCGTTGTGCCCGACGAGCAGAAACGACAACACCGTGGTTGTTTCCCAGAATACGAAGAGCAGCAGCATGTTGTCGCTGGTGACCAGCCCGAACATGGCCCCGGCAAAGCCGACCATCTCGGCCGCGAAGACTCCGAGCCGCGGCTGGTCGTCCTCGAAATATCTGGCGCAGTAGATCAGGATCAGCGTGCCGATGCCGAGGACGAGCGCCGACATGATGGCGGCGAGCGAATCGAAACGCAGATCGATGTTCATCTCGATGCTCGGCGCCCACGCGACCCGAACCTGCTGTGTGCTATCCCAATTCGCAATCACCCAGCCGAGGCCGCCCAACGGGACCAGGGCAAGGACATAGAACGCATTGCGGCCCAACATCCGCACGCACAGCGGTGCCGCGAGCGCGGCCATGGCATGCGCGAGCAGGATTACGAGCAAACTGCACTCCGTCGGGTCGGGGCGGCGGCGTGATGCGGGTAAATCCTACGCGGAGCGCGTGTTTTCAGTGGCTGGAGCCGGTATGGCGTCGGCCATGTCGGAGCGGATCGGCTATATGTCCGCTAATGTTTCGCCTTCGGCGGGCTCGTCCGATCGCGGCCGGCCGCGCGGCCGGAAGAAGTACAGCACGGCAATTCCGACGGCCGAACAGGCCACGATCGCGAGTGCGGTGCACCCCGGTGTCGATGCTTTGGTCGCGCCGTCGGGCCGGAGTTCGACCGCTGTGATGATCGATGGCAGGTAGAGGGCCGCGATCGCCAGCACGCCGCTCGGCGCGTAGCGAGGGCGTGCCGTGCCACAGCAGTAGCCTGTCGTCAATGCGAGACCGGCGCTGCCTGCTGCGTCCACGACGTTGATATCGCTGCTCCCGTTGTATATGGCGAAAACGGCGAGTCCGGCGATCATCGTGATCGCGATGAACGCCGACGGCAGTCGGGTCCCGATGAACAGCCCGACGGCGGTAATTACCAGCAGCGCAAGCACGCCCCAGCCCGGCCGTGCGGCGTAGCCGAGGGCAGTGAAGACCGGAACCAGACTCACCGCCAGGTACACGCCGACGCCATCGCGCCCCGGCAGCAGCATCGCGGCGGCCATTGCGGCGAGCGCCGTCGCGGTGACCGCGAGTCCGATATCGACCGCATGGCTGACGTTGGGCGCGTCCTGATACTGGCGGTTCAGCCATTCGCTGACCATGAGGACGACAAGGGCCAGCACCATGGCCGCGAGAATCGGCGTCACCGGAAGTTCCACGGCCAGCCGCGGTGACCGCTCGGCCATCGGCCGCGACCGGTTGTGGTAGGTACTGAGCAACAGGAACAACACCGCCGCCGCGATCAGCCACCGTGGCGGTGTTTCCAGAACCTCGAGCGGATCCTGCGCGGTGATATGCAGTACGTCGGCCAGGTTGCCGGCGACGAAGGAGCCTGCGCCACCCAGTGCGAATCCGATCGCCAGACCCGGCCTGCGCAGCACTGCCGCGCCGAGTGCGCCGAGCAGGACGCCCGCGCACACCGAGTCCAGATAGTTCTGTGTGGTCAGCATGTCGGGCGAGGAAACGTGGCGTCCGGCAAAGTGATTGACGAACATGCCGAGCGCGCCGCCGAGCGCCGTCGCCCACGCCGCCACCGGACGGGTGAAGGTGGTCACCAGCACGGCGACAGCTACGGCGACGATCACCCCGATCGCGGCACCGCGCGGCACGCTGTTGATGAGGCTGGTCAGCCGATACTGCGTGCTCTGGCCCGTCCAGGTGAAGGTGATCGGCAGCAGTAGCGACACGCCGGCGACCGCGGCCCCCAGGAAAGCCGTGATCGTGTCGACCGCATTGCCGATCCTTCGCACGATGCGAACATACCTGTGCGCGCCGGTTGACCTTGTGATTACTGAAACATTGCCCGGTCAGGTGCAACTTGGGCAAAGGCCAGTAAGGCCTGGATTGCGGCGAGTTCGCCTCGGTGGCTGCGAACGGCTAACCGCGGGTGTCGGCGTAGCGACGTAGCGACTCGACCTGATCGGGATCGAGCGAGGGCCGCACCACCGCCCGTGCCGCTGCGACGTCCTCGGCCGTGACGTCGGCGGCGTCCATATCCCGCCGCATGGCCGTCAGCGCGGCCTCACGCAACAGGGCCGCGCAATCCGCCGCGGAGTACCCGTCCAGGTCGGCAGCGAGTGCGGCGAGGTCGACGTCGTCGGCCAGCGGCACCGACCGGCCCGCGGTGCGCAGAATCTCCAGCCTGGCGTCGGCGTCCGGCGGCGGCACGAACACCAGGCGCTCCAGTCTGCCCGGGCGCAGCAGTGCGGGATCGATCAGCTCCGGGCGGTTCGTCGCGCCGAGCACCACCACATCGCGCAGTGGCTCCACACCGTCGAGTTCGGTCAGCAGCGCGGCGACCACCCGGTCGCCGACGCCGGAGTCGCTGCTCTGACCGCGTCGTGGCGCGAGTGCATCCACCTCGTCGAGGAAGATCAGCGAGGGCGCGGAATCGCGTGCGCGCTGGAACAGTTCGCGCACCGCTCGCTCGGAGGCCCCGACCCATTTGTCCATCAGCTCAGCACCCTTCACCGCGTGCACGCTGAGCTGGCCGGTGCCCGCCAGCGCGCGAACCAGGAAAGTCTTGCCGCAGCCGGGCGGACCGTAGAGCAGCAGCCCGCGCGGCGGATGGATGCCCAGGCGGGCGAAGGAATCCGGGTGGCGCAGCGGCCAGAGCACGGTCTCGGTGAGCGCCTGCTTGGTCTCGACCATATCGCCGACGTCGTCGAGACCGAGGCTGCCGATCGCGAGTTCGTCGACGCCGGAACGCGAGAGTGGCCGGATCACCTCCAGTGCGCCGAGCAGATCGGCTTGGGCCAGCACCGGGTCCGAATGTTGTTTGCTCGCACGGGATGCCGCGCGCAGCGCCGCCTCTCGGCACAGGGCCGCCAGATCCGACACCACGAATCCGGGTGTCCGCGAGGCGATGTCGTCCAGCTTCAGTTCGTCGGTCGGCACCTTGCGCAGCAACTGCTCCAGCAGTGCCTTGCGCACCGCGGCCGTCGGCAGCGCGAGGGCGAGTTCGCGATCGCACAGGTCGGGAGCGCGCAGCCGTGGGTCGATATCGGCGGGGTGCGCGGTGGTCGCGAGAAACGCGACGGAGGGCTCGGCGATCGCCGCTCGCAACTGGTCGAGGATGAGGGTGGCGACCGGTTCGGCCTGCGCAGGCAGCAGTGCGTCGATATCGGTGACGAGCAGGATCCCGCCCCGACCGGAGCTGGTCTCGGCGACCGCGGCGGCGACCTCACGCAACCGGGTGCCGCTCTCGGCGGCCCCGACGGTCGGGCCGTCCAGCTCGATGATGCGCCGCGGCGCGGTCACCGAGCGAGCCAGGGTGGCCTTGCCGACACCGGCGGGGCCGGTGATCAGCACGCCGAGATGCGGTGTGGCACCGAGGGTTTTGAGCAACTCCGGTTCGTCGAGCGCGAGGCTGAGCCACTCGTCGAGTTTCGCGGCCTGGCCGTGCACGCCCGCCAGCTCCTCGACGGGGATCGCGGCGCGACCGCTCCCGGTGACCCAGCCTGTTACCTCGCCGTTCGTCGCAGCCATGGCCGCCAGCTCGCCTGCTGCGGCCGCTGCCTGCAATTGCTCGCCCACCGGGATCGGTGCCCCGGCCGCCGCGCGGTCGGCGGCCTCGCGTGCGGCGACCACGCCCGCACCCCAGAAGACGGCGGTGTTCGGCTGCACACTCACCGGGCCGCGCCCGGGATCGATGGCGGTCACCGTGAGCAGCTCGGTGGTCCACGCGATACCGAACGTGCGGGAAAGCGCCTGGGTGGCAGCCGAAGAACTGATGTCGGGGCCCAGATCTCGCGGCAGCAGCGAGACCGCGTCACCGACGGTCACGACCTTGCCGAGCAGCGCCTGTCGCAGGGTCGCCGCCGGAATGGTCCTGGTGGCGTGCACCGACCCGCTGACCGAGACCTGTTTTGCGCCGTACACCGTCGCGGGGGCGACGACCACGGTCGCGTCCTCGCGCAGTCCCGCATTCGACAGTGTGACGTCGTCGAGCAGCGCAACTCCCGTCGGTGTATCCGCGGGCGCCACACCGACGACGGCCGCGGTTCGCCGCGACCCGACCATCGAGATGCCGTCCCACTCACGCAGCCCGAGCGCGGTCAGCGCCTCCGGGTGCAGCCGCACCACGCCGCGGCGGGCATCGGCGGCGGACGGGTTCAAGCGAGCGGTGAGAGCCAGTTCTGCCACTGTGCCATTCTGCCCGGGTGCGGGCGTGTTCGCCGAAAAACACCGTCGTGAACACCTCGTCCTGCTATTTGCAGCTCGCAAACATAATTGTGAGTGTTTTCACGGAACCGGATGCGGCCGGGTTTCGTCGTCGGCGGCATCGTGGCCGCGCACCAGTGGTCGAGTGCCGACCTACTCGGTTCCAGCCGTTGCCGCAGCAATCAATGAACGGCGGCGATCCACGCTGTCGCGCACATATCTATTTCACTGTTCGCAATGACTATTATGTGGTTCGTCACGCACCGGCGTGGTGTGACAACTCCATTTCAGTTATGTTCCGGCGACCAACTATTTCGGCGGAGAACAACCCGGGGAGTCCGTCGACATCGGCGCTAATCCCTTGTGTGCCAGTCACTTGCCGACGCGGTAACGTCCCCGACGGTCGATCCGATCGGACGGCCGTCTTTTGGAGGGGATTCAAAGAATGAAGTTCGGAAAGTTCAGCGCGACCGCATTTCTGGCCATCGCGGCGGTGGGAATCACTGCGGGCGCCGCGACCGCGCAACCGGTGGCCGTCGAGCAGGCCGTGTCCACTTCGGGCATCGAGCAGGGAATCGGCTACAACACAGCGCTTTCCCGTGATGCAAAGGTTGTGACCACCACGCTCGACGCGGGCAAATTCGCCCTCAGCGGTAACGGCGCAGCGGTGGCGGTACAGGGCGAGAACGGCGCGGTCGTCGCCGAGGTGCCGCTGACGTTCGAGGTCGCCGGGCACGCGATTCCGGTCGCCTACAAGATCGACGACAGCGGCCGAAGCCTCACACTTACACCGGAAGTGAGCCCGAAGGATATCGCCGATCTGAAGGACATCAGCTCCTTCGACAACTTCGTGCAGCAAGCGAGCCAGAACATTGTCGGCATGATTCTCGGCGGCATGCTCGGCGGATTCATCGGTGGCCTGCTCGGCTTCGGCATCTTCAGCCTCATCACCGGGCCGACCGGGATCGTCGTCGGCGCGCTCGCGGGCGGTGCGGCCATGGGCGGTCAGCCGTTCATCGATGCTCTGACGGCGCTCGCCACCGGCCAGCCCTGAGCAGTGACGGTATGAAAAAAAGCGCGTGCGCAGCCGGTAGGCTGCGCACGCGCGCTGTCTCAGCGAGACACTGTCCTACCTGACGATCCCGGCGGCAGTGGCGACCGGGGTATCGGCATTGCTCGGCGCGAGGCAGACCAGCTTCGCGGTACCGAGCGCGACGTTCGGGCTGCCTGCGAAGGAGCTGTTCGGGTTCTCCGCCAGTATCTGCTCGATCAGCGCCTTCTCCGCCACGCTATCGAGCGCTTTGAATTCACCACAGGTGGTGCGCGACGCCGGGCCGAGCGACGGGTCGACCGTCTTGGCTGGGGTTGTCGCAGCGCCGCCACCGGTGGTCGGTGGGCTGTTGGTGCCGGTGCTGGTGCCGGTCGGCTGTGGTACCGACGAACTGGTGCCGGTCGTACCCTTGCGCAGACCGTTGGCCTCGGCGGATTCATCCGATCCGCCGCAGCCTGCCAGCAGTAGGACCACCGCCCCTGCGGCGAGGGCGATGGCGGAAGTTCGCTTCATCACGTGCATTTCCCGGTGACTAGAGGCGCCGGAGCCTCCGGCGCGTTCGATGCAGCGTACCGGGTGCGATCGGGTCGTCGTCATGGGAGGCTCCGCAGCGGATCGGGCGCCGGGTCGGGCTCCGGCGCTGTCGCTCCTACTGTGTGGTGGGCGACTTATGATCGCCCAATCGATCACTGAAGGTCAGTGAATATGCTGCTGCCAATCGGCGGGGACACGCCCGCGCGGGCCCGGTGTCGGCTGGTCGGCCGGGTGACTGGTCGGCGCAGCCAACTCCGGTCCGCCGCTGTACATCTCCTCGGTGCGGAAGTCCCAGAACCAATCCTCGCCCGGCTCGAAGCTCTGGATGAACGGGTGACTGGTTTCCTCGGCGTGCTTGGACGCATGCTGCGCGGGCGAGGTGTCGCAACAGCCGACGTGGCCGCATTGGGCACAGCGGCGCAGATGCACCCACCAGCCCTGTGCCGCTTCGCATTCGACGCAGCCGGTTCCGCTCGGTGCGACGCTCGGGTCGATCCCTTCCAGGTCTTGCTGCGTCATCGTTGTCCTCCTGCGTTGGATTCCGGTTCGCCTCGATTGTCGTCGGCCGAGTCCGCTTCGGCCGGGTTTTCCTCGGCGCGGTGCAGCGGCAGCCAGACGGTGAAGCGTGTATTGCCCGGCTCCGAATCGAGCTGGATATCGCCGTTGTGCTTATTCACCACGATCCGGAAGGAGATGTCCAGGCCGAGGCCGGTGCCCTCGCCGACCGGTTTGGTGGTGAAGAACGGTTCGAAGATTCGACTACGCACGTCGGCGGGTACGCCGGGACCGGTATCGCCGATTTCGACGACAGCACAGTCGTTTTCGTGCCTGGTCCGAATCGTCAGGGTGCCCTGGCCGTTCATCGCGTACACCGCGTTGTCGATCAGGTTGGTCCACACCTGATTCAATTCCGCTGCATAGCAAGGCACCTGCGGCAAAGTGCGGTCGTACTCCTTGACCACCTGCACCCCGTCGCCGATCTTGCGACTGAGCATGACCAGCGTGCTGTCGAGCAGCTCGTGGATGTCGATCACCTGGAACGGCGCCCGGTCCATCTGCGAATACTGTTTGGCCGCACCGACAAGCGAGGAGATTCGCGTGGTCGAGTCGGCGATCTCGTTCATCAGCAGCTCGGTCTCGATGGTGTAGTTCAGCCACCGGATCGCGCCCTGGAACACTTGGTCGGGGCAGTCGTCGAGGGTGGCGGCCACGCGCTCGAGCCAATCGACGTCGAAGCCTGCCTGGACGAAATTCGGCGCGAGATTCCACGCGTCGCCGATGCCGTGGTCCTCCAGCCATTCGCCGAGCAGGTCCTCGCGATCGGCGGCTTCCATCGGCGTCAACTCCGGCGCCTTGGCGACCTGCGCCGCCGCCTCCTCCTGCAGGCGCACCAGCGAGACGAGCGATTCCGTGTCGAACTTGCCTTCGGCCATCATCGCCAGCTTGTGCCGCATCCCGGCGATCCGTTCTCGCAGCCCCGAGGTAGCGCGGACCGCGGCGGCGGCGGGGTTGTTCAGCTCATGGGTCAGGCCCGCCGACAGCGACCCGAGCGCGAGCAGCCGTTCCCGCTGGGCGATGCGTTCGTTGGAGTTGCGGTTGCCGAAGAACGCGCCCTCCAGCATGTGCACCGCCATAGGGAACCACTCGTGCATCATCCTGGCGAAGGCGCCGGCGTCGAGCACGAAGAACCGCGATGGCCGCGGCACGGACATCGAGCCGTTGTAGGTCTGGTCGACCTTGTCGCCCATGTAGGCCATCCAGGCGCCCGCATACGCGCCCTTGTGATCGGTGCGGACCATTTCGATCTCGGTGCCGCTGGAGAGCTTGGTGAGGACCACCTCGCCGTCCATCAGTACATAGAAGCAGGTCGCCGGATCGCCCTCACGGAAAACCAAACCGGGTTCGATGGTTTCCACCCGCCCGTCCGCGCATAGCCATTCGAGCTGTTCGTCGTCGAGCTTCTCGAAGAGAAAAAGCTTGCGCAATTCCGCGGGATCGCAAACCAGGCGGCTGCTGCGCGCGGCGGTATCTTTCGAATTCATGTCAGCCTCCTGATTACGCGAGATACCGGTGCACGAGCATGACAGCCATAGCACCCTCACCGACTGCGGAAGCCACGCGTTTGGCCGAGTCGGCATGCACATCACCGGCCACGAAGACGCCCGGCACACTTGTTTCCAAGTGGTGTGGGGGCCGCGGTAATTCCCAACCGGCCGGTCTGGCGCCGTCGACGAGCAGATCGGGTCCGGCCAGCACGTACCCGGCCGGATCCCGTTTGATCACTCCGTCGAGCCAATCGGTCTGCGGCGCCGCGCCGATGAACAGGAACAGCCGCTCGGCCTCGGCCTTCTCCTCGGCGCCGGTTTCGTTATTGCGCAGCACGATCTGCTGCAAGTGGTCGTCGCCGTCGGCGGAGATCACCTCGGTGCGAGTGTGTACCTTGATGTTCGGTATCTGCCCGATCTGCTGGATCAGATAGTGCGACATGGACTTGTCCAGCGAGTCCGCGCGGATGACCAGGTGCACGGTGCGGGCGTTGCGGGACAGGAAGACCGCGGCCTGGCCCGCCGAATTCGCCCCGCCGACGATGTAGACGTCGTGATCGGAGCATTCGGATGCCTCGGTCATCGCCGAGCCGTAGTAGACACCGCGCCCGGTGAAGTTGTCGACGCCGGGAGCGGTGTGGCGGCGATAGTCGACGCCGGTCGCGATGATCACCGTGTGCGCGCAGAGCCGTCCGCCGTCGGCGAACCGCACGGTGCGCGCGGACCCGTTCACCTCGAGACCGACCACCTCACGGGTGGTGATCACCTCGGCGCCGAACTTGGCCGCCTGCCGCCGGGCCCGATCGGCGAGCTGCGATCCGGACACACCATCCGGGAAACCGAGATAGTTCTCGATCCGCGAACTCTGTCCGGCCTGGCCGCCGGTTGCCGTTCGCTCGACGAGCACCGTGCGCAGGCCCTCGGAGGCACCGTAGACCGCCGCGCCCAGACCCGCGGGGCCACCACCGACCACGATGAGGTCGTAGAAGTCGCCGGTCGGATTCGTGCTCAGCCCGACACTCTGGGCCAACTCGCCGTCGCTCGGCTGCACCAGCGTCTGCCCGGCTTCGGTGATGACGACGGGACATCGCTCCGGATCGGCGCCCGCCGCCTCCAGCAGCCGTGCGCCTTCGGGCTCGTCGGCGATATACCAGCGGTAGGGCAGTTGGTTGCGGGCGAGGAACTCGCGTACCTCCGACGACCGTGGCGACCAGCGGTTGCCGACCACCTTGGTCTCGGTCACCGGCCGCTGCTCGCTGCTGCGCCAGGCCTCCAACAGCCCGTCGAGCACCGGATACAGCTTCTCCTCCGGCGGATCCCACGGCTTGAGCAGATAGTGGTCGAGATCGACGACATTGATCGCGTCGATCGCGGCGCTGGTGTCGGCGTAGGCGGTCAGCAGCACGCGGCGGGCGTACGGGTGCAGGTCCATTGCCTGCTCGAGGAATTCGATGCCGTCCATGCCCGGCATCCGGTAGTCGGCGATCAGTACCGCGACCGGCTGGCCGCGCAGTTTCATCTCACGAAGCGCGTCGAGCGCGGTGGCGCCCGATTCCGCGCGCAGAATCCGGTACTCGGCGCCATAGCGGCGGCGCAGGTCGCGCACGACCGCGCGGGAGACCCCTGGGTCGTCGTCGACGCTGAGGATGGCCGGCTTCGTAGCAGCGGGTGAAGTCACCTAACGAGTATGGATCCTCGCCGGGGCTGGTGTCGCTGGCGTTTGCCCGCCATCACACCCGGTGCTTGCGCACCATGTCGAGTTCGCCCGGTGTGAGCAGGCGCTCGAGCAGTTCTTCCTGAGCGA
Organism: Nocardia sp. CWNU-33; assembly: GCF_046764895.1. Classification (NCBI taxonomy): domain Bacteria; kingdom Bacillati; phylum Actinomycetota; class Actinomycetes; order Mycobacteriales; family Nocardiaceae; genus Nocardia; species Nocardia sp. CWNU-33. The sequence goes on along the minus strand of NZ_JBKOQN010000006.1, from coordinate 268,302 downwards.
TCATGCGGGCTGCGAGCGAGGAGGGCGAGCCACGAGCCGCAGATCCATCGGAGGATTCGACAGCGGGTAGCAGCGGAAGCTGTTCCACGTGCCGACGGTGTAAAAGCGAGCGCAGTTTCACGGCCGATCACCTCACGCTGGACGGAAAAGTTGGTGGCAGTGTCTGATGCTTCGTCTATCCGTGATTGTGCGCTGGCCATTACACGGGCAGGTGAACAAATCTCGAAAATGTGATGTGTTTGTCTTCCAACTGCTGCATATTTAGTATGCGAGATAATCGTCAAATCGTGCTGGCCGGACCGAAATAGGTCCGGTCGCCGCAGTTCTCCCGGAGGCAGTGTTGCCGAAAAACCTCGAAGTCACGATCGACATCGCCGCACCCCCGGAGCAGGTGTGGGCCGTTATCGGCGACCTGAAGCGGATGCCGGAGTTCAGCCCGCAGTGCGTCAGGATGCTCGCGCTCGGCACGCCGAAGGCGGGCACCTGGACGTTCAACCTCAATACTGATGGCAAGAAGTACTGGCCGACCACCGCGCGGATCGTGCGCTATGAACCCAACCAGGCCTTCGCGTTCCGGATCAACGAGAACCGCAGCATCTGGAGCTACACGTTGGAACCGACCGCGACCGGCACCAGGCTGATCGAACGCCGCGATGTCCCCAACGGCACCACCTGGTTCTCTCGCACGGCCATCAACGCCGCGCTCGGTGGCGAGCAGCCGTTCGAAGAGGAACTCGTGCGCGGCATGAACGAGACGCTCGGCAAGATCAAGACAGCGGTCGAGGCGCAGGCGTAGCTTTCGTCGTATGCGACGAAACACGCGCTTTACCGCGGCCATTGCGGCTGCGGCGGGGACGGCTGTGCTGCTGTCCGGTTGTGGTAAATCCGATTCGGGACCCGACCGCGAGGTCACCGTGGTCGGGTCCGGTCAGGTGCGCGGTGCCCCGGACACCCTGAATGCGGATCTCGGGGTGGAGGTGAACGCCGACAACGTATCCGCGGCGATCAACGGTGCCAACGACAAGGCCAAGGCGATCTCCGACGCCATGGTGGCCGTGGGCCTGGCCCGGGAGGACGCGCGCACCACCGAGATCTCCATCCAACCGCAATACGCCGGCAGCCCGAACGGCGGCAACCAGACCATCATCGGTTACCGAGCGACCAACTCCGTGCACATTGTGGTCCGTGACCTGTCGAAGGCCTCGGCGATCCTGGACAGCGGGGTCAAGGCGGGCGGCAACGAAACTCGACTGCGCGGTGTCTCTTTCGCACTCGATGACGATTCGCGATTGCTCGCCGACGCGCGCTCGCGTGCCTTCGCCGACGCGAAGTCGCGGGCCGAGCAGTACGCGGTGCTTGCCGGGTTGAAACTGACGGACGTCAGCACCATCAACGAGGCAAGCAGCCGCGACGACAACCCGAAGGCCCTGCGCGACGGGGCGCCGGAGTCCTTCGCCTTGGAGCCGGGCACCCAGACGGTGACTTTCACGGTGAAAGTCACCTGGGGCCTCGGCTGAATTACCCGGTGGCTACTGCCATTTCGGCAGTGTGACCACCTGGGCGGCGTAGGAAAGCCCCGCGCCGAAGGCGATGAGCAGCGCGGTATCGCCCGGCTTCGACTCACCGGTGCGCAGCAGTGCCTCCATGGCAAGCGGAATCGAGGCGGCCGACGTATTGCCGGTCTCCTCGATGTCGTTGGCCAGCGCGCAGTGCTCCGGCAGTTTCAGCACGCGGGCCATGATCTCGATGATCCGGCCGTTGGCCTGGTGCGGAATCATCGCGTCCAGATCGTCGGTGGACAGCCCCGCCCGATCGATGGCGTCGCGGCAGACCTTCTCCAAGGAATGCGCCGCCCAGCGGAACACTGCGGTGCCTTCCATCGCCATGTAGGGGCGGACCGCGTCGAGCCCCTTCTCCTCGATCTCGGCGAAGAACTCCATCCAGTCCTTGTCCTGCCGGATCGCGTGATGCTGGGTGCCGTCCGAACCCCACACCGTCGGGCCGATCCCGACAGTGTCCGACGGCCCGACCACCACGGCGCCCGCACCGTCGGCGAACAGGAATGCGGTGGAGCGGTCGGTCGGATTGACGGTGTTGGTCAGCTTCTCCACACCGATCACCAGCACATGGTTCGCGGTGCCGCCGCGCACCAGATCCGAGGCGAGCGCCAGCCCATGACAGAAGCCGGCGCAACCAGCGGAGACGTCGAAGGCCGCCGCGCCGTTCATGCCGAGCTCGGTGGCGATGCGCGGCGCGGCCGCCGGGGTGAGCAGTAGATGGGTGGACGTAGCAACGATCACGCAGTCGACATGGTCGATCTCGACCCCTGCGGATTCGAGCGCGTCACGGGCGGCCGCGACGCTCATGCTCTGGATCGTTTCCGTTTCCGAAGCGAACCTCCGGGTCTTGATTCCCGACCTGGTCCTGATCCACTCGTCGCTCGAGTCGATCGGACCCGCCACCTCATCGTTCGTGACGATCCGGGCGGGGCGGTATACGCCGAGCCCGAGGATCGCCGTGTGCTCTGCCCCGGTGTACTGGGCGATTCGAGCAGCCATTATGCGTCTCCTATGTACCTGCGGCGGCGCCGCCGGGTTGTACCCCGAAGCATGTAAATGAGTCCCTCATCGGTCAACTACCTACGTGCCCGTAGACATGAGGCCCCCTCATATTAGCCCTAGGATCGCTGCGCGCCAGTGCGTATTCTCGCATTCCGCGGGTATACCCTCTGAGCACGCCTTTTGCTGTTGGCGGCAGGCCCCAACTAGTGATTCGAGGACAACATGCTGGGACTCGGGATTATCGGCTGGATCATTATCGGCGGACTCGCCGGCTGGATCGCCAGCAAGATCATGAAGACAGATGCTCAGCAGGGCATCCTTCTCAACATCGTTGTCGGCATCGTCGGAGGTCTACTCGGTGGATTCCTGCTGAAGCTGCTCGGCGTCGACGTCGAGGGCGGCGGCCTCTGGTTCAGCTTCTTCACTTGCCTGGGCGGTGCGGCCCTTCTGTTGTTCTTGGTGAAGCTGTTCACCGGCCGTCGAGCCTGATACCGGCAACACCTGCCACAGGCTCCTATGCTCGGTAGTGCCTCGCCTTCGCTGGGCCCGGTGCGGGCTGTGGGCGGACGATGTCCGGCTACGTCGATTAGGGTGTGATCGCTTGCGCTCGACCTATTGTTGAGGGGCGCATTCCACCTGTATCGAGCACGAAAGAGGAGCCTGTGGCACGCCGCCCCACCCCGCCCGGCACGCCCGAAACCACCGGAGTCGGCCATGTCGTCGATCTGGTTCGGGCCGCGATTCCCCCGCTGCACCCCGCCGGCCTGCCGTTTGTGGCCGCGCCGTTAGCGGTGGCGGTCCTCGGTGGGCGTCGCAAGTGGCTGCGCCGGAGCGGACTATTCGCCGCGGCGGCCTGCGCCACCTTCTTCCGGCACCCGAACCGGGTGCCGCCGAATCGGGCGGGCGTCGTCGTCGCACCCGCCGACGGTGAGGTCGCGCTCGTCGACACCGCTTCTCCGCCACCGGAGTTGGGCCTCGGCGACCAGCCGCTGCCCCGGGTGAGCATTTTCCTCTCGGTGCTCGACGTGCACGTGCAGCGCACGCCGGTCTCCGGCATCGTGCGCGCCGTTTCGCATCAGCCCGGCCAGTTCCGCTCGGCCGACCTGCCCGAAGCCAGCTCGGTGAACGAGCGCAACAGCATGGTCTTGGAGACCCCCGACGGCCGACAGGTCGTCGTCGTCCAGATCGCCGGGCTGCTGGCCCGGCGCATCGTCTGCGACGCGAAGGTCGGTGACGTGCTGACCATCGGCGATACCTACGGGCTGATCCGCTTCGGCTCGCGCGTCGACACCTACTTCCCGGCGGGCACCGAGCTACTTGTCGAGCCGGGACAGCGCACCATCGGGGCCGAAACCGTCCTAGCGGTGTTGGGCTCATCATCCGCCGAGTCATGATGGAGCACGCCGTGTCCAAGCCCCGGCGTAGCCGCTCGATCCGGCTGCTGCCGAGCATTGTGACGATCCTGGCGCTGTGCGCCGGATTGTCCGCGGTGAAATTCGCCCTGGACGGCAAGCTCAACATCTCGCTCGCAATGGTCGGCGCCGCGGCGGTGCTCGACACTCTCGACGGGCGGCTGGCCCGCATGCTCGACGCCACCAGCAAGATGGGCGCGGAGCTCGATTCGCTGTCGGACGCCATCTCGTTCGGCGTCGCGCCCGCCCTTGTGCTGTACATCGCGCTACTGGACAGCAATAGCGCAGGCTGGATCGTCGCGCTGATGTACGCGGTGAGCATCGTGCTGCGGCTGGCCCGGTTCAACACCCTGATGGACGACGACACCCGCCCGGATTGGTCGCGCGAATACTTCGTCGGCGTGCCCGCGCCTGCGGGCGCGCTCATCGCGTTGGTGCCGATCGCGTTGTTCGTGCAGTTCGGTGACGGCTGGTGGGTCGGCTTCTACGAGGTCGCGCTGTGGACCCTGTGCGCCGCCGCGCTGTCGGTCAGCACCATCCCCACGCTGGCAATGAAGTCGGTGTCGGTGGCACCGCAGGCCGCAGCGGGCCTGCTCGTGTTGGTCGCGGTCGCCGCGGCGGCGCTGGTCACCTACCCGATTGTGCTGCTGCTGGTGTTGGTCGCGCTGTACCTCGGTCATATCCCGTTCGCCTGGCACTCGCAGCGCTGGGTCGCCGCGCGACCGGAGACCTGGGAGCACAAGCCGGCCGAGCGCCGTGCTCAGCGCCGTGCTCAGCGGCGTATGCCCGCGATCCGTCGCCCGGCCATCCGCGTGTCCAGCGCTCGCTTACGCCTGCGCAGGCCGGGCGGCAGGCAGCGGCAAGACGACGTGTCACGCTGATCGCTGCGGCGGTCCGCAGGTTTCCGACGTGGATTCCTCATACCTCGGCATGCAGGCTGCCGAGGTATGAGCATTCGCGCTGCGCACCACACCGGCGACCACACCCGGCTCGTGCGTTTCCGGCGGCGGTCTCCCACCACTGGCGGTGAGCGCTCTCGGGTCGGGTCGGGCACAAGCGGTAGCGTCTTCCCGGACGGCAGAGCGCGGAAGCAGGTGTGGGTGGAACCGGATGGATTGCGCCAATTCCAGGCGCATCGACCGCGGCTGTTCGCGCTCGCCTATCGAATGCTCGGATCGGCCAGCGAGGCCGAGGACGCGGTGCAGGAGATCTACCTGCGCTGGGATGGTACCGACCGCAACGCCATTCGGTCCGCGGAGGCCTGGTTGACCACCGCGGTCGTGAATCTGTGTCGCAGCTGGCTGCTTTCGGCGCGGGCGCGCCGGGAGAGCTATGTCGGGCCGTGGCTACCCGAACCGGTGCCGACGGCCGCCGGTGAGCTGGGCCCGCTGGAATCGGTGGAGGAGCGCGAGCTGGTTTCGCTGGCGTTGCTGACCGCGATGGAGCGGTTGAGCCCGGTCGAGCGGGCGGTATTCGTACTGCGCGAGGCGTTCGGCTATGCCCACCGAGAGATCGCCGACATGCTCACGCTGACCGAGACCAATTCGCAGCAAATCTTCCGGCGGGCCGGCCTGCGAGTGCGGGAAGGACGGCCGCGCTTCGATGTGCCCTCCGACCAGGCTCGCGAGCTGATCGAGCGATTCCTGAAGGCCGCACGCAACGGCGATGTCGAGGCACTGGAGCGGATGCTCGCCGCCGACGCCACCTCGACGGCCGACGGCGGCGGTGTCGTCAACACGGCACGGCGTCCGATCGTCGGCGCGAACAATGTCGCGCGCTACCTGATCGGGCTGTTCCGCTGGGAGGTGCCAGGTTTGGAGATCGCGGTGCAGGAACTCAACGGTTCGCCCGCGGTCGTCGCCTGGGTGGCGGGCGACCCGCTGCTCGTCGTCGATGTGGAAACGGCGGGCGATACGGTGACCGCGCTGCGGTTGATCGTGAATCCCGAGAAACTCGCCTATCTCGGTCGCGTTGGCGGTTCGCCCGCCTGAGACCGGAGGCTCTGGGACAACGTCAGTGTGATGCGGCTCATGCCCGGCAGCTGTCATGGATCGGCAGCCGGTTTGGTCTGAAGGGTGTCGACCTGTTGAAAAGGAGCCACATCATGACCGGACAGCATCGAATTGTCGTACTCGGCGCCGGATACGCGGGGCTCGCCGCGGCCCGCCGCTTGGCGAGCACAGCGCAGGATGCGCGGATCACCGTCGTCGACGGACGCGCCGGCTATGTCGAGCGAGTGCGACTGCATCAGCAAGCCGTCGGGTAGCGAATTCCGGCATGGGATCTTCGAGAGTTGTTGGTCGCCAAGGGAATACAATTCGTCCAGGCGTGGGTGATGGAGCTCGACGCCGACGCCCGGCGGGTGATCTTGGACGGCGCGCCTGCTCTCGACTACGACACGCTCGTCTATGCGCTCGGCAGCAAGGCCGACCCGGCCGGCGTGCCGGGTGTCGCCGAGCACGCCTTCTCGGTGGCCACCCCCGAGGATGCGATCCAGCTGTTCGAGCAAGCCGAAACGGCGCGGATGATCGTGGTCGGCGGCGGCGCGACCGGCATCGAGCTGGCCGCGGAAGTGGCGGAGCCCGAGCCGGATTCGCGCGTGCTGCTGCTCAGTTCGGAGGAGCCCGGTGCGTGGATGTCGCAGCGCGCACAGGCCCATGTGCGGCGGGTGCTCGAGCGGCTCGGGGTCGAAATCCGGTCGGACGCCAAGGTGATCGAGGTGTCGGCCGAGGGGGTCCGGTTGGCCGATGGTGAGTTGATCGAGTCCACGGCGACGGTGTGGACCACCGGATTCGGTGTGTCGGATCTCGCGCGCAGATCCGGCATCGCGGTGGCCGCCGATGGTCGGATGCTGACCGACCCGACGCTGCGCTCGGTCTCGCATCTGGATGTCTATGCGGCGGGCGACAGTGCGGTCGTCGCCGGCCCCGGCGATCGAGAGCTGCGCATGGCCTGCGCGACCGCGTTGCCGACTGGCAAGTACGCGGCGGATGCCGTGGTCGCGAGGATGCGGGGTCGCGACCCGCGAAAACTGCGTTTCCGCTATGTGTTCCAGTGCCTCAGCCTCGGCCGCCGAGACGGACTCATCCAGTTCCTGCACGCAGATGACACCCCGGGACGCACCATGCTGACCGGTCGTACGGCCGCGTGGTTCAAGGAACAGATCGTGCGGGGCGCCGGTCGGGCTGCCCGCCCCTGAACATCGCCGACGCGCTCGATATTCCGGTGCGGTGCGGTGGCGCCACCCGCCGGGCGACATCGTCAACGAAGGGTTGACGATGCACAATCGTCAACCTATGGTTGACGCATGGCAAACAACATACGGCTCGACGATCTGATCGAAGGCATCAAGAAAGCGCGTCCCGACGACGTGCTGGAACAACTCTCCGACGCGGTGGTCGCCGCGGGACACCTCGACGAAGTAGCCGATCACCTGATCGGCCACTTCGTGGACCAAGCCCGCCGCTCCGGCGCGTCATGGACCGATATCGGCGCCAGCATGGGCGTTACCAAGCAGGCCGCCCAGAAGCGGTTCGTGCCCAAGGCGCCCGGTGCGGCGGAGGACGCCGCCGCCATGGACCCCAACGCCGGCTTCGCCAAATTCACCCCGCGGGCGCGGGCGGTCGTGATGGCCTCGCAGGAAGCCGCCCGCACGGCGGGCAATGCCCAGATCGGCATCGAACACCTGATCCTCGGGCTGCTGTCGGAACCCGAGGGTCTCGGTGCGAAGGAGATCATCGTGCAGGGCGGTTCGCTGGAGACCGTCCGCGAGGTCGCGACGGCGGGCCTACCGGCTCGGGTGGACGAGGTGCCCCCGCTGATCCCGTTCGGCCCGGAGGCGAAGAAGGTGCTCGAGCTGACCTTCCGCGAGGCACTGCGCCTCGGCCACAACTACATCGGCACCGAGCACATCCTGCTCGCACTGCTGGAGCAGGAGAACGGTCTCGGCCTGTTCGCCGGTGTCGGCGTCTACAAGCCCCAGGTGGAAACCCATCTGGTCGAACTGCTTTCAGTGATCGCCACCGAGCAGCCATGACAAGGGGATGGGCGGACATCCACGGCGACCGGATGACCGTCCGTCCGGCGCACGTTCGGTGTCGCAGCCGAATCCGGCAGGTGCTGGCCGGATTCCGTGCCGCCTTTGCCGCCCGTGCCAGGCAGGCACGGGTTCGGCGCAGGTCGTCGGCTCGGCGGCGTCGAGCGGCTGCGGTGTGCGAGCTATCGCGGCGCGGGCGGTCGAACGGTCTCCCGAATGTCCCTCAGCGCAACACCGTCGGCACGTATCTACGGGCCGGCTGAGGTATCACCGATCGGGCACGTTGCGGGCGAGTTCGTCGAGCCAAGCGGCGGCCGAGGCGTCGCTGGGAGCGCGCCAGTCACCGCGCGGCGACAGTGAGCCGCCGGAGCCGACCTTGGGGGCGTTCGGCAGCGTCGAGCGTTTGAACTGGCTGGTCTGGATGAAGCGGCGCAGGAATTCCGCGAGCCAGTGTTTGATGGTCGGCAGGTCGTAGGCATTGCGCTGGTCGGCGGGGATGAGATCGGGCCAGCTGCCGCGGGCGGTGTCCGACCAGGCCTGCCACGCCAGGTAGGCGATGCGGCTCGGGCGGTAGCCGAAGCGCAGCAGGTTGTAGAGGTGGAGGTCCTGCAACTCGTACGGGCCGACGGTGGCCTCGGAACTCTGACCGGGTCCGGTCGCGTCGGAATCGGTGGTGGGAATCAATTCCGGCGAGATTTCGGTCTGCAGGATCGACGCGAGCACCTCGCCCGCATCCGCGCCGAACTGATCGGTGTCCACTGCCCAGGCGATCAGGTATTTGATCAGCGTCTTGGGCACCGAGGCGTTCACGCTGTAATGCGCCATATGATCGCCGACGCCGAAAGTGCACCAGCCGAGCGCGAGTTCGCTGAGATCACCGGTGCCGACGACGAGCGCATTGTGCTGATTGGCCAGCCGGAACAGATGGGCGGTCCGCTCGCCGGCCTGCACATTCTCGTAGGTGATGTCGTATTGCCGAACGCCGTCGGCGGCAGGGTGATTCAGGTCGCGCAGCATCTGGGTGGCCGAGGGCCGGATGTCTATCTCCGCTGCGCTCACTCCGAGTGCGCGCATCAACCGGTGTGCGTCGTTGCGAGTGCGCGCCCCGGTCGCGAAGCCGGGCATGGTGTAGGCGAGCACATTGGTCCGCGGCAGCCCGAGCCGGTCCATGGTCTTGGCCGCCACGATCAGCGCCTGAGTGGAGTCGAGCCCGCCGGAGACCCCGATGACGACACGCTGGATTCCGGTGGCCCGCAACCGGGTGCTCAGGCCCTCCACCTGGATGTGGTGCACCTCGGCACAGCGCTCGTTGCGTGCGGTCGGGTCGGCGGGAACGTAAGGGAAGCGCGGAATTTCGCGTCGCAGCTCGACGGTGGTGGTCGGCACCGGCAACTCGATCTCGATGCGCCGCAGCCGAACCAGATGGTCGCGGTGGTCGTGCACATTGTCGGCGAAACTGGTGGTGCGCAATCGATCCGCGGCCAGGCGCGGTAGGTCGAGGTCGGCGGTGATCAATTGTGGATGATCGGCGAACCGCTCACCTTCGGTGAGCAGATCGCCGTTCTCGCAGATCAGGGCCTGTCCGTCCCACGCCATATCGGTCGTCGATTCGCCGTGTCCCGCAGCCGAATACAGGTAGGCGGCCAGATAGCGCGCCGAGTGCGAAGTGCACAGCGCCCGCCGATAGTCGGCCTTGCCGATGACGATATTGCTGGCCGAGAGGTTGACGAGCACGGTCGCACCGGCAAGTGCGGCGAACCCGCTCGGCGGCAGCGGCACCCAGCCGTCCTCGCAGATCTCCAGATGAAAGACGAATCCGTCGAGATTGGTCGCGGTGAACAGGAGATCGGCTCCGAACGGCACCCGCCGACCCGCGATCGTGATCTGGTTTGCCAAGTTCTCCCGCGCCGCCGCGAACTGCCGCTTCTCGTAGAACTCGCGATAATTCGGCAGGTAGCTCTTGGGTGCGGCGCCGAGCACAACGCCCCCGCTCACCGCGATCGCGCAGTTGAACAGCCTGCCCTGGGCCCGGACCGGTGCCCCGACCACCAGCACCGTGTCGATGTCCGCACTCGCGGCGACCAGGCGTCCCAGCGCCGCCTCCACCGCGTCGGTCAGCGCATCCTGATGGAACAGGTCGTCGGAGGTATAGGAGGACAGCCCGAGCTCGGGAAACACCGTCAGTACCGCGCCGGCGTCAGCCGCCTGGCAGGCCAGCAGCAGCGTCTCCTCGACGTTGTAGGCAGGGTCGGCGACCCGCACCCGTGGCACCGCGACCGCCACCCGCGCGAACCCGTGCCGGTAGAGCGATTCGAACGCCAGGTCGGGCATCGTCGTCCCCCTTCGGGATCGAGTCGAACGAGATCATGCTCCGCCGCGAAATCTACCCCCGGCCGGGGCTACTGCCTGCCGCGCAGCCCGCCGCCCCAACGCGGCCAGTCCACCTTCGGCGGCGGTTCGGCGATCAGCGATTCGCGCTCGACATCGGTGACGAACAGCGGCAGCAGCGGCTCGAGCTCGGCAAGCAGGGTGAGCAGGTTCCCGCCCTGCGCGGCCCGGTACTCGGGCATGGTCAGACCGACGATCTGCAGGAACTGGAGGCTGCCGTTCGGGGTGTCGATGCCGCCGAGTTCCGGGTCGACGGCGAACCCGACGGCGTGGACGGTCGCGTCCGCGCGGTCGGTGGCGATGGGCCCGTTTGCCTTGATGGTGTGGCCGGGCTCGAACCACTTGCCCGACTGGAAGACGTAGCGGGCGAGGTTCTGCATGAAGTTGCCAGGCCACACCGGTGGCACGGTATCGGTGGGCAGGCGTACCAGCCGGAAGGTGAATTCGAATCCCCAGCCCGATTCGGCGGGGTTGTCCCACTCCTTCTCGTACAGCTCGCTCATGCCATAGCCGAGGTAGTGCCAGTGCGGGACCGGGTCGGTGCGCGGATACACGCTGATGCCGTCGAGCGGATCGGGACCGCCGAGCGACCAGGGCAGTTCCGGCGCCCAATGGGTGGGTTCGACGCCGTCGTACAACTGTGCGAGGGCGCCGTCGATGGCGTCCCAGCCCGGTGCTTCACTCACGTCGCCACTCTAGTTCCGTGTCGTCCACCCGGCGCGTCGCACGCAATCGTAAGACGTTGGCGGACAGCGGTTTGCGGTCGACTCTGAACGGCGGGCCGGGTGACCTGGGCTTTCTTACCTGCACCTCGGCTCTGACGCGGCGCGCCGACGCACGATCTCCGACAGCGGTCAAGATCGGCGGCCGCTAAGCTATAGCAATGGCGGATGACACGGATTCCGACCTAGTGGCAGGGGAGCGGCGCGCTGACCTGATACATGCGCTGTCCTACGTGTCCACGGAGTCGGGGCCGGACGGCGAGTACATCGTCAACGGCGATCTTCCCCCGGAGGTGGCACCGCCATTCATCCGAGCTGTCATGCGGGTCGAGGCAGAGTTGCTGTTGCACGATGCCGAGCTCGTCACGGTCGAGGGTGGGGAGCCGCGCACGCCCGAGGAGCGTCGTACCGACGCCTTCGTGGCATTGCTGCTGCGCGTCGACGACCGAGACTGAGTGGGCGCGGTGTCGCCGTACCTTGCACTCGACACCCCTGAGTGCTAAAAAGGGCTTTGGCACTCTCTACCTGTGAGTGCCAGGTCGGGACGGTGAGACCGGGTTCCATCGACACCCCCGGTCGTCCGTCGCGGGCACCGAACCTGGCCAGCGTAAATGGGGCGATCCGACAAGCGGTCGCCCTGCGTGTCAGCCTCATTACTTGGAGGATCACTTCGCAATGGCCAAGATGATTGCGTTCGACGAAGAGGCCCGCCGCGGTCTCGAGCGGGGCCTCAACGCCCTCGCCGACGCGGTAAAGGTGACGCTGGGCCCCAAGGGTCGCAACGTCGTTCTGGAGAAGAAGTGGGGCGCCCCCACGATCACCAACGATGGTGTTTCCATCGCCAAGGAGATCGAGCTGGAGGACCCGTACGAGAAGATCGGCGCCGAGCTGGTCAAGGAAGTCGCCAAGAAGACCGATGACGTCGCCGGCGACGGCACCACCACCGCCACCGTGCTCGCCCAGGCGCTGGTGCGTGAGGGCCTGCGCAACGTCGCGGCCGGTGCCAACCCCCTCGGCCTGAAGCGTGGCATCGAGAAGGCCGTCGAGGCCGTCACCGTGCGCCTGCTCGACACCGCCAAGGAGATCGACACCAAGGAGCAGATCGCTGCTACCGCTGGTATCTCCGCAGGCGACTCGTCCATCGGTGAGCTGATCGCCGAGGCCATGGACAAGGTCGGCAAGGAAGGCGTCATCACCGTCGAGGAGAGCAACACCTTCGGTCTCCAGCTGGAGCTCACCGAGGGCATGCGCTTCGACAAGGGCTACATCTCGGGTTACTTCGTCACCGACCCGGAGCGTCAGGAAGCGGTCCTCGAGGATCCGTACATCCTGCTCGTGGGCTCGAAGATCTCGACCGTCAAGGACCTGCTGCCGCTGCTGGAGAAGGTCATCCAGGCCGGCAAGCCGCTGCTGATCATCGCCGAGGATGTCGAGGGCGAAGCCCTGTCGACCCTGGTGGTCAACAAGATCCGCGGCACCTTCAAGTCCGTCGCCGTCAAGGCGCCCGGCTTCGGTGACCGTCGCAAGGCTCAGCTCGCCGACATCGCCATCCTCACCGGTGGCGAGGTCATCAGCGAAGAGGTCGGCCTCTCGCTGGAGACCGCTGGCATCGAGCTGCTCGGCCAGGCCCGCAAGGTCGTCATCACCAAGGACGAGACCACCATCGTCGAGGGCGCGGGCGACGCGGAGGCCATCAAGGGCCGCGTTGCGCAGATCCGCACCGAGATCGAGAACTCGGACTCGGACTACGACCGTGAGAAGCTGCAGGAGCGTCTGGCCAAGCTGGCCGGCGGTGTTGCGGTCATCAAGGCCGGTGCCGCGACCGAGGTCGAGCTCAAGGAGCGCAAGCACCGCATCGAAGACGCTGTGCGCAACGCCAAGGCTGCCGTCGAAGAGGGCATCGTCGCCGGTGGTGGCGTGGCTCTGCTGCAGTCGGCTCCTGCTCTCGACGACCTGAAGCTCGAGGGCGACGAGGCGACCGGTGCGAACATCGTGCGTGTCGCGCTGTCGGCTCCGCTGAAGCAGATCGCCTTCAACGCCGGCCTCGAGCCCGGCGTTGTCGCCGAGAAGGTTTCCAACCTGCCCGCAGGCCATGGCCTCAACGCCGACTCCGGCGTGTACGAGGATCTGCTTGCCGCCGGTGTCGCCGACCCGGTGAAGGTCACCCGCTCCGCGCTGCAGAATGCGGCGTCCATCGCGGCTCTGTTCCTCACCACCGAGGCCGTCGTTGCCGACAAGCCGGAGAAGGCCGCCGCTCCCGCCGGCGACCCGACCGGTGGCATGGGTGGCATGGACTTCTGAGTCCAGCCTCCCGGCAACACCTGCAGAAACCGGAAGCCGGCCACCCTCGGGTGGCCGGCTTCCGGCGTTTCGGTATCGGTCGGTGTGGCGCAGCGGTTGGGTGTGCGTCAGTTGGACGCGGCGCTCAGGTCTACCGGGTTCAGGTTGTCGCGCGCGGTGCCTGCTGTGGAATTCTTCTTGCCCTTGCTCGGATTGTTCACCGAGCCGGTGACATCGGGCTCCTCGTCGTCGGTGATCTCCGGGGTGTGGGGTGGTTCCGGCTCGGCAACAGGCGCGGCATCGGTCGGTTCGACTTGCGCAGCGGCAGTGGACGGTTCGACTTGCGCGGCTGTGGCATCCGCGCTCGGAGCGGCGGCGGCCTCGGCCGGTTCCGCAGCGATCGATCCTCTTGCTGCTAATTCTTCGGCGGCAGCCTGGCGCAGTCGTTCGGCGATTTCGTTGAAGATGTAGAAGTTCGGGATCCTGCCGACGGGGGTGAGCGATACCCAGCTGCCGTCGACCTTCATCCGGACCAATCCGCTACGGGCGTCGATCAATTGGATCTGCTCCCACGCGAAGATCTTGTCGCGGAAGATGAGTGCCCCCAGGTGCAGGCTGATCTCGCCGAAATTCACGGTCGCACCCTCGTCGATGGCGATGACCGCGCGGGGCAATTGGGTTGCGGTGATTGCCGACTGGATCGCCTTGGCCCACTCGCGCGCGTCGTCGAACAGTCCGTCGTCGAACGCGGCCGCGGTGTCGCCGGGGCCGCTCATCTCGAACGAGTAGTCCGACGGCGCGGTGCTCTGGAACGGAATCACCTGCTGGCGTACTTCGGCGCTGTCCCAGCGGAACCCGGCGATCTGCTCGCCGGAGCGGTACACGGTCATGCCGGATTCGAAGAGGTCGAGGCGCGCGGCGCGGTTGTGCCGGTTGCGCCTGCCCCAGACGAATGCCATCGACGCGGGTACGAGGGCAAGCAGGCTGACCGCAACGCTGCCCGGGTACGCGCCGACCACCGCGCAGATCGCGCCGACCGTGGCAAACCCGCCCGCCACGATGCCGCAGCCGCGCACGAAGTTATCTTTCGCAGGCGCCGCCGGTCGAAATGTCTGGCGGTGCGTGCCGAGCTTTTGGTATTCGGCCATCAAGTGGATCAGCTGCGTCAGTGGAACCTTTTGCGCCAGGCTGGTTCCGGTTTCGCCTTGCTTCACCGTGCTCGGAGTGGTCAATTGTCCCTCCATGAGGCGGTTTTCCTCCGCGGCGAAGCGTATGTCACTCGACCAGCGGTCGCCACCCCAGTTTCGCTTGCCTGCGATCGGCCGAGCTTACGTCACTGAGTCGCGGCCGGCACGGAGGGTGCGGGCGTTTCGTCGGGTTCGTCGTTTGACCAGCCAGGTTGAGATGCCGGTGACGGCGAGGGCCGCGGGTGTCAGGCCGAGCAGCAGCCAGATAATGCGCCACCAGCCATTGACAAGCCACCCGAAGTGGGCGGGTCGGAAGACTTTGTCGTAGAACGTATTGGCTACCGGCCGGTCGTGACTGGAATCGACCACCTTGATATCGGCGCTGTCTCTGGCGTTGATATAGACCAGGACATCGCCGCTGTAGAAGGCACGGTGTGCGTAGGGTGAATAGGCGCCTGCTATCGAGGCTCGGTAATAGTCGGCTTTTTCGCCGGGCAGTTTCAGATAGGCGAGTCGGCCCGGTACCTGCTGGAGTGCGATAGTGCTCGCCTCGCCGATGGACACCGGTGGGCGCTGTGGTGCGGTCGGCCGCGGAGTGAAGGTGTCGTTGGGCATCTCGGTGACGGCGTTGCCGCCGGTGACGGCGAGCCAGGCCTGCTCCACGGCCGGAAATTCGAAGGCGATGCCGGTGATCCCCCACATGAGCAGGAAGGGGACGCCGAGGATGCCGATGACGTTGTGCAGATCGCGGTCCCTAGCGAAACGGCCTTTGTTCGTCCGGACGCGAAAACCGTGGCGTATGCGCTTCAGCGAAGGCCACCACACGGCAGCGCCGGATACCGCGAGCAGGACGAGCAGGACTCCGAGGCCGCCGAGAATCAGGTAGGCCCACGTCACGTCGAGAATCGGCGCCTTGCCGTTCACAGCGGGGACCGTGCCCACATAGCGGAGGCAGCCGAATGCGCAGTCGTGCAGGTTGACCAGCCAGCCGAGCACACCGTCGGTGAGCCCGGCGCGGGCATTGATCCGGCCGGTGCCGGGGTCCACCGCGTAGGCGGCGGTGGAGCCGCGGTTGCCGACGGCGATCACGCCGCCGTCGGAGCCGACCCAGCCGACGTCGAAGTCCGGGTCGGCGGCGCGTACGAGGTCGACGGCCTGTTCGGTCGTGACGATCGGCGCGGCATCGGTCCGTTGATAGAACGATCCATGGCTCGCTCGGAAGAGTTCGCCGTGGTAGAGCAGGACCGCCCCGGTCGTGCATTGGATGACCAGCAGTAGGCCGAGCGTCAGTGCGGACCAGCGATGGGTACGGATCAGCACTTGGCGAATCGGCTTCCGCCTGCGCCGACGCGGTCGGTTCGCGGGCGCGACCCGGGCGGACGGCTTCGAACGATCGCCGGTTGCCTCGAGGGCACTCGCGCTACGCGAATCCACTCCTGTCATGCAGGGCAGGCTAACCTAAATTTCGATGTCCGGTAACCGTGGGTGTTCCTAGCGATGGTGAGCTCGCGAGGCGCGAGAAACGACCGAAGGCCGGCCCGCGCAGTAGCGGACCGGCCCTCGATGGGTGGTGATCAGATTCCGTCGACGGTCAGGACGGCGAACGGCGTAGTGGGGGTGCCCGGGCCCATCGGCCCGCCCTTGTCGAATTGTGAGGCGACGACCAGGGTCTGATTGCCTGCGCGCACCAGGGTGGTCGGGATGTGCAGGGATTCGTCGGTGATGGACTGCTCCAGGGTGGCAGTAGCGCCGTCGTCGGTGATCTTCCAACGGGTGATGGTGTTGGTGACGTTCTGTGCGGCCCACAGCGTGTCGCCGTGCAGTTCCAGGCCGTCGCCGTACTTCAGATCGCCGCCGTGCATGGCGACCTTGCGGATCGGATCGGGTGAATTCGGTGCTGTTGCGATGCGGTACAGGTCGCCTGCGGTCATATCGACGACCAGCAGGTAGCGGCCCGAGTCGTCGGACGCAATGCCGTTGAGGGTGAAGGAGCCGGCTTTGTGCGGTGCGATGGTGGAATTCATATCGAATTGTGCTGTCAGTTCAGCTTTTCCGCCGTGTGCCACGGCGTCGGCCAGTTGGGCTTCGGTGACGCGGTAGACGACGGCGGACAGGCTGTCGGTCAGGTAGGCGGTGCCGTCCTGGGTAATCGCGACGTCGTTGACCATGTGCGGGCCGAGGGCCGAAACGTCGAAGCGGGCGATCAAGGCTCGGGTTCCGGTGTCGTAGATCGCGACGCCCATGGTCGAGTCGATTACCCACAGGCGTCCGGCTCGATCGACCTTCAAGCCATTGGCGGTCTTGCGGCCGTCGGTGCCCTCGGCCAGGAAGATGTCGGCCCGGCGGGCGCCCGGCGTGGCGCGGTAGATCGCGCCGTTGGTGTATGAGCCGACATAGGTGTCGCCGTTGCGAGTGTCGACCGCGATGCCCTCGGGATACGCGCGATCACTCGGCAATTCGTAGGCGGTGCTGATTCGGGAGGCGGCGGCCTGGTCGGTGGCTTTCGCGGCATTCGTGGTCGTGCCGCAGGCGGCGACGGCGGTCAGTGCGACGGCGGTGGCGATGGTCGAAAAGTGGCGGCGGCGGATCGTGCGGGACATGGTCGTGCCTCTCATCGGGTCTATCAATCAGATGTATCGACATCTAAGAGCGAGCACGAATGTATATTAGAACTCTAATAATCGTCAAGACGCTAATGAGAGAACGGGCGGATACGATGCAGCCATGACGTCTATGCCCGCATCGGAGCGCATCGGATCCCCGATCAAGCGGGCTGAGCAGGCGCTCAGTGCGGCCAAGAACGCGGCATTGAAACCCGCTGGCGTGACGGTGCCGCAGTACGCGGCCCTGCTGTTCCTGACGGAGAACCCTGGTATCTCGGCAGCCGCGCTCGCCCGCCTCTGCGGCGTCACCCCGCCGACCATGAATACGGTGCTGACCAACCTGCAGGACCGCGGCCTCGTGGAGCGGACGCCACACGAATGGCACAAGAACGTGCTCGAAACTCGCCTCACCGAGAAGGGGGCGACGGTCATGCGGGATGCGGACGCCAGAGCGGTGCGAGTCGAGCGCGCGTTGGCTGCCGGCTTCACGACGCAAGAGCGGGCAACCTTGATGGAGTTGCTCGATCGCTGCGCGGACCTGCTCGATTCGATACGACCGGAATAGCCGGACCCGCCGCCGAGCGGGCCCGAAGGTCATCCGCGGACTCCGGCGCATGCCACCGGAGGCGGGGGATACTGCTGGCTATGCAGGCTGCGTTCGTCGGTCGCCATCGCGAGGTCGCCGGGCTGCGTGCCGCGGTGCTGTCCGCGGCAGGCGGCGCGGGCCGGTTGGTCCTGATCGACGGTCCCGCCGGGATCGGCAAGTCTCGGCTTGCGGACCGAACGGTGGAACTGGCCGCCGAATGCGGTATGCGTGTCGGGCGGGGATTCGCGGTGGACGATGCGGGGATGCCGGCACTGTGGCCGTGGCTTCGGTTGATCCGCGACATTCCGGAACTCGCCGAATCGCTGTCGGCCGACCCCTCGGACGGTCCGACCATGGATATCGCGGCACGGCGGTTCCGGATGTTCGCCGCCGTCGCGGACGCCCTCGAGCAGTTGGCCGAGCCGGCCGGGCTCGCACTGATCCTGGAGGACCTGCACTGGGCAGACCGGAGCTCGCTGCTGCTGTTGCGGTATATCGCGGCCGAGCTGCCCAGGCTGCGGCTCCTGGTGGTGACCACCGCGCGCGATCCTGCCACCGCGGTCTACCTCGAGCAGGTGCCGTGGTTGCTTCGTATGCCGCACACCCGGTCGATGGCGCTGTCCGGGTTGTCGATCGAGGAGATCCGCTATTGGCTGGACCAGGCGTGTCCGACCCCGGGCCGTGCCGACGTGGATCGGTTGTACACGCGAACCGGCGGGAATCCGTTGTACATCCGACTTGTCATCGAATCTGATTCCGGCACAGCAGGTTCCGATGTCGCGTCGCTGGATCCTATGTCACATCCCGGCTTTCGCCGACTGGCACTCGTGCAGGTGGATCGGCTGGATCCGGCGAGCCGAGCGGTGCTGGGTGCGGCAAGTGTGCTCGGCGAGCGGATCGAACCCGAACTGCTTCGGCTCGTCGTCGGCGCCGACGTCGATGCGGCCCTGGATGCGGCCATCGGCGCGGGCGTGGTTCGACAACTCGACGACGGTGAGTTCACGTTCGCGCATGCGCTGATCCGCGACGCCGTCTACGCCGAACTGGTCCCATCGGAGCGCATGGCGCTGCACAGAGCTGCCGCCGAACTGCTTGCCGTACACGCCGACGGCAATCCTGCCGCGGCGGGTCCGATCGCGACGCACTGGCACAAGGCGAGCGGCCGGGACGCCGGTGTCAACTGTGCGTACTGGGCCGGGATGGCCGCCGCGGCCGCGCGGGCAAGCCTGGCCGACGACGAGGCAATTCGATTCCAGCAGTGGGTCATCGACGGGATCGGCCGGATCACCCCGGCAGCAACGCTCGCCGAGTTGTGGCTCGACCTTGCGCGCAGCGAGTTCGCGGCGGGGCGGATCGATGACAGCGTGGCGCACTCCGTGCGCGCGGGCGAACTCGCCGATCAGGCGGACCGCCCCGATCTCATCGGTGCGGCAGGGCTCGTGGTCACCGACATTACGACGCCGCGGGTGATGGCGAGCGTAGATCGGCTGTGCGTCAACGCCTTACGACAACTCTCGCCCGACGCGGACACCGCATTACGGGCCCGGCTGCTGGCACAGCGCTCCGTGTCCGCCGCCGATATGGCCGAATGCGAACGGGCAAGGGAGCTTTCCGCGACGGCGCTGGTCGAGGCCGAGCGCAGCAACGACCCCGATGCGCTGCTGGACGCGATCCACGCCAGGCACCTGTCCCTGTCGGCGCCGGTCTACCTTGCCGAACGCCGCGTCCTCGCCGACCGCGCCATCGACATCGGGTCTCGCGCACAGCAACCCCTTGCTCAACTATGGGGACACCTGTGGACAACCGACGCGGGGTTTCAACTAGGTGACCTGGGCATGGTCGACAGATCACTCGACCAGATCGAACAAGTGGCGGACTCCCGGCGACTGCCGGTCGCGCGCTGGCACCTGTATCGACTCCGCGCGACCCGCGCGACCCTGGTGGGCGACCTCGCCGCCGCCGCGGACAGTGACGCGGCCGCCCACGCGCTTGCCCTGCGAATCGGCGACTATTCGCTGATCGGCCTGCACTACGCCTTCCGCGGCCAATTCTGCGTAATGCAGGGATACCTCGACGCGGCCGAGATCGCCGAGCATCTCGACGCGTTCGGGTTCGCGCCGAATATTCCACTGGTCCGGGTGTATTCGCCGATGCTGCACGCGCTGGCCGGTGATATGGCCGAGGCGCGGGCCGGATTCGAGGAGTTCCGGACCCTGCCCGACACGCTCGAAGTCGGGCCCCGATGGCTCGGTCTGCTCTACCTGATCGGCGTTGTCGCTGTGCTGCTGGAGGACAGGGATACCGCCGACCGTGTCTACCGGGTGCTCGGCGTTGCCGACGATTACTACATGGGCGACGGCAGCGGCGCGGTGTTCTGCGCCGGTTCGATCGCCCGTCCGATCGCAGACCTGGCCCGCACCGCGGGGCGCAACGACACGGCGATCGACCACTACCGGCATGCGATCGACATGGATGCCCGCATCGGGGCGCGCCCCTTCCTCGCCCTCGGCCGGCTCGGGCTGGCCGGGGCCCTGCTCGACCGTGGCACGGAGGCCGACCTGCGCGAAGCCCGAACTGCGGCGACCCGAGCAGCACAGGAGTTCCGGCTGCTCGGTCTGGATTATCGGCTGCGATCGGCGGACACGTTGCTTGCCGACATCGATCGTGCGGGCCGTAGCGCGAACCCGCTGACCGCACGCGAGACCGAAGTCGCCGAACTGGTCGCGAGCGGCTTCTCCAACCGTCACATCGCCGAGCGTCTGGTGCTGTCGGAGCGCACCGTGGAGACCCATGTGCGCAGTGTCCTCGGCAAGCTCGGTGTCCAGAATCGCACCGAGATCGCCATCTGGATGCTTCGACACCGTGCCTGAGCGACACCGCACTTCAGTAGCGCCGCGCTCGAATGCGGCCTGCCGCACAGGCTGCCATGCCCCGGTTGCCCGCAGGCGACGGGAAGGTCGTTTCGGTCGCGGCCGCCGCCGAATCCGGTCCGGAGTCGGAAGCTGCGCCGGTGCCGCAGGTGGACGACCTGACCGTGATGTATCGAGGTCGTGGTGCCTGCACAGTGCGGCGGCCGATCCAGCGTCGGTGGTGGATCGGCCGATCGGATGCAGGCAGTTCAGGCCGTTGCGGGGGCTGCGGCCGTTGCGGGTCGGGGCGTGCGGTCTGCGACAGTCATTGCCAACGCGGCACACGCGATGAGAGCGGAGACCAACGGCAGCCAGGACGCGCCGAACGAATCCAGCACTGCGCCACCGATTATGGAGCCGATCCCGCTGCCGAGGTAGATGGCGGAGCCATTGAGGCCGAGGGCGACGGTGGGCGCATCGGCGGCGATGCCGAAGAGGCGGGTCTGCTGGGGAACCATGATGGTGGCGCCGAACAGGCCGGTGATCGCAAGCACCGCGAAGACGGTCCAAGCGGTGTTGATGGCGGGACCGAACAGGATCAACCCGACCGCTGTGCCGACGATGCCGACGATCAGTGTGCGCTGTGGCCCGTAGCGGTCGACGGCGCGACCGGCCTGCGCGTTGCCGATGACCTGGCCGACGCCCATGGTGAGCAGGAGCCATGCCAGCAGCTGCTGGGATACCGACGGCGCGACTACGACAGGCAGATAGACGAACGTAGTGAACGTTGCTGTCGTGGCGGCCGTGGTCACCATCAGCACTCGCAGCACCGGTCGGCGCACGAGCACGCTGATGCGTTCTCGCAGACCGGTTTTCGGGAGCGTGACCCGCGGCAGCAACAACACGAGCACCGCCGCGACGGCGCCTGCGGCGGCGATCGCCCACAGCACGCCACGCCAGCCGATCCAGCGCTCGACGAAGATGCCGATCGGCACGCCCGCGACACTGGACAGGGTGAGCCCGGTGGCGACCACCGACAGCGCCTTACCGCGGTTGGTGTCGTCGGCGACCACGCCTGCGACAGCGAAGGCGTTGGCCTGGAATGCCGCCGCGCCCAACGCGGCCACGATGCGCGCCGTCGCCATGATCGCGAACGTCTCGCCCGCGGCTTGGCCTATCATGCCGAGCACGAAAAGCGCTGCGCCGCCACCCAATAGCCGGCGCCGATCCCAAGATCCGGTGGCGGTCGCGATGAGTGGCGATGCGGCGGCGTAGGTCCAGGAGAACATCGTGGTCAGCTGGCCCGCGGTGGCGACGGAGACGTTCAGGTCGGCGGCGATGAGCGGCAGCATGCCGTTGAGCACGAACAGGTCGGTGCCGAGCACGAAGGTGCCCACGGCGAGTGGAATGAGGGACCGAACGAGATTGTTCGATGATTGTCGAAGCATCTTAGTATGCTGAGATATGATTCGATTGTTGTCAAACGATCGGAGAATAGATTTGCGCCAGCTACCGCAGCCGAGCACCGCCGACCTGGACCTGGTCCGGGTGCTGAGCGCGCTCGCCGATCCGGTGCGGCTGGAGCTGGTCCGGGCGCTTGCCGGGGTGCGTGAACCACTCAGCTGCAGCGTCGACAAGTTCGATGTCGAGATCACCGCCGCGACGCTGTCGCACCACTGGAAGGTGCTGCGGGACTCGGGCGTCACAACAACCTTCGCGTCCGGGCGCAACCGGCTCGTCGAACTCCGGCGCGACGACCTCGCGGAGCGCTTCCCCGGTCTACTGGACGCGGTACTCGCCGACACGACGCGCTGAGGCCGACCCGGCGGCGGCAGCAGCTGACGTGACGCCGAAGTAGCCGCGAAAGATACGGTTCGGCAAGACTTTTCCGGCTCCGGTGTCGGTATTGTTCGGGCCGAACGTATTTCGCACTGCGGAAGCTGTGACGCGGAATTGCGCCACGGCGACAGTCGGTGCCCGCGCCTTCGACGCCGTTCGGGTTGCGAGTCGGCTTCGGCCATGTGAGGTTTGGCAGGCGAATCAGTCGCCGCGGAGAGCGCCGATCCGGGCGCGAAGATCCGGCAGCGAACCGCCGGAAAATATTCTAAAAAATTCCTGCAAAATACTTCCCCTGGCGCGGCGTGCTCTGTATCGTCCTTTTCGGCAAACAGCTAGTGACCGAGTGGTCACTACGGTGAGATCGGAGCAATACCTTGAGCCTCTTCCTATCCAACGCAGTCTTTGGCCCCCTTCTGCAGCTGATTGCCACTGGTTCGGCGAGCCTGTCGGCGCATTAGCAACAAAGCCGCCAACTTTCGGCTAACGCGCGGTCGCGCGTAGGTTTTCCAGAAGGGCCCGATCCATGACGAGGGGATCGGGCCCTTAGGTATTGTCTGCCCCAATGTCACAGGATGCGAATACGGGACGAATGTATGCCGGGCAACCCGTAGAGGACCGGCAACGTCAGCGGCGTGCGCGTTTTCTGGAATCGGGCCTGACGGTCTTTGCGCGCGACGGCTACGCCAATAGTTCGGTCGGCGCTATCTGTAAGGACGCCGGACTCTCGTCACGGCAGTTCTACGAGGAGTTCACCGGTCGCGAATCCCTACTACTCGAGCTCTACCAGCAGATCGATAGGGAGTCGCGCGACGCGGTCACCGCTGCACTGGACAAGAAGGCCGACGCGACCGCACTCGAGATCATCGACGCGTCCGTCCGCGCCTACGTCGAGGCCATCGGGTCCGATCCGCGCAAGGCGCGTGTGGCGCTGGTCGAAGTGGTCGGTGCGGGGCCGAAGGTGGAAAAGTTTCGGCTCGAATTGCGCCGGGTCTGGGGTTCGCTGCTGGCCAGTGCCGCGGAGGACGCCGCCATGCACGGCGAAATCCCCACGGGCGACTACGAGATGCGCGTGCTGGCGATCATCGGCGCGGTCAACTATGTGGTCGACTCCTGGAGCGGCGCGGATCCGCGGCCACCGCTCGATGACGTGATCAGAGTGCTCAGCCGGGTGATCATGGGTGCAGTCGGCGCGTAGCGCCTTGTCGGAGACGGCGATGCGGCCCCGGCGCGGTAGCGTCGCGGCATGGAGACAGTTCCCATCCAGATGCCGGACGGCAGCGTCGTTCCGGTGCGGCTGATCGCGGCGAGCGGTGCACACAGCCATCCGGTGACCCCGGATGCGCCGCGCCCGGTCGTGGTGATGGTCCCGGGGCTCGGTGTCCCGGCCGGATACTACGAACTGTTCGCCGCCGGATTGGCCGAGCGCGGGTTCGACGTGGCGATCGGGGAAATGCGCGGCCAGGGCGACAGCAGGCCGCGGCCGAACTCCTCGAGCACCTACGGCTATCACGAGCTGGCATCGGTCGATTTCCCCGCGATCTTCGAGGTTGTGCGCGACCGCTTCCCGGCCAGCACGCCGTACCTGCTCGGTCACAGCATGGGTGGCCAGCTCGCCGTGCTGTACGCCTCCCGGATCCGCGGCAGGCTCGGCGGGTTGATCCTGGTCGCCTCCGGATCTCCGTATCACCGTGGCTTCCGTGGACTTTCGGGGCCCGGGATGCTGATGAGCACCACGGCGATCTCGCTGACCGCCAACATCGCGGGCTTCTGGCCGGGCGACCGGATCTCGGTCGGAGGTTTCGGCAGGCAGTCGAAGGTGCTGATCTCCGACTGGGCCCGGCTGTCGCGCACCGGCCGCTTCGTACCGGTCGGCGCGGATATCGACTACGAGGAGCGGATCGGCAGACTGCAGCTGCCGATCCTGTCCATCACGATGACCGGCGACGACCTCGCGCCGCCGAGCTCCGCCGCGCACCTGCTGGAGAAGATGCCCAAGGCCGACGTGACGACCTGGCATCAGCCGGAGTCACTGGGACACAACGGCTGGATTCGCCAGTACCGCAGTACAGTCGATCAGATCGAGAAGTGGCTGCGCGATCGTTAGCCTGCTGCGCTGCCGTTGGCCGGGGTGAGCGCCAAGACCGGAATCTCCCACGGCACCGCGTTCTGGAAGTCGGCAAGGAACGGCGCAACCTCCAACTCGCTGTCCCACAACCGCTTCCGCTCCGGGCCTTCTACGACCGACGCGACTACCGGCCAGGATTCGGCGCCGACCTCGATGGTGGCCTCGGGGTTCGCCACGAGATTGTGATACCAGCCCGGCTTGTTCGACCGCCCGCCGTTGGCCGCGAAGACCACCACCCGGTCGCCGTCGCGCAGGTAACCCAGCGGCCAGGTGCGCTGCTCGCCGGTGCGTGCGCCGGTCGTGGTCAGCAGCAGCAAACTCATGTTCGCGAACTGCCCTCCGACGACACCGCCATTAGCGCGGAATTCCGCGATGATTTCCCGATTCAGTTGCTGCCGTTGCTCATTGGACACACACCTCATGCTATTCGCGTGCCGGCGTTCCCGCGCTCCGAGCGTCATGCCCCTTCGCGATTGCCGCGTCATATCGGAGGCGGGCGGCCGCCACGTACTCGCGGTGCCCCTCCGACCACTCGATGAGCGCGTCGACCTGGTTGGAGAGGGTGGCGCCGACGGGAGTCAGCGCATAGTCCACCCGCGGCGGCGAGGTGGGGGTCACTGCTCGCTCGACCATGCCGTCGCGTTCGAGGCTGCGCAGCGTGAGAGTGAGCATCCGTTGCGAGATGCCCTCGATCGAACGCTGCAATTGGGAGTAGCGCTTCGGTCCGTCGATGAGTAGTGCCATGACGAGCACGCTCCACTTGTCGCCCACTCGATCCAGCACTTCGCGTAGCTGACAGCTCGCCGTCTCGGCCCCGATCGGCGCCGCGGCTGCGGCCGGGGCGCGCACATCGGTGTGCGGTAGGCGGGACAAAGTGCCTTCTTCCATCACCGCGTCATTGTCGGCCAGACTCGAGGCGCGCACAAGAAGTAATCAACGAACAGAAAGTGCGGTACCTGATGACAGCGCAGCACCTGTCGGACGTCGATCTCCTCGCGCCGCCGCGCCGCCGCGGCTCCCGGCCGACAACCACCGGTCGCGAGATTCCGCACGACCAGTTCGACCAGCTCTCGCCGCCGCCGATCCGCTCCGCGCTCATCGCGCACGCCACGGCGTTGCCGGGTGTGTTCACCGGTCCGAGCCAGGTGTCCGAGCCTGCCTCGCTCGCGCTGCGACTGCGCGACCCACGCGGTCGGTGGGAGGCGTTCCTGTATCCGAGTCCGGACGAGTTCGGGCACATCCATCGGACCGGGTTCATGCATCTGACCGTGCCGCGGCCCCTCATCGCGCCGCTGACCGAGGCAGGCTGGGTCGAGCCGCATCCGATTACGTTGCGCCCACAGTGGCCGGACACGATCGTGATGCTCTACGCGCCCCGCGATGCCGATGAACTTGCCTTGGCGACAGCGATTGTGGATGCCTCATACCGGCAGGCCACCGAAGGCTGAGCGGTGCTGCGGTCAATCGAGGTGTTTGCCGAATCCGTCGAGCATGGCGGTCAGGCCGATCTCGAAATGATCGGTGTTCGTGACCGCGTCGACGGCCGCGATGCGCGCGCGGTGGCCGTCGGAATCCGCAGCGGGGGTGCGACTGCGTTGCGCAGCCACGGTGGCCACCGTATGGCTGAGGATGTGGCCGATCACGTACTCGCGCAGGCATCGGGCCAGCTGTAGGCCGATGGCCGCCGGAAAGCCGACACCTTGCAGGCGTTCCAGCATCCAATTGCCGGTCTCGACGGACGTAGCGCTGCGGACCGGCCGAGTTGCGAAGATGGGCACCGCATTCGGGTGCCGACGCAACGTCGAGCGCAGTCGATACGCGTAGGTGCGCATCAACTCGGGCCAATCCTCTTGCCAGGGCAGGGTTTCCATCTCCAGCTCGGCGAACATCGCGGCGGCGATGGCGTCGAACAGGTCCTGCTGGTCGGTGAAGTGGCGGTAGGCGGCCATCGGGTCCGCGCCGAGTGCGGCTCCCAGTTTCCGCATGGTGAAACCATCTATGCCCGCCTCATCGATGACGGTCAGTGCGACCGTGGCGATGTAGTCGCGGTTCAACGTGGTCCGGCCGCTCGGCGCCGGCCGCTTCCGGTCGCTCATGCGCCCGGCTCGTGACCGGCATCGAGCAGCCGGGTCGCAGACTGCGATTGGTGGGTCACGCCTGCTCCTCTACTCATTTCTGTCGCAGCAAACAGCCACCGCCTGCCGGTCCGGGCCGGCAGGCGGTGGCCGAGTGTCCGTCAGCGGGCTCCGCCCTGTTCCATCAGCATCTGGGTGAAGAACTCGTAGATGAGTCCGGCCTGGAACGCCGACTGCTTGTTGTCGGCGGCGCCGCCGTGGCCGCCTTCGATGTTCTCGTGGTACCAGAAGGTGTGGCCCTGTTCCTCCAGCAGTGCGGCCATCTTGCGGGCATGGCCGGGATGCACGCGGTCGTCGCGGGTGGAAGTGGTCAGCAGGATCGGCGGATAGGTGACCTCCGCGCGGGCGTTCTGGTACGGCGAGTACTTGCTGATGTACTCCCATTCCTCCGGCTGGTCCGGGTCGCCGTATTCGGCCATCCACGAGGCGCCTGCCAGCAGCAGGTGATAGCGCCTCATGTCCAGCAGCGGCACCTGGCAGACGATGGCGCCGAACAGTTCCGGGTAGCGGGTCAGCATCACGCCCATGAGCAGGCCGCCATTGCTGCCGCCCACCGCACCGAGCTGGTCGGCGGTGGTGATGCCGCGGGCGACCAGATCCTTTGCGATGGCGGCGAAGTCCTCGTACACCTTGTGCCGGTTGGCCTTCTGCACGGAGGTGTGCCACTCGGGGCCGTATTCACCGCCACCGCGGATATTCGTCATCACCCAGGTGCCGCCGCGCTCCAGCCAGCCCATGCCGGAGGCCCCGCTGTAGGCGGGGGTGCGCGACACCTCGAAGCCGCCGTAGCCGGACATCACCGTCGGGCCGGGGCTGTCCTTGCGGTCCCGGTGACGGATGACGAAGTACGGCACCATGGTGCCGTCGTCGGACTCGGCGAAGAATTGCTCGGTCTCGATGCCGGAGGCATCGAAGAAGCCCGGTTCCTGCTTGAGTTGTTCGGTCCGGCCGCCGACGGCGCTGGCGAGCAATGTCGCGGGATTGGTGAATCCGCTTGTGGTCAGCATGAACTCGTCGCCGCCCTCCAGCGGGTCCAGGTTCATCACGCTGGTGGTGGCCATGGGCGGGGTATCGGCCAGCGGCTCCCGGGTCCAGCCGTCGGGGCCGGGGGTGAGGACGTAAAGCTTGGTCTGCACGTCCTCGAGGGTGATCAGCAGCAAGTGGTTCTCGGTCCAGCCGTAACCGTGCAGCGAGGTGTGTGCGTCCGGGGTGAATATCACCTCGAATTCTCTTGCACCGGAAAGGAATTTCTCGAAGTCGATGGCCAGCAGCGCGCCCGCGGGGTAGCTCGCGTTGCCCACCTCCCACGGTGACTTCAGCCGGATCAGCAGCCAATCCTTGTACCAGGATTCGCTGGCATCGGTGGGCACGTCGAGGTGACGCAGGCTGCCGTCGTCTTCGATCAGGTAGACCTCTTCGTTGAAGAAGTCGGTGGCCCGCCCGACGAAATGCCGTTCGTAGCCGGGCGTGCGGTCGTAACCCGCCGACACCGCGACATCGCCCGCTTCACCTTCGAACACCGTTTCTGCCTCGGCGAGCGGGGTGCCGCGCCGCCAGCGTTTGGCGATTCGCGGGTATCCGGAATCGGTCAACGAGCCGGGCCCGAAATCGGTGCCCACGTACACCGAATCGATATCGATCCAGCGCAGTTCCGATTTCGCCTCGGGCAGCTGGAAACCGCCGTCGGCGGGGTCGATGAATTCCCGCTTCTCGATATCGAATTCGCGCACGACTTTCGCATCGGCGCCGCCACGCGAGAGGCTGATGAGGGCGCGCGACTGTTCCGGCCGAAGCACCGCTGCGCCGCCCCACACCCAGTTCTCGTCCTCGGCGGTGGCCAGCGCGTCCAAGTCGATCAGCACCTCCCAGTCCGGTGCGTCCTTGGCGTACTCGGCGAACGTGGTCCGCCGCCACAGCCCACGCGGGTGGGCGGCGTCGCGCCAGTAGTTGTAGAGCCAGGGGCCGCGCCGCCCGGGATAGGCGATCTTGGTGTCGGTGTCGAGCATGTCGAGGATGCGGCGTTCGAGATCGGTGAACCGTTCGGACGCGGCAAAGCGCGCCACGACCACATCGTTGTGCGCGCGGGCCCAGTCCAGGGCCCGCTCATCGGTCACTTCTTCGAGCCACAGATACGGATCGTTCACACTCTGCTCAACACCGCTCATGTCCACATTGTTGCCGAGCGGCGCGGCGGTGGGTGGTCCGGTTACCAGAAGTGGGCGACGTCGAGCACGACCCGCGACCCGCTACCTGGGCCTTCGAGGATGAATATCCGGAAGGGCAGTCGCGCGCGGACCCCGAGTCCGACGGTTGTCTGTCCCTCGAACGAGCCCGCCCACGCGGCTTGCCGGAAGGTGCGGTAGCCCGTCAGATCGACGAGTTCGCCGCGGTTCGACGGGCGGTAGGTGCTGTTGCCCGTGGTGTCGTTGGCGGGCGCGAGGACGACGATGTGCAGGAATGCGCCGCCGCGCAGGGGAACCGGTGTGCCCGACGCGTCCATCACGACTTCGTCGACGTAGCCGACTCGATAGCCGATGGCCGAGCCTGCGAGATCGAATATCAGTCGGTCGTAGCAGTCGTGCCGACCGGAGCGGATGGCGGTGAGCGGGGCAGCGGACATGGCGGGGTTCTCTTTATCGAGCGAACCCCAGACAAATCCGCAGTAGGCAGTCGCAGCAGCCGGTCTCGGAATGATCCAGAGGCCTACACAAGTCGCGACCGAGGCAATCAGGAGCACTATGCGACGCATGGCCGCACCGCCTTCGGCAGTTGGGGTAGATATTTTCGATAAATCGGTCGAATCGGACATGTTGTTACGCGGTGGTCGGGCGATGGGTATGCACCCGATTGCGCTCCGTAGTATCGGCATTTCCGCGCCGAGCGAACAGGAGCCCGAGCTTGTCTCCATTTCTGTGGGAACAGCATTGCTGTCTGCCGCTGCTGCCCTCGGCGCGAATCGAGGAGTTGGCCAGGTACCCGCGCGGTTCCTATCTGTCGGTGAATATCGGATACTCCAGGCAGTCGACCGCGGATTCGCTGGCGCTCGCACGGCAGTTTCGCCGGGATGCCTTGGCGGATAGCCGATTTCGCCTCGTACAGGGCTATGACGATGTCGCCGCTGATGCGGAAACCATTGCGCTGGCCTTCGACCTGGAAGACGCGGGTCCGCTCGGCGGGCAGCTCGACAATGTCGAAGTGTTCTACGACCTCGGCGTCCGCTCGCTGCTGCCCGCCTACAACCACGCCAACGAGGCGGCCTGCGGGTGCCTGGACACCGAGGACACCGGACTCACCGCCTACGGCCGCGATCTGGTGCGCACACTCAACGCGGTCGGCATGTTCGTCGACGGCGCACACTGCTCCCGGCGCACCGGCCTGGACCTGGCCTCGTGCACCGAAGCGCCGATGATATACAGCCACGCCAACTTCGACGCGCTGTGGGAACACCCGCGCAATATCACCGACGAACAGGCCGCGGCCTGCGCAAGTACCGGCGGGGTGATCGGCATCAACGGCGTGGGAATCTTCCTCGGGCACAACGGTCCCGAGGAACGCGCACAGCGGGTGGAAGCAATGGCCGCGCATATCGAATACGGCGTCGAGCTGGTCGGCATCGACCATATCGGCATCGGCTCGGATTATTCGTTCGACGCCGCGGACTTCAACCACGAACTGCTGAACAACCCGGAGGCGTTCTCCGACGCCTACATCAAATGGGGTCCACTGCAATGGGTTCCGCCCGAGGACTTGCTCGGGCGGAGCGAACTGCCCGGACTCGACGAGCTGTTGTCGCGCCGTGGTTTCAGCGCCGCCGACCGAGCCGCGATCTTCGGCGGCAACTTTGCCCGCGCCGCACAGCAGGTCTGGCAGGACTGACCCCACAGCCGGGTGTGGCGCGACCGTAGAACGGTCGCGCCACACATCCCCCGCGGTCCTCCTCAGCCGAGGCGGACGAGCATCTTGCCGGTATTGGCGCCGGACAGGACGCCGAGGAAAGCAGCGGGAGCCTGCTCGAGCCCCTCGTAGACGGTCTCTCTGGTGCGGATGGTGCCGTCGGCCAGCCAGCCCGCCGCCTTGCCGATGTACTCGCCGAAGATCGGGAAGTAGCTGTTCACCAGCATGCCGCGCAGCGAAACCTCTTTGGTCGCGGCCTTGTACAGGTCGGGCCCCGCTTCGGCGGCTTCGCCGTTGTAGCCACTGATGGCGCCGACGAGCGCGATCCGGCCCTTGGGCCGCATGGCATCCACCGCGACCCGCAGGTGCTCGCCGCCCACGCTGTCGAGATATACATCGATGCCCTCGGGCGCCGCCGCCGCGAGCTGTCCGGCCAGGTCGCCCGCCCGGTAATCGATGGCGGCGTCGAAGCCGAATTCGTCGAGCAGCAGCGTGGTCTTGGCGGGCCCGCCCGCGGAGCCGATCACCCGTGCGGCGCCGAGCGCCTTGGCGATCTGTCCTGCGACGCTGCCCACCGCGCCGGCAGCGGCGGAAAT
Source organism: Nocardia sp. CWNU-33 (assembly GCF_046764895.1). Taxonomy (NCBI): domain Bacteria; kingdom Bacillati; phylum Actinomycetota; class Actinomycetes; order Mycobacteriales; family Nocardiaceae; genus Nocardia; species Nocardia sp. CWNU-33. The sequence continues at coordinate 237,089 of NZ_JBKOQN010000006.1, read as the reverse complement.
GAACACGGTGTCGCCGGGCCGGATCGGCGCCACATCGGTCAGCGCTGCGTATGCGGTGAGACCGGTCGTGCCGAGCGCGCCCAAGAAGTGATGCGTCGCAGCCAGTTCCGGCGCGATCGGGGTCGCGGTCGCGGCATCGAGCACCGCGTACTCACGCCAGCCCGCGAAGTGCGAGACCGTCGCACCGACGGGGATCTCCGGGCTGCGAGAGGCGATCACCTCGCCGAGCGCCGAACCCTCGAGTGCCGCGTCGAGCTGGAACGGCGGGATGTAGGACGGACGATCGTCCATCCGGCCGCGCATGTAGGGGTCGACCGACATCCATGTGTTGCGCACCAGGATCTGCCCGTCGGCCAGCTCCGGAACCGGCCGCTGCACCAGCGCGAAGTGCGCCGCCGTCGGGGCGCCGGTCGGCCGCGCGGCCAGCTGGATCTCCCGGGAGGTGCGGGGGAGGGTCGTGACGTCGTCTTCGGTGATGGTCTGCATGACACTGCCTTTTCTTCGGTAGATCCGAACCGTGTCGATCCGGTACCGAAGACGTTATGGACTCGCGGACCGGGCTCCCAGGTCCTGCGATGCCACCAACCGGTCCATCCGCGCCAGCCTTGTGACCTGGCGAAACAGGCGGTTCGGCGGCTAAAGCGGGCCCGAGTTTCGCAGCTGTGACGGCGACGAACCGGCCCACCGCTGGAAAGCCTTGCGCAGCGCGCGATCATCGGTGAATCCGAGCCGCCCCGCGATGGCCGCGGTGGTCGAACGGCCTTCTCTCAGTAGGGTTTTCGCCTGTTCGTAGCGCACGAGGTCGAATTCGTGTCGCCAGGTGGTGCCCTGCTCGGACAGCTGGCGTTGCAGGGTGCGCGGGCTGACCGCCAGCCTGCGCGCGACCGCGGCAAGTGACGCATCGCCGTCGGCGACGGCGGCCGCCACCGCGATGCGGAACGCATCGAGCGGACCGGCGATGGGGCGAGCTGTCGCCAGCACCAGATCGGCGTGGCTGCGCAGTAGGTCGGCGAGCATGGGGTCCGCGCGCGGCAAGGGGGCGGTGGCGTCGGCGGCGCTGAAGGTGATGGTGTCGGCGGGTGCGCCGAATTCGATGTGGTCGGTGCCGAAGGCGTCGGTGAGCGCCGTGTGATCGCGTGGCGCGGCATGACCGAAGGTGACCGAGGTCGGGATGATGGCGCGGCCGGTGGCCTCACGGGCCCGCCGCAAGTAGTAGGCGAGCACATACTCGTTGACCATGGCCGCGACCGCCGGGTCGCCTGCGGTGGTGCGGAAGCCGACGGTGAGGTCGCCGTCGTGATGCAGATCGAAGCCTTCGGCTGCCGCGGTCACCAGGCGGTGATACGGCTGGGCCGAGCGCAGCGCATCGGCGAGCGTCGACCCCGTGGTGACGAGGTAATCCCAGGTGGTGAGGGTGCCGAGCGGAGCGGCATCGGCCACGGCCACGCCGCCGCCCGGCCCCGGCCGCGCGGCGGCCAGCAACTCCCACAGCCGGATCAGCGAACGCAGCGGAATTCGATTGAGCTCCCCGGCGAGGGCGGCGTCGTCGATGCCGTGCACCGTCGCGAGTTGTTCGGCGCCGACACCCGCACGCCGTGCTTGCGCGAGGACCAACCGGATCAAATGGGTCGACGCGGTCTCGTCCAACGGGTCGAGCGCCAACGGCACCGATCGCTGTGCGGTACGCGGATCGTCGACACCTGCTCCGCGATCAGCCACCCGTTCACAGTAATGAGCAGGCACCGGCCGGGTCGCGCGCACGGTGCGGCCAGGTGCCCGTGACCACCCCTCTTGATCCGTTCATTTTGTTCACGCCGACGATCTGCCAGGTCGATGCGTCGTGCTTCTCACTGTTGCGGGGGACCGGTGGGTGAAGTCCTGGCGGCGGAGTTAGGCTCGGTGACGTGACTTCCCATTACGACGTTGTCGTTCTCGGTGCCGGTCCTGGCGGTTATGTCGCCGCCATCCGTGCGGCACAACTTGGCCTCCGTACCGCGATCGTCGAGCAGAAGTATTGGGGCGGCGTCTGCCTCAATGTCGGCTGTATCCCCTCCAAGGCACTGTTGCGCAATGCGGAACTGGCGCACATCTTCACCAAGGAGGCCAAGACCTTCGGCATCTCCGGTGAGGTGAGCTTCGACTTCGGCGTCGCGTTCGATCGCAGCCGCAAGGTCGCCGACGGCCGCGTCAAGGGCGTCCACTTCCTGATGAAGAAGAACAAGATCGACGAGTTCGACGGGAAGGGCACCTTCACCGACGCGAACACGCTCTCGGTCGCGCTGTCCAACGGCGGCACCGAGACGATCACCTTCGGCAACGCGATCATCGCCACGGGCACCGTCACCAAGCTGCTGCCCGGCACCTCGCTGAGCGCGAACGTCGTCACCTACGAGGAGCAGATCCTCACCAAGGAACTGCCCGGCTCGATCCTGATCGTCGGCGCGGGCGCGATCGGCATGGAGTTCGGCTACGTCCTGAAGAACTACGGCGTCGACGTGCGCATCGTGGAGTTCCTCGACCGCGCGCTGCCGAACGAGGACGTGGACGTCTCCAAGGAGATCACCAAGCAGTACAAGAAGCTCGGCATCACCATCTCCACCGGTGCGGCCGTGCAGTCCATCGATGACGACGGATCGAAGGTGACCGTCAGCATCAAGGACAACAAGACCGGTTCGATCGAGACCGTCACCGTCGACAAGGTGCTGCAGGCCGTCGGCTTCGCGCCCAGGGTCGAGGGTTACGGCTTGGAGAACACCGGTGTCGCGCTCGAGCGTGGCGCCATCGCCATCGACGACAACATGCGCACCAATGTGCCGCATATCTACGCCATCGGTGACGTGACCGCGAAGCTCCAGCTCGCCCACGTCGCGGAGGCACAGGGCGTCGTCGCCGCCGAAACCATTGCGGGCGCGCCGACCGTCACCCTCGGCGACTACCGCATGATGCCGCGTGCCACCTTCTGCCAGCCGCAGGTTGCCAGCTTCGGCCTCACCGAGCAGCAGGCCCGTGACGAAGGCTACGACGTGAAGGTCGCGACCTTCCCGTTCACCGCCAACGGCAAGGCCCACGGCCTCGGCGACCCGACCGGTTTCGTCAAGCTGGTCTCCGATGCCAAGTACGGCGAACTCCTCGGCGGCCACCTCATCGGCCCGGACGTCTCCGAGCTGCTGCCGGAGCTCACCCTGGCCCAGAAGTGGGACCTCACGGTCAACGAGCTGACCCGCAACGTCCACACCCACCCGACGTTGAGCGAGGCACTGCAGGAAGCATTCCACGGCCTCGGCGGCCACATGATCAACTTCTGATCGGGTTCACCCGCGCCTCGACGGTGGCCGGTTCGCTGCGGCGGACCGGCCACCGCCGTTTTCGTCGGCGACTCGTACTCAGCCGTCGAGGTCAGCGAACGGAATCTCCACAGGGAAGGGCTCTTTGAGGACGAGAACTTCCTGGTGAGTCTCTGCCAGTCGATAGTTTCCGCTGGCCCAGTCCAGCCGGAATTCCTGAATGATCTTGACGCGCAACTCGCCGTCGAGATGGACGACGAGGTAGGTAGGGATCCCCTCGCCCGCATATTCGGCCCGTTTGTCCACTGTGTCGATGTATTCCGAACCAGGGGAGATGACCTCGACGACCAGCAGGGCGGCCTCGGTCGTCAGCTTCTGACCGCGAGGGAAGCATCGATGGACGACGACGTCGGGGCGGCGGAACGAGAAACCAGGGCTGCGCGGGCGCACCTTGCGGTAATGCATCTCGAAATCGGTCACCACTCGTGTGCAGGGCTCGGCGGGGCGCGCCGCATCGAATCCGTTCGCCAGGCGTCGAGCGACGATGTTGTGCTCGACACTGCCGCTACGGCAGAAGATCACCCTGCCGTCCAGCACTTCGATCTGCTTCTGTACCTCGGCCGGTAGTGCCTCATACCCTTCTTCGGTGATGAGCAGTGTCTCCGGGTCGGCAGCCCAGGCAGGCAGCGCGCTCATGATCACCTCGGTCTCGTGGGGGAAGGTCGCACCAATCGTATGCCGGTCCGACCGCCAACTCCCGATACCCGGATTGCGAGAGGGGCGCTCAGAGCATGCCGTAGGCGTGGGTGGGGGTCAGGCGGACCAGGGCGCGGCGGTCGGTGACCATGGCTCGGCGGTATTCGTCCCAGTCGGGGTGTTCGCCGGAGCCTGCGCGGTAATAGGCGATCAGTTCGTCGACGGTGGGGTCGTCTGGGGCGGTGGCGACGGGGGTGAGTTCGACGGTGCCTTCGAGGACGGCGTAGGCGAAGAAGTCGGGGCGGGTCACGTGGATCGCAGCCCATGGGTCACGGACGAGGTTGTGATACTTGGCGCGGTCGGCGGTGATGGAGATACGGATGATGCCGTCGTCGCCGACGACGTGCAGGACGTTGGACAGCTGGGGGCGGCCGTTGCGGCGGATGGTGGTGAGCACGGATCGCTTGGTCGCGCGCGCGAAATCGAGTGCGGAGGACAGTTCCATGACCAGGTCAACCGGTCACCCTCGACGGTGCTTCCCCTGCGTGTCGGCCGCGGCCCGATCCGCGAGTCGTCGACCGATCGCGGGTCCGCCGGTTATGCGCGGTGGTAGGCCGCCTGGGCATCGCGGACCCGTGGCATGTTCGTTTCGAGCACCTGGATCAAGGATTCCAGGCGGTCGGCGACGTCGGCGCCGAGATCGGTGAGGGTGTATTCGACGCGCGGCGGGATGGTCTCGTGGACCTCGCGGTGCACCATGCCGTCGCGTTCGAGGGCCTGCAAGGTCTGCGACAGCATGCGCTCGCTGACGCCGTCGACGCGTCTGCGCAGCGCGCTGAATCGGTACGGCCCCTCGCGCAACGCGACGAGGGCCAGGATGCCCCAGCGGCTGGCCACGTTTTGCAAAACCGGACGTGACGTGCAGTTTCTAGCGAAAACATCGGCTTCCAGCGCGGGATCGTTCGTCTCCGCCAGCGGGATGCGCTGTGTACTCATGGATTCGATGGTACCCAACTTGACCTTAGTGGTGTAGGAATGCATAGTACTTACTATTAGTTAGTGCTTACAGATCAGTTCATACATATGGAGGTAGTCATGACTGTGGCAGTCACCGGAGCAAGTGGGCACCTGGGTCGTCTCGTGGTGGAGGCGCTGTTGCGCGACGGGTCGACCCCGGTCGTCGCGATCGTGCGTGACCCGCAGAAGATCGCCGACCTGGCCGAGCGCGGCGTCGACGTCCGGCAGGCCGGCTACGACGACCCGGACGCGCTCGACCGCGCGCTCGACGGCGTCGACCGCGTGCTGCTCATCTCCGGAAATCAGTTCGGCGAACGAGTCGCCCAGCACACCAACGTCATTCGGGCCGCAGAGCGGGCCGGTGTGAAACTTCTTGCCTACACCAGCATTCCGCGCGCCACCGAAAACCCGTTGATCCTGGCGCAGGAGCACAAGGGCACCGAAGCTGTACTCGCGGAATCGACGGTCCCGCATGCCGTGCTGCGCAACAGCTGGTACTGGGAGAACTACTTCGGTGGGCTCGGCCACGCTGTCGAAACCGGGGTGCTGCACGGCGCCGCGGGCGCAGGTCGAGTGGCGGCCGCCGCGCGTGCCGACTACGCCGAGGCGGCCGCGCGCGTGCTCACCACCGATGGGCACGAGGGCAAGATTTATGAACTCGGCGGCGATGAGCGTCTCACCTATGCCGAACTGGCGCAGGTGATCTCGGAGGCATCGGGCAAGCCGGTGCGCTACGAGAACCTGTCGCAGGCGGACTACAGCGCGGCGCTGCAGCAGGCGGGTCTGGATGCAGGCTACGCCGCGGCGCTGGCCGACGCGGACACCGGAATCGCCTCGGGGATTCTCGATGTGGACAGCGGCGACCTGCAGAAGCTGATCGGCCGCGCCTCTACGCCTGCGGTCGAGGTGTTCCGCGCGGGTCTCGCCTGAGCGGCGCGGGCGAACACCCTCGCGGGTGCTAGTGGACTTCCACTGCGCACTCGCGAGGGTGTCCGTCTATCGGGTACTGCCCCGGCCGCTCGGATCGGTCACACCCACTGAACCAACTGCAGAATGATCCCGTTCGGATCGCTCATCTGGAAGTAGCGCTCACCCCACTCCTCGGTCTCGATGGGTGTCACGATCGGCACGCCCTCGGCTTGCAGCCGCGCATACTCCGCGTCGATGTCGTCGACGACGAACACGACGAGCAAGCCGTCACCGGCCTGACCTGCCGCGCTCTTCGGCTTGAAGGTTTCCAGTCCGGTCCGCAGGAAGATCAGGTTCAGGCCTGCGTCCGGCCGATCCAGTGAAACGAATCCGTCGGCCGACATCTTCTCGGTGAAACCGAGGTGGTCGACGACGAACTTCGCCGAAGCCTGCGGGTCGGCGACATTGAGCGAGATGGCGGAAGCGGTGATGTTCATGGGCTCTCCTCTGGGCTGCACTCAATCTCTCTACTAAGTACGCTATACTTTGTAGAGAGATCTTCGCCGTGCTGCACTATGACCTACGTCACGTCGATACCATCGTGAGTTCGGGCGGTGGGGCCGCACGACCGAGGAGAAGGTGTGGCGGACAAGCAGCCGAAGGAACGCAGCTGCGCGGGCGATCCCGTGCGAACTCTGGAGCTGCTCTGGCGCGTGCCCGGAGACCAGGGCGCGGTGCGTGGACCGAAGCAGCGCAGCAGCGTCGACGCCGTGGTTGCCGCGGCCATCGCGATTGCCGACGCGGACGGGATCGGCGCACTCACCATGCGCGCCGTCGCCAACCGGCTCGGCCGCACGCCGATGGCCACCTACACCTATGTGCCCGGCAAGGCGGAGCTGATCGACCTGATGCTGGACACGGTCTACGGCGAGATGTCGCGCACGGATCTGACCGACCTGCCCTGGCGTGACCGGGTCACCACGATCGCTGCGGAGAACCGTGCGCTGCTTGCCCGGCATCCGTGGGTGGCCTACTTGCCGACTACTCGTCCGCCGCTCGGCCCCGGTCTCGCCGCCAAGTACGACCACGAACTGCGGGCCTTCGACGGCCTCGGCCTCGGTGACGTCGAGATGGATGCCGCACTCACCTTCGTGCTCGGCTTCGTCACCTCGGTCGCCCGCATCGCCATCGACACCGCCCGCGCGGCGGCCGACAGCGCCATGACGGACCTCGAATGGTGGGCGCGAGCCGCGCCGGTCCTGGCGCAGGTCTTCAACTCCGACCGTTACCCGCTCGCCGCCCGCATCGGCGCCGCCGCAGGCCGGGCCCACGACGCCGCCTACAGTGCCGACCACGCCTACGAATTCGGGCTGACCCGGGTCTTGGACGGTTTGGCGACGTTGATCGAAAGCCGTTGAACAACAGCGCCGTCTGCTCGTCAGCTGCCCGCGAAAGCGGGCCGATCGGCTGTGCTATACCGCGTCGCGCTGGATGCGCAGGGCGGTGATGGTGGCGGCCAAGCCCTCGTATTGGTTGACGAGCAGGACGATTTCGATGAGACGACGCTCGTCGTAATGCTCGGCCAGGGTCGACCAGGCGGCATCGTCGATATCGCGAGATTCCACCAATTGGTCGACAGCGCAGAGCAGCGCGCGGTGCTTGTCCGACCATTCGGGCGCGGACGGTCCGGTGCGGAGACGGTCCAAAATTTCGAACGTGACGCCGGCGCGTTTGCCGAGGCGGATGTGGTGGTCCATCTCGTATTCGCAAGCACGCAGGTGCGCGACGCGCAGAATCACGAGTTCCGACTCGTGCCGCGGCAGCTTGCCGCCCGGCATGAGCTTGCCCGAGTAGTGCAGCCAACCCCGGAACAGGCCCTTGGTGCGACCGAGAGTGCTGAAAAGATGGGCATCGTCGGTCCCCGCGGCGCGGGAGAGCGCCTGCCAGACAACCCAATTGATGGGACCCAGCTCCCGGAGCCGACCAGGTGAAACCCGTGGTTGCAACGCTGAAACCATGCTTGCGCCTCCTCCTCCGCGATCTCCGGGTAGCGCCTGCGCTGCGGGGATCCTGGTTGCGGGGCCCGAGGTGGGACGGGCCGACCCGAGCGTACTAAAGCGTTCCTCCCGGGCCGGTGAGGTCCGGAAAGTCCGGGCTCCGAAGTGCCGGTCCACCGTGCCGCGAGCCGGGGCGGGCAAGTCCGATACGGGTCAACAAGGCGACCGGCCGGTCTGGATCGCGGTGTTGTTCTTGCCGCTCTCGGGTTTTCGGTGGCCTTCGGGGTGGTAGCGCGTCATCATCAGTACCGGCGCGGCAGTGCGGCGGGAGGACCGCGTCGATCCGAAAGAGGCGGGTAGGAAAACGCAATGCTGGTGAAGATCAAGACCGGAGCGACTCTTTCCGGGGCCGAACAGGAGTTCGTCGAGTCCTTGCGGCTGTTCCCGACGACGTGCCTGGCGGTGGTCGACCTGGATGTGGGCGACAATGGAACCCGGCAGGTCGACGCGGTGCTCTTCACCGCACGCGGCATCACGGTGATCGAGGTCAGGGGCTTCCGGCGCCGCCAGAGCGGCATTTTCAATATCTCTGCCGACGGGCCGTGGACGATCAGCGATGCGCGGGCCGACTTGGACGACGACGGCGTGGTCAGTCCGACCGACCAGCTGGAACACGCGGTGTACGCGGTGAAGAGCCGGCTGGAGCGGGCGCTGTTCGACCCGGGCCATGTGTGTGGTGCGGTGGTGCTCGTCCCGTTTCACGGCGTTGTGGTGCGCCCGGCGCGCACCAACCTGCGCCCCGGGATCGACGTCCTCGCCGCCAATGCTCGCGACGCGACCGAACTGCGCATCTACCTGGAAGGCTTCTCCGCGGGCCCGCGCAACTGGACCGCCGACCGCGTATTCGCCGCCTACCGAGCACTCGGTGTGGACAACGGCCCCTCACGCGCCGAACTCATCGCCGACGGGTTCGACGCGGTACTTCCCGACCCGAACCCGATCGGCTTGCCGGAGGCCGGACCGCTGTGGGTCGCGCCGATCCCCGGCGAGCCGACGCGACGTCAGAGCATTGCCTCCTGGATTGTCCTCGCCCTCGCGGTCATCGGGATTTTCGTTGTCATCGGCGCAGTCATCAGCGGTATCGCGCACGATTCCGGCCGTGCGCACCCCGAACCGGGCAGTGGGATGACGAGCTCGACACCCGCACCACCGCCGTATCATCCGGTCGAATGCTGGCCCCTCCAGCCGGATTGCTGATTACTCGAGTCCGATCGGATCGGCTCGCCGAGCGTCAATCACGCACGGCGCGAGCCAGTTTGGTCAGATCGAGCGCCTGCTGGGCACGCGAAAGAACGTGAGCACGTGAACTGTCGATATGGGCGGTGAGGGTGCCGAGAGCGCGATCGGGGTTGCCGGACAGGAGTTGTTCGGCGATGGTGATGTGTTCGGCGGTCATGGTGGCAATGCGGTCAGGGGTCGGCAGATCCAAGGTGCGCACCGGGCGCACCCGGACGTAGACACCGGTGAGCGCGTCGGCCAGCGCCGTATTACCCGCCGCGGCAAGCAGTGTCGTATGGAACTGCTCGTCGGCGGCAACCAGTGCCGGGCCCGGCTCGGGTGGAGCCTCGAGCATCCGGCGCCAGGTGTCGAGTTCTGCACGCACCAGTGCCAGATCGTGTGCGGGTGCCGGGTCGAACCTGCTTTCCACGCGTTCGGCGGCCTGCGCGACGTCGATAATGCGCTGAATCCCCCTGGTTTCCAACACGATCCGCAGCTCGTACAGGTTGTCCAATTCTTCGAGGCGCGGCCGGTACGGGTACAGCCCGTCGCTGTGTCGTTCGACGAGGCCGTCGGCCTGCAACCGGGCCAGCGCCTCCCGCACCGGGGTGCGGGACACACCGTAGATCTCGGCGAGACGCTCCTCGCCGAGCCGTTCGGTCGGCACGATCGCGCCCGTGGCCAGGTCTCGCCGCAGCGAGTGATACACCCTCTCGCTCAGCGGGACTCGCCCCCTGCGCGTCATGGCGGCCAGCTCAGATCGCCATCGCCGAGCGAACCGCGGTCTCCGCACTCGCACCGCCCGCACCATCGGAGCCAACGCGCCCGGATTGCAGGATGTAGTAGTGCTGCGCGGCTTGCAGCGCGAAACCGATGTGCTGTTCGACCAGCAGCACACTCAGTCCGCCGCGCCGGGTGAGATCGATAATGGTGCGCTCGATTTCGGCGACCACCGACGGCTGGATACCCTCGGTCGGCTCGTCCAGGATGAGCAGCTTCGGCTCGGTGATCAGGGCCCGCGCGATCGCCAGCTGTTGCCGCTGGCCGCCGGAGAGCAGGCCCGCCTTGCGGGTCAGCAGCTCACGCAGGGCCGGAAACAGGTCGAGCGACTCGTCGATCAGCGCCTTGCCGCGCTTGCGGCCGTCGGCAACCACCTGGAGGTTCTCCGCGGTGGTCAGCTGCGGGAAACTCTGTTGTCCCTGCGGCACATACGCGATGCCGCGCCGCACCCGGCGTGACGGTGACATCTTGGTGATCGTCTCGCCGTCGAACTCGATGCGGCCCGATTTGGCACCGATCAGGCCGACGGCGGTGCGCAGCAGGGTGGTCTTGCCCGCGCCGTTGTGTCCCATGATCGCCACGACGCTGTCGTCCGGGACGGTCACCGAAACACCGTGGATCACCTCGGTCCGGCCGTAGCCGGAGTGGATATCGACGAGCTCAAGCATCGGCGGCCTCCTTGTTCGCTGCGGTGGAGCTCTCTTCGATGGCCCCGTCCAGCCCGATGGCTGCCGCGGTACCGAGGTAGACCTCCCGTACCTTCGGATCGGCCTGCACCTGCTCGACCGTGCCTTCGCTGAGCACTTTGCCCGCGGCGAGCACGGTCACCGAGGTGGCGAAAGCGCGCATGAAATCCATATCGTGCTCGACCACGATGACGATGCGTTCGCCGCCGATGCGGCGCAACAGGTTTCCGGTTTCCTCACGTTCTTCGGCGCTCATGCCGGCAACCGGTTCGTCGAGCAGCAGCACCGAAGCGTTCTGCACCAGCAGCATGCCGATCTCCAGCCACTGTTTCTGTCCGTGGGCGAGCACACCGGCAGGCTTGTCGCGCAGCGCACCGAGGCCGGTGATCTCGAGCGCCTCTTCGATACTCGGCAGCACCGATGTGCGCCGCCGCAGCATGGTCAGCGCCGAGCGGCCCGCGCCCGCCGCGATATCTAGGTTCTGTAGGACGCTGAGCTGTTCGAAAACGCTTGCCGTCTGGAAGGTTCGGCCGATGCCGAGGCGCGCGATCTGATGCACCTTCTTGCCGAGCAGTTCGACGCCGGACTTCTGCGCCGACCCGGTGGCGGGCACCAGTCCGGTGATTGCATCGATGAGAGTGGTCTTGCCTGCGCCATTGGGCCCGATCAGGAAGCGCAGATCACCCTGCAGCACAGTGAGATCCACGTCCGTCACGGCCTTGAAGCCATCGAAACTCACTGAAACGCCGCGGATTTCGAGGTACTCGCTCGACATGCCGGCATTGCCGCCGAGCTTCGGTTCGTGTGTTGTCTCGGTCATCAGGACCTCACCTTCTCCTCGACCAGTGCGTCATCGGGCAGTGCGGCACTTGCGACGACCGGCGCCGCAGCGGCGGGCGTCGTCGGTGCGGTTCGCCGGAATCTGCTCTCCAGCACTCCCTTTGCCATCGGCCAGACACCGGCCAGGCCGGCCGGAATGAACCCGACGACCACGATGAACAGCACGCCCTGCAGGTAGGTCCAGCTGGACGGGAATTCTTCCGAAAGCGCGGTCTGCGCCCACGCGACGCCGATCGCGCCGAGCACCGGCCCGAGCAGAGTGGTCCGGCCGCCGATCGCGACGCCGATGATGAAGGCGATGGAGGGCACCACCCCGATATCGGCGGGTGAGATGATGCCGACGATGGGGGTGAACAGCGCGCCCGCGATGCCCGCGAAGAAGGCCGCGACGACATAGGCGACGATTTTGACGTTGGCCGGGTCGTAGCCGAGGAAGCGCACCCGCTCCTCCTGATCACGTACGGCCACAAGCAGTTCGCCGTAGCGGCTGCGCATCAGCTGGCGGACCAGCGCGACAACCACGAGCAGCGTGCCCGCCGCGATGAAGAACAGCATCTGCCGGTTGGTCGGATCCGACAGCTTGAACCCGAAGAAGGCGCGGAAGTCCGAAAGGCCGGTGAAGCCGCCGATCTTCTGCTGACCGGTGAGCAGGATGGCCAGCGCTGCGGCAAGCGCCTGGCTCAAGATGGCGAAGTAGGTGCCCTTGACCCGGCGCTTGAACACGCCGTACCCGAGCGCCGCCGCAACGAGCGCGGGCAGAACCAGAATGCCGATCAGCGCGACCGGGCCCGAGGCGAAAGGCTGCCAGAACGAGGGCAATTCGCGAATGCCCGCGATCTCCATGAACTCCGGCACGTCGTTGTGCAGCCTGGCCGCGTCGGCCATCTGCAGGTGCATCGCCATGATGTAGGCGCCGATGCCGAAGAACACGCCCTGACCGAGGGTGAGCATTCCGCCACGGCCCCAGGCCAATCCGATGCCCGCCGCGACGATGGCGAAGCACAGGAACTTGGCGAGCAGGTTCAGCCGGAAGTCGCTGAGCATGGCAGGTGCGACCGCGAACAAGATGATCGCGGCGACGGAAAAGCCGCCGAGCGTTGTGAGGGAGGAATTCGCACGCCACCGCTTCGAGAGTGTTGTCATCGCGCTACCTTTCGCTGAGAAGCTGGGCAGAACTGTGCTGGGCTCCATCCGTGCTGATAACAGGGATGATCGAATGCTCGCGAAGCTGTCGGTCTAGACGTTTACTCTGTGAGCTGTGGCGCAGCGTGCGTATAAGTACCGCTTCTACCCCAACGAACAGCAGGCGGACTTGCTGAGTCGGACGTTCGGGTGCGTGCGCTACGTCTACAACCGCGCGCTGACAGAACGGACTCGAGCGTGGAGCACCGAGCGACGTGGGACCAGCTACGGCCAGACTTCGGCATTGCTGTCCGCATGGAAGGGCGAACCTGATTTCGAATGGTTGAACGAGGTTTCCTGTGTCCCGTTGCAGCAGACGTTGCGGCACCTGCAGAGAGCGTTCGCCAGCTTCTGGAGAAAACAGTCCGGCTATCCACGATTCAAGTCGCGCAAGCGTAGTAGAGCGTCGGCGGAGTTCACTCGTTCTGGATTCCGTTATCGCAACGGGAAACTGTGGCCGGCCAAGTGCGCGGACCCGCTGAACATCGTCTGGTCGCGTTCTCTGCCGGACGGAGCTGACCCGTCCACCGTGACTGTTACCCGTGATCGAGCCGAACGATGGTTCGTCTCGATGCTTGTTGAGGATCCTGACATCAGATCGCTTCCGGAGTCGTCGGCGACTGTCGGGGTCGACGCAGGCCTCACGGCGCTGGTAACGCTCTCTACCGGCGAGAAGGTCACCAATCCGAGGCCTGAAAGGACCGACCGAATCCGATTGGCCCGTGCTCAGCGGGCGTTGTCGCGCAAGCAGGTTGGAAGTGCGAACCGCGCGAAGGCCCGAATCAGGGTGGCGCGGGTTCATACGCGAATTTCTGACCGGCGCCGGGACTACCTGCAAAAGTTGACCACTCGACTCGTTCGTGAGAACCAAACGATTGTGATCGAGGATCTGGCGGTGCGGAACATGCTCGGGAACCATCGCTTGGCACGCGCCATCTCCGATGCCGCTTGGTCGCAGTTGCGGATCATGTTGGAATACAAGTGCCGATGGTATGGCAGGCGCCTTGTGGTTGTGGATCGTTGGCTGCCTTCGTCCAAGACGTGTGGTAGCTGCGGATTTCTCGCAGAGTCGATGCCTTTGAGTGTGCGTGAGTGGACGTGTCAAGAGTGCGGCGCGATCCACGACCGCGATATCAACGCCGCACGCAATATTTTGGCCGCCGGACTGGCGGTTACCGCCTGTGGAGATGGCGTAAGACCTGGTCGGCTTCAGCCGGGTGGGTAGTTGTCGCTGAAGCAGGAAGCCCGACCCGCGAAGGTCGCAATCCCCTGCCGCTAGGCGCGGGGAGGAAGTCAAGCCAAACTCCTTGTCCGGACCGTGAACAGGCCCTGCGGCCGGACCTGCAGGAAGATCACGATGATGACGAAGACGATCACCTTGGCGATGGATGCGGTGGTCGAGTATTCGATGTAGGAATTGAGCAGGCCGAGCGCGAACGCCGCGATGACCGTGCCCTTGATCTGCCCGAGGCCGCCGATCACCACCACGAGGAACGCGTCGATGAGATAGCTCTGTCCGATGGTGGGGCTGGTCGAACCGATCAGGGTGAGTGCGACACCCGCGACACCGGCCAGGCCGGAGCCGATGAAGAACGTGCTGATATCGGTGACGCGACTGGAAACGCCGCTGGTCTCGGCCAATCCGCGGTTCTGCACCACCGCGCGGATGCGGCGGCCCAGCGGCGTCGCCTTGAGCACCGTGGCCAGCGTGGTCACCGCGACGACCGCGAGCACCAGGATGAAGATGCGTGTCTTCGGCACCACCGCGCCCATGATGGTGATGCCGCCGCCGAGCCATTCGGGGACGAGCACATTCTTGGCCGGTGCGCCGAAGATGTCGCGGGCCAGCTGTTGCAGCACCAAGCCGACACCGAAGGTGACGAGCAGGGTGTCCAGCGGCCGGTCGTACATCCAGCGAATCAGGCCCATTTCGAGCGCAGCGCCGAGTAGGCCGCCGACGAGGAATCCGATGAGCAGCGACACCATCAGTGAGACACCGGCCGACGAGAACACCTTCTGCACAACGTAAGTCGTGTAGCAGCCGGCCATGATGAACTCGCCGTGCGCCATGTTGATCACGCCCATCTGACCGAAGGTCAGCGAAAGGCCGAGCGCGGCGAGCAACAGAATCGATCCCAGACTCAGCCCGGTGAAGAGCTGGCCGATCAGCACGTCCATAAAGGTTCCTAACGGTGTCGGCCGGTGCGGGCCCGGTCCCCTCGACGAGACCCGCACCGGCGCTGCTCGACTACTTCAGGCCCTTGGCCCAGTCGTAGGACTTCAGGTAGGGGTCCGGAGTGACGGCCTTGCCCGAGTCCCACACCGTGTAAATGAGTCCGTCCGGCCGGATTTCACCGATGCGGGCGGTCTTGGTGATGTGGTGGTTGGAGCCGTCGAGGGTGACCAGACCCTCGGGTGCCTCGAAACTCACGCCGTCGGCTGCGGCCTGAATGTCGGCCACTGCGAAGGATTTCGCCTTCTCGACGGTGTTCTTCCAGAGGTAGACCGAGGCGTAGGCGGCTTCCATCGGGTCCGAGGTCGGCTTGTCGGCGCCGAAGGCAGCCTTGTAATCCGCGACGAACTTCTTGTTCACCGGGGTGTCGACGGTCTGGTAGTAGTTCCACGCCGTCAGCTGCCCCGCGATGTTCTGCGCGCCGATGCCCGCGACCTCTTCCTCGGCGATGGACACCGAAACGACAGGCATCTCAGCGGCTTTCAGGCCGGCATTGGTGTACTCGCGGAAGAACGCGACGTTGGAGTCGCCGTTGAGGGTGTTGAACACCGCACCCGCCTTGGCGGTGCGCACCTTGTTCACGATGGTGGAGAAGTCGGTCGAGCCGAGCGGGGTGTAGTCCTCACCCTTGATCTCGATGCCGTTGGCCTTCGCGTATTCCTTGATCTCGCGGTTGGCGGTCTGCGGGAAAACGTAGTCGCTGCCGACCAGATAGAGGGAGGTGATGCCCTTCTGCTTCAGGTAATCCAGCGCGGGAATGATCTGCTGATTGGTGGTCGCGCCGGTGTAGAAGATGTTCTTGCTGTCTTCCAAGCCCTCGTACTGGACGGGGTAGTAGAGCAGCGAGTTCAGGCTCTCGAACTTCGGCTTCATGGCCTTGCGGCTCGAGGAGGTCCAGCCGCCGAACACCGCGGCGACGCAGTCGGAGCTGATGAGCTTTTCGGCCTTCTCGGCGAAGGTCTTCGGGTCGGAGGCGCCGTCCTCGAGCACCAGGTCGATTTTCTTGCCGAGGACGCCGCCCGCTGCGTTGATCTGGTCGACAGCGAGCTTGGTGGAGTTGGCGACGGTGACCTCGGAAATGGCCATCGTGCCCGACAGTGAGTGCAGGGAACCGACCTTGATCGAATCCTTCGACGTGTCGACGCAGGACGCTGCGTTGGAGCCGCTGGTCGAGTCGTCGTCCTTGGCGCCACAGGCAGTCAGCAACAGACCGGCAAGTACGACTGCCGTCGGGGCGACCAGTGCTTTTGCCGCGCGATGCATGCGTGGCCGATGGATGTCACGGGAATCTGGCATGGGGCAGGACCCTTCTCACTTCATCAGGTGTTCGGCGGCGCTGCGTGCGCCGCGGGCGAATACACGCGCCTTTGCACCGGTCAGGTGGGTCGACCGGGATGTATACAACGGCTGTATTCGTGGTGCGAACACTAGACAGAAGTTGTTGCGCTGGAATGACTCCCGATGACGAGTCCGTTGCCTGTGTTTCCGCCGTGTGAACCTTTGTAGTAACCGCTCGGTAAACGACGGTGAGGCTTCCCAATGGCTACGGTTGCGTAGCGTCGTCGCGGTACGGCAGGCTTCGTTTGTACATCGTCAGAAAGCCGATCCCGTGGCTCGCCTGGCCACGGAGTTGTCAGTCGAGGAGGACCACGGTGGGTCACTACAAGGCGAACGTGCGCGACATCGAATTCAATTTGTTCGAGGTGTTGCAGCTGGACAAGCTGCTGGATACGGGTGCCTACGGTGATCTCGACTCCGACACCGTGCGCGAGATCCTGACCGAGGTGAAGCGTCTCGCCGAGGGCCCGGTCGCGGAATCGTTTGCCGCGGCGGATCGCGATCCGGTGGTCTACGACCGGGCCACCTACTCCATCTCCGTGCCGGAGCCGCTGCGCAAGACCATCGCGGCCGTGCGCGAGGCCGATTGGGGCAGGCTCGGCATGCCGGAGGGGATGGGCGGCACGCCTGCGCCCGCTGCGGTCATCTGGGCGATCAACGAGATGCTCACCTCCGCAAACCCGTCGGCGAGCTTCTTCAATATGGGTCCGGTGATGGCCTCGGTGCTCTATAACGTCGGCACCGATGAGCAGAAGGCATGGGCCACCAAGGGCTACGACCGTGGCTGGCAGGGCACCATGGTGCTGACCGAGCCGGATGCCGGCTCGGATGTCGGCGCGGGGCGCACCAAGGCCGTCCAGCAGGAGGACGGCTCCTGGCACATCGAGGGCGTCAAGCGTTTCATCTCCGGCGGCGATGTCGGTGAGACCGCGGAGAACGTCTTCCACCTCGTGCTGGCTCGACCCGAGGGCGCGGGACCCGGCACCAAGGGCCTCTCGCTGTTCTATGTGCCCAAGTTCCTCTTCGATCACCAGACGCTCGAGCTGGGCGACCGCAACGGTGTGTATGTGACCGGTGTCGAGCACAAGATGGGCCTGAAGTCTTCGCCCACCTGTGAGGTGACCTTCGGTGGCACGGACGTTCCCGCCAAGGGCTGGCTGGTCGGCGAGGTACACAACGGCATCGCGCAGATGTTCCAGGTGATCGAGAACGCGCGCATGGTGGTCGGCATCAAGTCCACCGGCACGCTGTCCACCGGATACCTGAACGCGCTCGACTACGCCAAGCAGCGCGTCCAGGGCGCGGATCTGACCCGGATGTCGGACAAGGAGGCACCGCGCGTCACCATCACCAACCACCCGGATGTGCGGCGCAGCCTCGCCATGCAGAAGGCCTATGCCGAAGGTCTGCGTGCGGTGTATCTGTACACCGCGGCACATCAGAATGCCGATGTGGCGCAGCTGGTTTCGGGTGCCGATGCCGAATTGGCGCACCGGGTGGACGATTTGCTGCTGCCGATCGTCAAGGGTGTCGGCTCCGAGCGGGCCTACCGGTACCTCACCGAATCGCTCCAGACACTGGGTGGTTCGGGATACCTGCAGGACTACCCGATCGAGCAGTACATCCGCGACGCCAAGATCGACTCGCTGTACGAGGGCACCACGGCGATCCAGGCGCAGGACTTCTTCTTCCGCAAGATCATTCGCGACAAGGGCGTCGCCATCGCGCACGTCACCGGGCAGATCTCCGCATTCCTCGAGATGAAGACCGGTCGCTTCGAGCCCGAAAGGGCGCTGCTGGCCACGGCGCTCGCCGACGTGCAGGCGATGGCGGCCACGCTGACCGGATACCTGATGGCCGCGCAGCAGGATTCGGCCGAGCTCTACAAGGTCGGCCTGGGTTCGGTCCGTTTCCTGTTCGCCGTCGGCGACTTGCTGATCGGCTGGCGGCTGCTGGTGCAGGCCGAAATCGCCGCGACCGCACTGGCAGCGGAACCGGCGGCGAAGGACCGGCCGTTCTATGCCGGAAAGGTCGCTGTCGCAAGCTTCTTCGTGAAGAACGTGCTACCGGAGTTGACCGCGGTCAAGGGCATTCTGGCGGCGATCGACAACGACATCATGGAGATGGACGAGGCGGCGTTCTAGGCGCTGCCGTGTTCTGACGCGGGCTCGCCGAACACCTCGACTCGACCGCCGGTGGCTACGGGCACCGGCGGTTCTGTCGGGTTGCCATTCGAGGACGGCCGGTCGGGAGCGATACCGGGCGACGGCCTGTGGCTTGGTTGGCTGGACGTTCGTTGATGTGGTCGGGGGAGCCCACGGGGCGGGGAGGGTCCGCGACTCTGTCGGCCGAGCATTGGCTGACTCGGTCGGCAGGGGCCCTACGGGCCGGTGAAGGGTCCGCGACTTGCGGCCGGTGCCGGCGGAGTCACTCGGCCAGCAGCTTGAGTACTACCGGGCGGGAAAGTGTGCCCGCGACTCGGCGGGCCAACTGGTTGGCTCCCGCGCCTGCTGCGTGGGCCGCCTGCAGGGCTTCGGCCAGTTCGTCGCGGGCGGCTTCGGCGGCTGCCTGTGCGTCGCGTAGCCGCTGGGCAGCCTGGTCCACGTTGTCAGCGGAATTCCCCGGGCCGGTGTGCGCGGGCGGCTCCGCCGCGGCATTGTCATCCGCTCTGGCGACCGCCTCGACCGGCGTCTCGATCGCCGCGGTACGGAGCGTCCCGGTCGGCGCGGCGGCCGTCGCCCGTGTGGTCAACGCATTGACCGATGGATCGTCTCGGGGCTCACGCCGCATGGCGGCCCTGGCGAACTCCTGCATGAACCGTTTGGTTGTTTCGTAGTCCTCGGCGGCAGCGCCGAGGAGCAGGCGGGTGGTCTGCGGGACCGCGTATGTCCAGTTGGCGACGCCGCACAGGGCAAGGAGAACGAGTCCGGCCTGCTGTTCGTCGACGCCGAATTGCTCTCGGGCCCGGTCGAATTTCTGCACGTAGTGCTCGGCTCGCCAGCCGTCGATGTCGTGTGCGTCGGCCCCGCGATGGAGTGATTCCCAGAGCAGCAGTCGCAGCAGCTGGGGGTTGTCGCGGTGGTAGTCGAAGAGCTTGCCGACGTAATCGCCCGGTTCGGTGTCGGCCATCGGCTGCACGACGTCGATGAACTCGCGCAGTGTGTCGATGAGGATGACGTCGAACAGCTTGTCCTTGCTGCCGAACAGGCCGTAGATGCGTTCCTTGTTGACTCCTGCCGCCTCAGCGATGCGGTCGACTCGACCGCCCGCAAGGCCGTATTCGGCGAATTCGTCCCGGGCGGCGCGCAGCAGCGCCTGCTTGGTCGCGTCGCTGCGCTTCATCGTGACGGTCATGGCCTGGACTTTACCATTTCATTAAACCAACTATTTGGTTGACAGAGTTTGATGGTCGTCGTACTGTCAGCGCCATGGCAACGCCGACACTTCAGCTTCCAGCCGGTACACCGGCTGCCGCACGCACCCGGAGCGTGTCACCACGCGCGCACACCGGGCGCACACTGCCCGTCTTCGTCTTGTCCGCCCTGCTGGCCACCGGCCAGATGTACATCCCGATTCCGCTGTTCACGGCCATGAAAGCCGATTGGAACGTCGGCTCGGGGGTGATGACGTGGATCATCAGCGCCTTCGCCTTCGGCTACGCGGGCGGCTTCGTGCTCTTCGGCCCGCTGTCGGATCGCTTCGGCCACCGGCGGGTGCTGGTCACCGGCATGATCGCTGCCGCAGTGGTAACCCTGTTGACCGGCCTGGCGTTCAGTGCGCCGCTCGCGGTCGGGCTGCGGATCGTGCAGGGTCTGCTCGTCGGTTCCATCCCACCGGCGATCATGGCCTACGTCGCCACTCGCATCGCGCCCGCGCACCGGCCTGTCGTCACCATGTCGGTGGCCACCTCGTTCCTTGCCGCGACGGTGCTCGCGCAGATCGTCTCGCAGGCGGTGGTCGCCGCGTTCCCGTGGCGGACCATGTTCGTCGGTTCGGCCGTCGTCTTCACGGCACTGGCGCTCGCCCTGCGTGCTGTCATGCTCGATGACGCGCCGACCGGCCGGGACAAGCCGCTGCTGCACAGCTACGCGGCGATTCCTGCGGTGCTGCGGATCAAACCGCTGCTGCCGATGCTTGCCGCCGGTGCGTTGAGCATGGCGGTGATGGTCGGGGTCTACACCGGCATCGAACTCACCGGCATCGTCGAGGGATCGGGCGAACTGCTCGCTCTGCGGGCCGGTGCGCTCCCGGTAATGGTCGCGCTGCCGCTGCTCGCGATGCCGCTTGCGCGGCTGTCGAAGCCGGGCCAGATCGTGCTCGGCGTGCTCGTCGCCGCTGCCGCGATGGTGCTCGCCACCTTCGAAGGCGGACACCTCGGGGTGTTGACCGTGCTGCTCGCCGTGCTCGTCGGCGGCCTCGGCATCATCGCCCCCGCCGTCCTGCAGAGTGCAGGCGAGCTGGGCGGGGAAGCCAGGGCCGCGGCCTCTTCGGTCGCCATGTTCAGCTTCTACGTCGGTGCGACCGTCGGCCCGATCGTCGCGGCGGCCGCTGCACCACACGGCTTTTCGACGCTCGCCTGGACACTGGCCATCCTGCTGGTCGCCGCACTCGGGCTGACCATGCTCGGTATGCGGTTCCAGCGCACGGCCGCAGCCGTGGTGGCGGACCTGGCCGGCGCACAACCTGCGTGAACAAATAACTGGCCGGGCGACATCGGTTTTCGCTGATGTCGCCCGGCTTTGTCATATCGGGCTGCCGCGCCGCGTGCCGAATAGCCATGAGTTCGAACGTTCCGGCCTCGGCTGTGCTGGGCCGACGAGCTCCGGGGCAGCGAGCGGTCTGAGGCAACACCGTGTCCGGCCTGATCAGCAGCTACGGTCATATCCGCCCAAGATTCAGCGAGTTCTACCGGAACCTCCTGATCTTGTTCGACAGCGCAGCGTGAAACGAGCTCAGGACCACTCGAGAGTGTCAGCCGTCGCTTTTGGTGGCCACGCCCGTGATCAGCGGTCGAATAATCGGGGGCATCGCCCGCCACGACGCTTCCTGTACCTCTCCAAGCTCCAGCCCGCAGGTCCGGATCAGCTCGAGGGTGGCACGGTTGCAGTGGCAGCCCTCTGCGAACCGGCGCCACGGGCCGGCGAGGCGATCCTGCCAATAGGCAAGTCGCGGCGACTGGGAACGGACATGTTCGAGGAACAGCAGCCGGCCTCCGGGGCGTAGCACGCGCTTGATCTCCCGCAACACCGGATCGGCTGCGTCGACGGTGCACAACACAAGAGTTGAGACGACCGTGTCCACGGTTTCATCCGCGAATGGCAGCTGTTCCGCTGATGCGTCGAGCACCCGCGCCCGACGTCGACTGCGATGCAGCCTTCGCGCCAACCGCGCACGCATTGCGGCTTCGGGTTCGGTCAGGATCAGCTCGGCGAGGTCGTCGGGGTAGTACGGCAGGTTCAGACCAGTACCGCTGCCCAGCTCGACCGTCCGCCCCCTCGCACGGCCGAGCAAATCCCGTCGACGAACGCCCATGCCCGCCTTCTCGCCCACCCACAGGAGTGGGTCGTACAGGGCCGAGAACGCCCGTGCCCACAGGTCCGAGCCCTCCACAGCTGCCGCAGGTGCGGCGCCACTGTTCACACACTCGACCGTACGCCGCTCGAACGACAACCCGCGATACCTCTGTATTTGTCAAGCAGCTTCGGTGCGGTGGTCGGATTCGACTGGCTCGGTGTGTCGCTCGGGACACGGTTCGCCAGCGCAGATGTCCTCATATCGCCAGGCGCGCCGCAATGCCATCGAGGACAGAGTCCAGGCCGATCTCGAACTGCCACTGCACGTCGTCCTTGCGGTCGGCCTCGTGGATATAGCGTGCGTACATCGGGTAGCGGCCCGTGTTCATGAGCCAGGTCATCTGTGTGGCCAGTCCCGCGCGGGCCTCCTCACGGGTGGACCAGCCGCGCACGTGGAGCATCTGACTCAGCCTGACCTCCGAGTCGACCGCGCCGTGTACATAGGCGGTGACGGTGTTGTAGACCGCCATGGCGGTGTCCACGTCGAGCCCCAGGCCGTCGAGTGCGACGAGGGCCGCCTCCGGCACGGCCAGCTGGTTCGGGGTCGGCGCGCCGCACGCCGCCCGCGTCACCCACGAGTGCTGGAGCAGGACCTCCCTTATTCGTAGGGCGACGGACCGCATGGTCGCGCGCCAGCCGTCCTTGCCGTCGGGCAGATCCAGCTCCGCGTAGACGAAGTCGGCCATCAGCTCGAGTAGCTCGTCCTTGCCGGTGACATAGCGGTACGCGGCCATGGGGGCGACGCCGAGTTCGGTGGCCAGGCGGCGCATGGTGACCGCGTCGAGTCCCTCGGCGTCGGCGACGGCGACGGCGACCTCGGCGATCCGCCGGGGAGTGAGGGTGGTGCGGGGAGCCGGCGCCGGTCGTTCGAGGCGCTCCCACATCGAGACGGGGTCCTTGTCCTCGCTCGCTGACTGTCTCTCCTGGGAGGCCATCGCTTGGGTTCCTTCCGCCGAATGATGCTGTGTACAGCGTACCTGGAGTGGACGTCGTACACTCTAATGTGTACGTTGTACATTATGGATACAGCGTACACATTGCCGAGGGGTTTTCGTGGCTGACTTGACCGACGACATCCTCCGCACCGCAGTGATCATCGGCAGCAACCGGGACGGGCGGTTCGGTCCGGTCGTCGCCGACTGGATCGCCGGACACATCGCTCAGCGCGAGGACATGACCGCCGACCTGATCGACCTCGTCGAGACGCCCCTGCCGACCGTTTTCCCGGCGTTCGGGCAGGCTCCTTCCGACGAGGTCGTGGCACAGCTGGGCGCAGTGTCGCCGCGACTGGCCCAGGCTGATGCCTTCGTGATCGTCACGCCCGAGTACAACCACAGCTTCCCCGCGTCGCTGAAGAACGCCCTCGACTGGCACAACGAACAGTGGCACGCCAAGCCGGTCGGCTTCGTCTCCTACGGTGGACTCGCCGGCGGGCTGCGCGCCGTTGAGCAGCTTCGTGTCGTGCTCGCGGAGCTCCACGCGGTCACGATCCGTAACACCGTCAGCTTCCACAACTACGGTGAGGTCTTCGGTGCCGACGGCAAGCCGTCCGACCCCGGGTGCGACGTCGCAGCCAAGGCCATGCTCGACCAGCTCACCTGGTGGGGGCAGTCCCTGCGCGAGGCCAGACGCGTCCGTCCGTACGTCGTCTGACATCGCGCCACAGCGATGAACGACCGACCGCCCGACACTCCCCGCGCTTCTTCCTCGCGGCGCTCGACGAACAACCGATCCTCACACCAGGCTTCCCCGATCGTGGGCGACCTCGGCCACTACAGCCCCGGGGCCCCTACCTGCGACTGAGGCGGAACTCCAGCCACCTCTAGTGCCCATACCCGCCCAAGCCGCCGACCGCATGGCCTGAATCCCTCGTCGCAGCACGGTCGGCCTTAATCGAAAGCGAACACCGATGCCCACGAATTTCCTCGAACGTGCCAGGAACATCCTGGTCCGCCCGTTCTCCCTGGGAAGTCTCACGCTGCCCAACCGCGTCGTGATGGCGCCGATGACACGCGAGTTTTCCCCCGGAGGTGTGCCGGGCGACGACGTGGCGCAGTACTACGCCCGACGGGCGGCCGCCGGTGTCGGTCTGATCATCACCGAGGGCGCCTACGTCGGCCACGACTCGGCGGGCAGTAGCGCCCGGGTCCCGCACTTCTACGGAGACGAGGCCTTGGCGGGCTGGTCGGCCGTGGCCGAGGAGGTCCATCAGGCCGGCGGCCGGATCATGCCGCAGTTGTGGCACGTCGGAATGGATCGCACCGTCGGCAATCCGCCGGTCCCCGACGCCCCGCGGATCGGCCCCTCTGGCATCGCCCTGGACGGCACGAACTCGGGCCGAGCGATGACCCAGGCGGATATCGACAATGTGGTCGCGACGTACGCCACGGCAGCGGCGACGGCCGAAGCACTGGGCTTCGACGGCGTCGAGATCCACGGTGGCCACGGCTATCTGATCGACCAGTTCCTGTGGGCCCACACCAACCGGCGCACCGACGCCTACGGGGGCGACATCGTCGGCCGTACCCGTTTCGCCGCCCAGACCGTGGCCGCGTGCCGGGACAGCGTCTCCAGCGACTTCCCGATCTCCTTCCGTTTGTCTCAGTGGAAGGTAAACCGCTACCAGGCGCGGATAGCCGAGACGCCGCAGGAACTGGAGACCATGCTCGGCCTGCTGGCCGACGCAGGCGCCGACGCCTTCCACTGCTCCACCCGGCGGTTCCAACTCCCCGAGTTCGAGGGCTCCGACCTCAACCTGGCGAGCTGGGCCAAGAAGCTCTCCGGAAAACCCGCCATCAGCGTCGGTTCGGTGGGTATCAGCAACGAGTTCCCCCAGATGTCATTGGGCGAGGTCACGGACATCGGCGAGCTGCTCGACCGCATGGAGCGCGACGAGTTCGACCTCGTGGCGGTCGGCAGGGCTCTGCTGGGAGACCCCGAGTGGCTGGCGAAGGTCCTCGCCGGCCGCGTCGACGATCTCACCCCCTTCCACGGGGGGCTGCTCGGCAGTCTCCACTGAGCCGTATGGCCGCCTGCCCGACCGCAGGCCGATGATCCCGTCCGCGCAGGCGGCGCCGTGCCTATGTAACTGATAGTTGAAGTGATTGGAGCAAGGAAAAATGCAAACCCGACCGACTCTCGGTGATCCATCGCGCGCTACCACGGCCCACGAGGTGGCCTCACGGTTCGCCGAAGGGCTACAACAGTCAGGCGCAGCAGGCGACGCGGACGGCTACGATGCCGCTTTCGCGGCAGATGTGGTGTGGGGCAGTCCGTATGGTGCGTCAGTAACCGGCTACTCCGAATTGAACGCCATACACCGCCGCTTGATGGCCGCACAGGTTGCGCCGCGCTCACACTTCGAAGTCGTTGGCGCGACTTCGCCCGCGCCGGGGGTAGTGCTGACCCAGATCTGCAGGCTCGCCGCCGAAGCGGGCGGGTTCTCCGAGATCGCTATGTACGTATTGGTTGAGAAGGATGGCGGATGGTGGCTCGCGGGGGCCCAGAACACGCCTATCACTGAGCCACCCCAACGAACCGAGTCGAGTTCATGATCTGCTCGCGTAGGGGCACGTCTCATGCGCGGTAGTCGATGCCGCCGAATCCTCTGCGTTGCATAAGGTCCTGCTCGACCAGCCTGCCGCCGAGGCGAACCGAGGCGAACCGAGGCGAACCGAGGCGAACCGAGGCGAACCGAGGCGAACCGAGGCGAACCGAGGCGAACCGAGGCGAACCGAGGCGAACCGAGGCGCTGCAGACGGGCTGGGCCCGATCCAATATGGGTGGGGCCCAGTTGATTTCGAGGTGGTGGCTACTCAGCTGCAGTGGCAAACCACATGTATCGGCCTACTTGAGAACGTACGGTGACACCGAGCTGCGGTGCTCGCTGATATCCAGCACCTTGCCCAGCGGCGGAAACGCGCGCTGCGGGCAATTGGCGCGTTCGCAGACCCGGCAGCCTGCGCCGATCGGGGTGGCCTTCGCCTCGTCGAGATCTATCCCGTCGGCGTAGACGACCCGGCTCGCATGCCGCAGTTCACAACCGAGCCCGATAGCGAACGTCTTGCTGGCCTGGCCGTATCGGGTTGCTCGCCGCTCCACGGTGCGGGCGACCCACAGGTATTTGCGGCCGTCGGGCATCTGGGCGATCTGGGTCATGATCTTGCCGGGGTAGGCGAAGGTCTCGTAGACATTCCACAGCGGGCAGGTGCCGCCGCTGGCGGAGAAGTGGAAACCGGTGGCGGACTGGCGTTTGGACATATTGCCTGCTCGGTCGACGCGGACGAACGAGAAGGGCACGCCGCGCAGTTTAGGGCGTTGCAGAGTCGAAAGCCGGTGGCAGATGGTCTCGTAGCTTTGGGTGAAGAAGGCCGAGAGTCGCTCGATGTCGTAGCGGAAGTCCTCGGCGACCTCGAGGAAATGCGTGTAGGGCAGCACGGTGGCCGCGGCGAAATAGTTCGCCAGGCCGAGCATGGCCAGTTTGCGGGTGTCCTCGGAGACGAAATTGCCCTCCTCGACCAGCTTTTCGAGCAGTTCGCCGCATTCGAAATAGGCCAATTCGGCGGCGAGTTTGAAGGTGCGCTGTCCGCCGGACAGGTGCGGGGCGATCTCCAGTCGCTGGGTGTCCGGGTCGTATCGGTGCAGCACCCCCTCGCCGAGGTCGATGCGTTCGACGATCCGCACATCGTGCGCGCGCAGCCTGCGCGCGATCTCGTTGTTGATGTCGCCGCCGTGGAAT
This sequence comes from Nocardia sp. CWNU-33, assembly GCF_046764895.1. Taxonomy (NCBI): domain Bacteria; kingdom Bacillati; phylum Actinomycetota; class Actinomycetes; order Mycobacteriales; family Nocardiaceae; genus Nocardia; species Nocardia sp. CWNU-33. Next base: position 210,538 of record NZ_JBKOQN010000006.1, on the reverse strand, counting down.
CGGATGCGGGCGGTGAGTTCCTCTGCGGCGGTATCCAATTCGTGGATGTAGTTCTGCCGCTGGTAGAAGAAGTCGCGCACTTCCTCGTGTGGCTTGCTGATCGTCGCGCTGCCGGAGCCGTCGGCGAATCGGTCCTCGGTGGCGGCGGCCAGCTGCGCGGAGGTGTTGCGGTAGCGGTTGTGCATGTTGACCAGTGCGCGCGCCATGCTCGGGTGCGCGGAGACCATGTCGGCGATCTCCTGGGTGTCGGCCTCGATGCCGAGCTCCTGGTCCATCACGACCTCTTGGAGTTCGGCGATGAGCCGGGTGTCGTCCTGTGAGGAGAAGAAGGTGGCGTCGACGCCGAAAACCTCGCTGATCCGCAGCAGCACCGGCACGGTGAGCGGGCGCACATCGTGTTCGATCTGGTTGAGGTAGCTCGCCGAGATCTCCAGCTTCTGGGCAAGCGAGACCTGGCTCAGCCCTCGTTCGGTCCGCAGCTGACGAAGCCGCGCCCCGACGTAAGTCTTGGCCATCTGTCCAGTTTATGGCCGCTTTCACAGCCCTGCCAATGGTGAATTAGCAGTAGAGCTGAGCGATATGTCACACCCCCGGGTTACCGTCAGGTGGTGCTGTTCTCGGATGTCGTGCGGACCTCGGAGACCGTCCGCGCGACGCGGTCCCGTAAGACCAAGATCGCCGCGCTGGCCGGGCTGCTGTCCGATGCCGCGCCGGACGAGCTGGCCCCGGTGGTCGCCTGGGTTTCCGGCGAGCTGCGGCAGGGGCGCATCGGCACCGGGTGGCGCACGCTCACCGCGATGGACGGTGCGCCGAGCGACACTGCAACACTTACGGTTTCGGATGTCGATGGCGCGCTCAGCGAGTTGGCGGGCATCGCGGGCGCGGGTTCGGCGAACCGGCGCAAGGAGCTGCTCACGGCGTTGTGGACCGCGGCGACCGCCGATGAACAGGTGTTCCTACTCCGGCTGCTGACCGGTGAGCTGCGCCAGGGTGCGCTGACCGCGGTCGTCGGCGAGGCAGTCGCCGTCGCGGCGCAGGTGCCGGTGGATCTGGTGCGCCGGGCCTACATGCTGTCGGGGCAACTGCCGGTCACCGCCATGGCCGCGCTGACCGGCGGAGTGGACGCGCTCACCGAGTTCCGGCTGGAGCTGGGTCGCCCCATCCAGCCGATGCTCGCCTCGCCCGGCGCTTCGCTGGAGGAGGCGATGGCCGAATTCGACGGCGAGGTAACCGTCGAGCACAAAATGGACGGCGCCCGGATACAGGTGCATCGCGACGGATCGCGGGTGTGGGTGTTCACCAGGACGCTGCGCGATATCACCGCGAGCGTGCCCGAGCTGGTCGATCTGGTTTCCCGGTTGCACTGCACCAGCGTGGTGCTGGACGGGGAAACTCTCGCGCTGACCGATTCGGGTCGGCCGCGCCCGTTCCAGGAGACGATGAGCCGCTTCGCCGAGGTGAGCTCGACCAGAGAACTGTTGCTGCACCCGTACTTCTTCGACTGCCTGCACCTCGATGGCCAGGACCTGCTGGACGCCCCGCTGTACGAGCGCCGCACGGCGCTGACGAAAGTTGCTGTCGAACACAGCATTCCGGCTCTGCTGGGGCCGGATCCGGAGGCGGCCGCCGAGTACTTCGACGGCGCGCTCGCCTCCGGGCACGAGGGTGTGATGATCAAATCGTTGCACGCGCCGTACGCGGCCGGTCGACGCGGCCGCGCCTGGCAGAAGATCAAGCCGACCCACACCCTCGACCTGCTGGTGCTCGGCGCCGAGTGGGGATACGGCCGCCGCACCGGTTACCTGTCGAACCTGCATCTCGGAGCCCGCGATCCGAAATCCGGCGAACCGGTGATGGTCGGCAAGACGTTCAAGGGCCTCACCGACGCGCTACTGCACTGGCAGACCGCCGAATTTCCGCGCCACCAGCGCGCCCGCGACGACCAGACTGTGTATTTGCGGCCGGTACTCGTCGTCGAGATCGCGCTCGACGGCGTCCAGGTAAGTCCGCGCTATCCCGGCGGGGTCGCCCTGCGCTTCGCCCGTGTCGTTCGCTATCGCCCGGACAAGGAACCCGCGGACGCCGACACCATCGAGACCGTCCGCGCCCTGTTGCCATGAGCCGCCGTTCGCCGCACCGCAGTGCGTCGCTTCGCGGGAGCTTGTCGGCGGTCAGAATCTCGGCGAGGCCCTGACCTCGGACGGTGGACCGTCGAGGGGGCTGCTCACGCTTCGGCAGGTAGAGGCCACGTCTACGGTAGCCGATCGAAATCGAGTCCCGGCAGACGGCAACCGCATCGCAATTCAGATGGCCGGTACTTCACACTGGAGAGGTGACCGTCGAATTACTGGTTCTTCTGATCGTCATCGTCACGGCACTCGCATTCGATTTCACCAACGGCTTCCACGACACTGCGAACGCGATGGCGACCTCGATCGCCACCGGCGCACTGCGGCCGCGCGTGGCGGTCGCACTGTCGGCGGTGCTCAACCTCATCGGCGCGTTCCTGTCGGTGGCTGTCGCCGCGACGGTGGCCAAGGGCATCGTCCGGCTCGACGCCGTCGACGGCCAGGACCTGTTGATCATCGTGTTCGCCGGCCTGGTCGGCGGCATTCTGTGGAATTTGCTGACCTGGCTGCTCGGCCTGCCCTCGAGTTCGTCGCATGCGCTGTTCGGCGGCCTGATCGGTGCGACCATCGCCGCGCTCGGCTGGAGCGGAGTGATCTGGGCCTCCGGTTCGGACGGCGTGCTCACCAAGATCGTGCTGCCTGCCGTGCTCGCCCCGATCGTGGCGGCGCTGGTTTCGGCTATCGGCACCTGGGGGGTTTATCGGATCACCAAGAAGTCGGATCCGAACAAAGTCGACGAGGGTTTCCGTTGGGGCCAGATCGGTTCGGCCTCACTGGTCTCGCTGGCGCACGGCACCAATGACGCACAGAAGACGATGGGTGTCATCTTCCTGGCGCTCGTCGCGCACGGCACCCTCACCAAGAACGACGAGATGCCGCTGTGGGTGATGGCGGCCTGTGCCGTCGCCATCGCGGCGGGCACCTACCTGGGTGGTTGGCGCATCATCCGCACCCTCGGCAAAGGCCTCGTCGAGATCGATTCTCCGCAGGGGCTGGCCGCCGAATCCTCGTCGGCCGCGATCATTCTCACCTCGGCCCATTTCGGTCTGCCGCTGTCCACCACACAGACCGCCACCGGCTCGATCCTCGGCACCGGGCTCGGCAAGGGCGCGGAGGTCCGCTGGAGCGTGATGGGTCGAATGGCCGTGGCGTGGCTGCTCACGCTGCCGCTCGCGGGTGTGGCAGGGGCTATCTGCTGGGCCATCGCGCACATCATCGGCGGGCTCGCAGGCGTGCTCGTCGTGTTCGCGATTCTCATTGCGCTGTCGGCTGTCATGTACCTGCGTTCGCGGCGCGACCCCGTCGACACCAGCAATGTCAACGAATGGCCCGGCCGGACACCGGACGCAGACGAGTCGATCGAATCGCCCGGCGGGGCGCAGCCGGCAGACGACACGCCGGACGCCGATTCCGCCATTGCGAAGGACGCTGCTACCGCAAAGGACACTTCGTCGTCTGCCGCTGCGGCGGGTGCCTCGTCGTCGGCCGAGGGCAGGCCGGGCGGCGTGACCGCGGACGGGTTGTCGCCACCCCCCGGCACGTCCTCATCGGAGGGCCCCGGCACCAAATCCAACCGTTCCGCTCAGGTGTGAAGCATGTCGAACAACGTGCTGTATCCCGCCCCGCTCAGGCGTCGCATGCGAGCAGCCGCACCGGTGGATCGTTCCCGGTCCGTTGTCCACAGTAGGCATTAGGAGGAGCACCGTGCACACGCTCATCACGAATCTGAACTCGCTGTGGAAGGTGACCGCGGCCGGCTTGGTGCTCGGTGCGGGCTTGCCGATCATCTTCGCCGTCGGAGTGCGGTTCTGGTCGGCGGCCGATTCGGTCACCGCGGATGGCCGTGCAGTCCAACGCAACTACCCGGCGCTGGCCGGGGCCCTGGTGTGCTTCGGGTTGATCATCGCCGCGATCATCACCGGAATCCTCTACACCGCCAAGGCATTCCTTGCCGCCAAATTCGGTATCCACCTGTTCGGACAGGCCTGAAGGGCGGCATCGTGACAGAGCAACCGAAATCCACGCAGGGGCGACCGAATGTGCTCAGCCGGGTCATCGGCTGGCTGCGCGCCGGATACCCGCAGGGGATCCCCAGCTCCGACTATGTCGCGCTGTTCGCCGTGTTGCACCGGCACCTGACCGATTTCGAGGTGGTCGCGATCGCCGAGGTACTGGTGAGCGAAAACCCGGACACCGAGATCAGTCACGCCGATATCGAGACGGCGATCACGCGGTTCGCGATGGAGCAGCCGGACGAACACGACGTCGCCCGCGTGGCCTCGCACCTCGCCGCAGGCGGTTGGCCACTGGCCACCCCCTTCCCTGACGCCGATTGAACCCAGCCCGATGCCGCCGTTTCTCCACGCGATCATCGACTGGCTGCGGGCCGGATATCCCGACGGTGTCCCGGAATCCGACTACATCCCGCTGTTCGCCCTCCTGCGCCGCCGCCTCTCCGACGACGAGGTCCGCCAGATAGCCGCCGAATTGGCGGCCACCGGTGACCTCTCCGCCGACAAGACCGACATCCAGGTGATGATCACCAAGACCACCAACGAAATGCCCTCGGAAACAGACGCCGCCCGGGTCCGGTCCCGCTTGGAAGCCCACGCCTGGCCCGACCCGGCCTCCGGCGAATAGCAACCGGCCCGGCGCTGCTCGAATCCGGCTCGCGCCAACAGCTCCGCGGTATACCAGCGCGCTTCCCGCCCGATTGCATTGTTTGCGAACGGGACTCGGCTGCCGCGTATCTCGCTTGATGCCCTGTTCGGTGACCGGTCCGGGGCGTTGCACAGGGCAGGTTGGGTCGAGCGACTACGGCCGAAGGTCGAATGTTGGTCCGCAGCAGCGCACTTGGTGGGGACCAAAGTTTTGCGGCAATGTTTGGGTATTGCCAGTATGGGGAACTAGTTAGGGTCGGCGGGGTGATGGATGCGGCGTTGCGGGTGGAGACGGCGAGCGGGGAGGCGTGGGAAAACCCTTCTGCGGACTTGTTGTTCGACCTGCTGAGTGAGATGAATCTGCGGCATCGGTTCGTGATCGTGGATCGGTTGGATGCCGAGCCGGTCGGGCAGCACTACATGCAGATCTATCTCAACGACAACATGAGTTGTCAGATCGAGTTCCGTGAGGGTGGCTCCGACCGGCACTTCGCGGCACGCGTGGCCGGCCCGTTCGATATGTCGGGACACGAGACCGTGGCAAAAGTGTTGCAGGGCTGGGCTTTCGGACAGCCGGGGTGGCGGGAGGCGCTGCCGTGGTCTCGGGTGGTGGTTCAGAGCCAGCCCTGACCGGAGCTGTAGGGCCGGTGGCCGCCGAGGTCGGGCAGGCGGCGGATGCCGGCGGAGACCTCGAAGGCGAGATCCTGGTAGCCGAGGGCGAGCTCGGCCAAACGCTGCCAGGCGTCGTGCACGATCCAGTCCGGTGCGGTGCGCAGGGCTGCGTAGGCGCAGATGGAGAATTGGGCCATTCTGTCGATCACGGTGCCGACGGTCTCGGTGTGCATGTGCGCGCCACCGTGCGGAAGCGGAACTTCGGTGGCAATCCAACGATCGATGGTGAGTACGAAATGGGCTCGCCGCTCGTCGATTTCGGCCGTCGAGCCCAGCGCGCAGTACCTGCGCTGTTCGTGCAGTCCCGCCAGTTGGTGCGCGGATGCCAGGATCGGATGATCACCGCGCGGCAGGCTGCGGCAGGCTTCCAAGATCATTTCCTTCGGCGGCAGTGGTTCCATGCCGATTCCCCCTGGTTCGAATGATGTTGCTGGACAACGACATACCTGTACAAAGCTGACAATCCTCAACGCCGATGTCGTCCACGTAGTTTGGTAATGCGATGCCGTGGTGGCGGTGTCTCCCAGGGGCTTTCGTTGACAGCAAGCCCCAAGGCTTCCAACGCGGTGAGCCCCATCCGCCCCGCAAGCTCATCCATCACCGCAACAAACTCCGCCGCCTGAATCGCAGCCGTCGCCTGCTCGGTAGTAAGCATCCGTCCCCGCAAATACGAGACCACCCACGCGTCATCGCTGACTCGCCGCGCCTGATGCGCGGTCCGATCCCCAACCATCCATGCCCGATCGACAACATGCACAGCCATGCGCCCCCCTCGATCCCGCGCCGTGCGGGCCCGGCTGGAACGCTCCCGCCTGTGATCTGAGACACATGAAGCCTAGGGTTTGGTCCATCGATAAGTCAAGTTGACCTATCGATTTCACCACTGATTGATCTAGTCTGCTGGGAGGTACGGTCATCTCCACGCATCGTTAGAGCTGGAAGGACACCATCCACCGATGGCACCACTCTCGCCAACGGTCGCCCGCTGGGAACTCATGCTCCGAATCAAGCGCAGGCGCAGCGAGTTCGACGTCAGCGCGTCGGTCATCGCCAAGGAACTCGGCTTCACGCTGTCGTACTGGTCGAAGGTCGAGAAGGAACGCATCCTGGCCGAGGACAAGCTGAAGCGGCTGATGTCGCTGCTCGAGTTCGACCCCGCCGAACGCGACGAGATGCTGCGGTTGCGCGAGATCGCCAAGCAGCGCGGGTGGTGGTCGAGCTATGCCGGATTGCTGTCGGATGAAGTCTCGCGGCTATATGGGCTCGAGTACGGGGCGCACAACATTCGGAGTTATGCGAGCGTCCTGATCCCCGGACTGTTGCAAACCGAGGACTACGCTCGTGCGGTGATCGCCAACGACACTGCCCGCGTTCGGCAGGTCGAGATCGATCGATGGGTGGAGCTACGCATGCGGCGTCAGCAGCGGCTGACCGGCGCGGAACCGCTGTACTTCACCGCACTTGTCGGCGAGGCTGCCCTGACACAGCGAACGGGTGGTACCGAGGTCTTGAAAGGCCAGCTACGCCATCTGGTCTCGATCGTCCAGGAGCTTCGCGATTCGGTGGACATTCGCGTCATCCCCTTCGACGCGCCCGGCGGTGCGCTGCTGGCAGGCGCATCGTTCCACCTGCTCGGATTCGAGAACATGCTGCTACCCGACGTGGGGTGGACCGAGACATTGGTGCACCTCGGAGTGATCGAAGACGCCGAGCCGGTAAGGCATCTCAGCACTATGTACGCCAACACCATCGCCGATCATGCCCTGCCACGGGACGATTCGATAACGTTGATCGAGCGCAAACTCGGTGCGCTGTAGGCTCGGCCGATATGGATGGCGTGCTGGGCTGGTTCAAGTCGTCGTATTCGAATGACAGCACTGCGTGTGTAGAAGTCCGGTTCGAAGGCGACCGAATTCTCGTCCGCGACAGCAAGTATCGGGGGCTGCCCGACGCCCGTCCAACCCTCGAGTTCGGGCAAGCCGAGTGGGCTGCCTTTACCGCAGCCGTTCGAACGTCGCCGCCCACGTGATCGGCCGAAGTCACTTCGCAGTCTCACGGGGTAGCACCAAACTCTTCTACTGAGGTTCGCGCCCAAGGGTGCGCTGACGTTCTCGCTCCTCGACGCGTTCGCGTTCCCTGGCTTCGTTGTGATGACGATTGGCGTCATATTCGTCCGCGAATTCGCGCAGCATCTCTGCGATACCGGAGAACATGCCGCCGCCGTCGTCCGGGTCGTAATCATTGATCATGAGTTCCATCAACCCGTAGGCGGTGTCACCCTCGGCGTCGAACCCATATTTGAGCAGTGGATTGACGTCATCGTAGAATGAATAGTCACGACCGAACCATTCGTAATCCTCCCAATGTGCCCCCGCGAACCTGATGCAGCATTCACCTAAAAAGCAGATGAACGCATCTGCCATGTCGGCGTTCTCGGGAGCCATCGCGGTAGCCATGTCCGGGAACAGTTCCGCGACAATAGAATCGAGCCGTTTTACCTCCACCGACCCTTCCGGCCACGGCTCCGAAGGGAAGCGGCTTATGCCTGCATGGTCCATGAACTTCTGGACTTGAGCCTTGCGGCGATCGGGGTCTATCCATTTCCCCCATGCTGTCTGCTCAACTGGCACGCCGAGGTCCATCGTCATCTGTTCGTCGTCCACTGGCCGGGCCTTCCCCTCGTGCTGGCTGTCTGGTTTCACAGTGCATCGAATCTAGTCGGCTCGTTGGTGTCGCAGCGGTACGACGCCACCTCTTTCAGGCGGGCCGCTGCCGCGTTGTACGCATCCGCGAATGGTCCAGTTGGAGGACGGCCCGCGTCATGAAACGCATCCGAGGCGCGCCGGAATTCGGCAAGGGCGGTTTGGTATTCGTTGTCTGGTGTGCTCATGACATGCCTCCTTGTAGGTCTGGGGATGTGCAGGGGATGTGGTGGGTCGGGGTGATCAGGTTGCACACCACTGCGATGGCCCGGGCGTTGTGCTTGATGTGGTCGGCGCTCGGCGCGATTACTGCCGAGGCACCCGAATTGTGTGCTGTGGTGACGATCAGGACGGTGGGCATGAACGTGTCGTGCGCGATCGTGATCAGCCGCATCAGGGTGTATCCGTGCTGGTTGGCAAACTCGGTGATGACGCGTTCGTCTCTTAACCGGTGTGGGCCGCTGACATCGAGTAGTAGCAGCCCGATTGCTTTAACAGTCACGGGGGTTCGCTGCTCGACGGGTCGGCAGCGACGTCTGATTTGGGGACCGTGATCGAAGGACCGCAACCACATTCAAACATGTGATGCCTCCCGCACCTTGCCCGGTCCCAAACACGCGCGAACCGAGGCGATCACGGCGAGCCCGGAGGGGCGGAACGTGTCCCGTGGCGGCTCGACCCAGTACCGGACTTCACCGGACCGCCGGGTCTGCGGAGGCGCGGTTGCTTTGTGGGCTCGCTGCATCGGTTGCGAACTCGGGCGATTCTGAGCGTGCATTAGAACTGCTCGACGAGGCGGAGCAGGCGCGCGATGGCGCGGGACCTGATGAGGTACCCGGGCTTTTCACGTTCACCCCTGCCAAGCAGATCTACTACCGCGGCTTCTCTTTGATGTGGGCTGAGGACAAAAAGACGTTGCGCCGGTCGGCGAGGGCCCGAGAATTGCCAGGGTGCGCGCTTCGAGCGGCCTTAATCGCGTATGCAGCGGCGCCGAGATCGTGTTCGGCGACATGTCCAACGCATGCGGCTTGTCCGGCTGCGTAGGCGGCGAATCGGGCCGCGCCGACGAGCGGCCTGGCTGCGCCCATCGAGTGACCACCTGCTGCGCGGGCCTGCATCATCGGCATGTTGCCCCGCGCCCACGCTCTCGCGGCCGCGACTGCGTCCCGTGGCCGTGGATCGTCGGGCAGTTCACGCTCGAAGTAGTCGAGAACATGCTCGGCGCAATCGGCGGCCCGCAGCGCGAGCAACCGATGATCGGCGTCGGTCAGCGAGCCACCCCAACGGATCGTCACCATCCGGGGATCCCGGATCTTGGGCAGGATCATCGCTGCTCCGACACTCGGTCGTGTGACCTGGGCGGGGTTCGCGACTGGTCTCGCAGACGGTCGTCGAGCTCGTGCACCAGCTGACTGACCCGGTTCGTTCCGGCGCCGATCCTCGGGTAGCGGCAGAGGACGTCGATCAACAGTGGCGTCGCGAGGTCAACGATGCGCTCGACAGGGTTACCTGCGGCCTCTTCCTCGTTGGTGGGGCACAGCTCGAACACCCGGATGGTGTGCGCAGATGCGCGCAAAATGTGGTTGACCTGGACAGCATCTGCCAGCGGATGCAGGTATGCCGACGCCGCGGCATCGCCTGCGGCCATCGCGGCGTGGAACGAGACCGGCGACGCCGCTTCCTTTGCAGCACGGTGGGCCGCCGGTGCTGCCACACGTTGGGTGCGGGAGCGGCGGTCTCCCTGCGCGAACGCGACGGCGGCGGCAAGTGCTTCGCGGGGTCTGCCGTCATCGGGGTGATCCGCCTGGAAAAGCGGGAGTACCTGCTCAGCCGAGGCCACGGCAAAGGCGGTCACTGCCCTGAGCTCGTTCAAGGTCAAGGTGAAGTCTGGAGTGCGCAGCTCGCGCAGGGTGGGAGGCTCTGGCCGGATGTTCATGCTCTCTGATCGTAACTTTGAACCCTCGGTTGAATGTATGACCAGGTTTTCCTCGTTACAGCGAGTGAAAACCTTCAAAGGAGGGGGTGGATGCTGCCGGTGGACCTTGCACGTGCAGTGGCGGTGTCGCAGCAGGCTGTGCGCAACTACGAGGATGCTGGCGTTCTGCCGACCGCCTCGGGGCATAGCTGGGGCCTGGCCGAGCCGCCCGGATTCGAACGGTCACATGGCCAGGCATGGTCCGCTATCTCGTCCATGTTGTGGATTCCCGTACGTCACTAAGCCGGTGCTCTGCCGCCCCAGCACCCCATAGTTCCCAGCCGACTCACAGCCCGATCGCGGTAACCCTCGAGGTCCCCCGAGCAGGCTTACCCCGTCGGCAACGGAAGCGGCCCGCCTCACCCAACGGCCCAACCCATCCTTCCGACCGACCCAGGTGGCTCACTGCCCTGACTCACCGCCCGCCGACCGGTGGCGCCGGACCCTCGCCGACGCCACCGGTCGGTATCCCCGCCCGCGATGGCATACAGTCGCGCCGAATCGCGGGTGCGTCGCTCCACGGTGTGCCACTGGTCCTCCGGCGGCGTCGGCGGGAGCGCAATATGCAGGCACTCCCGGGCGACGACGGTGGTCAACCATCCGCCGCCGAGGTTATCGAACTGTTCCGCGTCGGAGCGTCAGCAGCAGCCAGGCAGGTCACCGGACCCATGTGCGCCATCACAACTCGCCGACCCAGTGACAAAATGTGGCTCGGTGTGAGTGGGTGCGCCGGTGCGGGTTAGGTTGCTGCGTGGGTCAGGTCGCGGGTTGCGGTGGGGATTGCGGTTGGGGCGGGGGGTTTGGGGGTTCGGGGGAGGAGGTAGGCGATGGCTGCCAGGAGGGCGGCGGTGGCCAGCAGGGTGTAGGAGTTGCCCAGGAGGAATTGGGGGAGGGTCCAGTGGAATTCGCGGCCGAGGGTTTGCGGGACGAACCAGATCAGTCCCTGAGGGAGGAGGGGGAGATCTGGGTCCCAGGAGCCGATGCGGTCGACCTGCATCGGCCACGCGAAGGTGAAGAGATAGATGGCGGCGGGCACGCCGATTCGGATGCTGCGCGGGCGGTTGCGCAGTGCATGGAAAATCCACATCGCGGCGGGGACGAGCCAGACCCAGTAGTGGGTCCAGGAGATCGGGGAGGCGAGCAGCATGACGGTGGCCGCGAGGAGGGCGCCGAGTAGTTCGTCGCCGCGCAGGTAGGCGACGCGAGCGGCGGCTATTCCGGTGATCGCGAGCAAGCCTGCGCCGACGAGCCAGGCTTCGCTGCTATCCCATGTCGTCCATTGCAGGCGACCGAAAAGGCCGTTGATCGACTGATTCTGGACGTAGGCGAAGCCGATTCGGTTCTGCGAGGACGTGGTAGTGGTCCAGAACTCGAACGCCTGGGTCGGGCGGTACCAGAAGCCGATCGCGACGGTGGTGGCGAAGGTCCCGGTGGCTACGGCGGCGGCTTTGAACTGGCGTGTGATCAGCAGGTAGACGATGAACACCGCGGGGGTCAGCTTGAGGCCGGTTGCGATGCCGATCAGGATGCCCCGATACCGGCGATCCTTGGGGATGGCGAGGTCCGCGAGCACCAAGGCCATGAGAATCACGCTGAGCTGACCGAACTGAAATGCCTGCTGCACCGGCTCGATCCAGATCGCGGCGGCGCTGACGGCGATTGTCATGGCGACCATGCCGGCTCCGCGCCGATGCCGCTGGAGTGCGGCGGTGCTCCACACGCTCACATACAGAGATGCCATGGTGAGGACCACGATGCCGGTCCCGATGTAATTGATCGAGAATCGTGACAGCTCGGCGCAGATCCACGCGGCGAAGACGGGGTAGAGGAAGGGCAGGCCCATCGGTCCGCGGCCGTCGTACAGCAGCTCGGGGTGCACCGCCACGGTCGAACCGCCCCACATATAGACCTGTAGGTCGATCTGGTGCCAGTACATCTCCCAATTCGGACGCAGGAATTCCAGCCAGACGCCGACGGATAGGGCAGCGAAAGCTATTGCGGCACAAAGGGCCGTCAATGTGTGCGGGGACCGGGACGGCTCGACAGTCCTGGCAGCGCGCTGTTCTCCCATTTGCAGGATGGCAGCCATGTAGTTGTGTTTCCTTCATCAGGTGAGACAGCACAGGCGAAACGAGCAAATAGTTAGCTAAACTAAGGGCAATTCAGCCTATCATCTCCACGTGTCCATGCTCTGCCATGCTTTCCCGGGCATGGGGAGATCGCGCCCCCGCTGGTTCCGGCTGGATACGCCGCCTGAGCTGCGACGATGCACTGCCTCTGGTGGATCGGTCAACGGAGTGATCGAAGGCGCACGCACGCTGTGGTCTCGGAGCCGAGTGTGGTTTCCGGTTGCGCGGTGCTTGCCGAAAGGCGGCTGCCGCACCGGTGAAAGCTGGTGTGGAGGGGCTCTGGCAGGCAGGTGGATGTGGGCTACGCGGCCAGCAGGTGCAGGAGGTGTTCGACCTCTGAGCGGACAGCGGCGCGTGCGGGCTTCAGATACTTGCGCGGATCGGACAGGTCGGGAGTTCCGGCCAGGGTGGCCCGGATTGCTTCCGTGGCAAGGACATTCAGGCGGGTGGCGATGTTGATTTTGGTCATGCCGTGTTCGACGGCGGCACGCAGACCTTCGTCGGGGACACCGGAGGAGCCGTGCAGGACAAGGGGGGCAGGCACTTTCGAGGCCAGTCGAGAGATGAGGTCGTTGTCGAGTTCGGCGGTGCGGGTGTGCATGGCGTGCGAGGAGCCGACTGCCACGGCCAAGGCGTCGACGCCTGTCGTCGCGACGAATTCGACCGCTTCGTCGGGATCGGTGCGGACGCCCGGCGCGTGCGCGCCGTCCTTGCCACCGACCTCACCCAATTCGGCCTCGACGAAGACGCCGTGATCATGACACCAGCGGGCCACTTCCGCGGTGGTCGCGACATTGGCGGTGTAGTCGAGGGTGGAGCCGTCGTACATGACCGACCGGATGCCGAGATCGACGGCGGCTCTGATGAGGTCGAACGACGTGGCGTGGTCGAGGTGCACGGCGATGGCCGCGGTGCTGTCCGCGGCGATCCGCAGGCACGCGAGCGCGATAGGAGCTATGCTGCCGTGGTAGTTGACCGTGTTCTCCGAAAGTTGCAGCACCACTGGAAGTTTCGCTGATTCAGCCGCACCCGCGATGGCCTCGGCATGCTCCAGGGTGATCACATTGAACGCGCCGAGACCGCCGGGGCGTGCGGAGGTGATCAGTTCGGAGACGGGCGTCAGAGTCATTGTCGGATCTCCTGGAGCTCGGGTCGGCCGCGGGAAGCAGGCACGGCCTGAAATGCATAAGCAGTGCGCTCATCATCTGATGAGGCGAGGATGGGTTTTCGGAACACCTGGTAGCCGACTACACGGCGGGCCGGTGAACCAGCATGCCGGGCGTGATCGGTTGGTCCGGCGGTATGGTCTTCGGGATGCTTCGCGTGACCGGCTCTTCGTTGAGCGCAGTCCGGGCGATGTGCAGCGCCGGTCATCATGGGAGCCTGGTGTTTCGCGCTCATGGTGAGGAGTCCTGCGGGCTGGGTTCGGCTAGCTTTTCGAGGTGGACTGTGGGGATGAGCCGAGTACGGGCGCAGCGGTCTATTTCGCCTGCCACCGGGATCAGCACTGCTGCTGCGGCGGTGGCGACTGCATCGACGAGGATGGCGGGCCAGTCGGGTTCGGGGCCTTCCGAGAGGGCGGAGATGACGGCTGCGGCTGCGGAATCGCCTGCGCCGGTAGGGTTTCCGGACATCGGTTCGGGGAGGCTCGCGAACCAGGAGCCGGCCTCGGTGATCGCGATCATGCCGTCGGCGCCGCGGGTGGCGATGATGGCGCGCACTCCTCGATCGACGAGTGGGCGTGCGGCGGTCGCGACCTCGTCGGGTGTGAGCGGGACTCGGCCGGTCAGGCGTTCGAGTTCTTCGGTGTTCGGCATGAGGATGACGCCGGGGATCTGGGCGGCAAGACGTAGGGATTCGCCGTCGACGTCGCAGATAGTCGGAACGCCTGCGGCGATGGCCGTGCGGGCGAGGTCGGCGGGGAGGCTGGACGAGACGCCGCCGGGCAGCGATCCGGAAATCACCAGTCCATTGATATCGGGTAGTAGGCCGGCTACTCGCACGGCGAGCTGTTCGACGGCATGGGGATTCGACACGCGCGCACCGGGTTCCCACAATGCGGTGGCGGTGCCGTCCTCGGATTCGCTGATCACCACCGTGCGCCGGACCCACGGCAGCGCGTGCACGAAGTCCACCGGCATCTCCAGTTCGGCGGCGGCCGCGAAGGCATGGTCGGAAAACCCCGTTGCCCGGGAGTATTTTCCGAGCTGATTGAGCACCCGCGTCACGTTGATGCCCTTGCCGCCGATGCGTTGCTCGACGGACCTGACCCGATGCGCCTGGCCGCGTTCGAAACGCTCGACGCGATAGGTCATGTCGTAGGCAGGATTCATTGTCACGGTGAGGATCACGTCAACCACTGTCCATGTCTGAGCACCCGGCGCAACTGTAGATTGTCATCAACTATCAACAGGTCCGCGAACTGGTCGGTCGAGATATCGCCCACATCGGCCAATCCGGCCGAACGGGCCGGGATAGAAGTGGCGGCAATCACAGCATCGCGTAGTGGGACGCTGCAATCGCGCACGGCCCAGGCCAGACACTGCAGCAGGTGAGCGGTACCCCCTGCGATGGATCCACTTGCCACTCGGGCGACGCCGTCGGTAACCCGCACCGCCTGCGGACCGAGCTGATAGTCGCCGTCCGGCATACCCGCCGCTTGCATCGCATCGGTGATCAGCGCGACCTGTCCCGGCGCGGTCGCGAAAGCCAGTGCGGCGAAACCGGAGTCGACATGAACCCCATCGCCGATCAGTTCGACGACCACGTCGCCGCTCGCCGCAGCGACCAATGCGGCGGCAACCGGACCGGGCTTGCGATGATGCAGCGGCGGCATACCGTTCGCCAGGTGCGTAACCAGACTTCCTAAACCATTGGGGCGCAATGACTTACGAAACTCGTCGAAGGTGGCGTCGCTGTGCCCGAGAGATACCGCCACATCGTTGTCGGACAGCCGTTCGGCGACTGCCCGATATCCCGGTAGTTCCGGCGCGATCGTCATCACGCGCAGGTGTCCGCCGGCGGCAGTCAGTAGTCGATCGGTCAGTTCGAGGTCGGGATCGCGCAGGTAGCGCGGATCCTGGGCGCCACAGCGGGCCGACGACAAAAATGGCCCCTCGGCATGAATTCCGCCGATCATTCCGGTCTCGGCCAGCCCGGCCAGCATGGTCGTCTGCGCCACCATGTCCGCCGCGGCCCCGGTGACAACGCTCGCCAACACTGTGGTCGACCCGCGCGAATGATGAAACGCGGCCGCCGCGCGCGCCTCCGCGTCGTCGACGGTGTCGAACCGATGTCCGAACCCGCCGTGATTATGGATGTCGACCAGCCCGGGCAACACCGTGCCACTGAATGTCGGCATAGCCGAATCAGGATGCGCCGCAGCCCATTCCGTCACCGACTGCACCGCATGGATCCGCTCGCCGCGAACCGAGACCACCGCGTCGTCGAGCACCTGCGCCGCGGAAACAACCCGCCCGCGAACGTGGAACTCGGCTGCCCGGGCCTGCCGCGTCATGCGTCGGCCCCGTTCCTGAGCATGGCGCAATCATCGAGTGCCGCAACACTTTCGGCCGATGGTGGCACGGCACCTGTGCGGCCTTGCGCTGCTGCTATCGGCGGCGTCGCGCGTGCGTTGTCGTACTTCATGTCAAAGCCCCGCGGCGGGCGAACAGGGCCGCGCCGGCCAGGCCTGCTCGTGCGCCGAATTCGCCGAGGACCACCTGTGGTGCGGGGACTATGCGGAGTCGTTCGGCGATGGTGCGGTGCAGGGGTTCGGTGAGGGCGGCGCCGGCGCCGGCCAGTCCGCCGCCGAGGACGATGAGTTGGGGGCAGGCGGCATGGATGATGCCGAGCAGGCCGTCGGCGAGGGCGCTGATGGCGTCGTCGACTACGGCCTTGGCGTCGCGGTCGGTATCGAGGAGTGCAAAAACATCTGCCGCGCTGTCTGTCTCGATGCCGGTACGGCGGGAGTACGCACGGGCGATGGCCGCGCCGGATGCCACCGTCTCGACGCATCCGATGTTGCCGCACGGACAGCGCAGGCCATCCGCGTGGCGAACCGGGATGTGACCGTACTCGCCGGTCTGGCCGTATTCGCTGCGCACGAGTCGGCCACCGACGGACAGGGTTCCGCTGATACCGGTGCCGAGAATGACCACGCACACGTTGTCGTGGTCGCGCCCGGCTCCGTACCGCCATTCGGCCCAACCGGCCACGGCGACATCGTGCTCGATCAACACCGGCATATGCCAGCGTTCGATGAACCGGTCACCGATGTGTACATCCCGCCAGCCGACATTGCTGCTGAACACGGCAATCGACCGGACATGGTCCACGATCCCCGGCAGCAGCACCGCGGCCCGCGCCACCCGGCCGCGCTGTTCGGCCGTGAGCTCGGCCAGCAGCCGATCTCCGAGCGCACCCATGGCCTCGAACGCCGCCTCGCCCTGCGGTGTGGCAGTGACGGCAGCGGTCAGCACCGTGCCGGCCGCGTCGGTGATCTCACCTTTCATGGTGGTCCCACCGACATCCATGCCGAGGACCAGGGCATCGTCGGGAAGCGGGGTCCCCAGCGTCAGCGTGTCGTCGGAAAATACGGCATCCGGTGTGGCACCCCTCGGGTCGACCGCCACGCCGGGCGCGACAGCCGGCGGGCCGGGCCGGGGTGACCCGGCGTCCGGTCGCGGTGATCCTGCTGCGGACTGCGCGGTTCCCATCTCGGTCAGGGTAACCACTTCTGGTGGTGTGAGCAGCGCTGATCCGCGGGCCGGGGTCGGGGAGTCGGTCATGGTGGCGCCAGGGTCACTGGTCGAGGACTACCGAGCGGTTGAGGTTGCGGGGATGGTCGGGGTCCAGGCCGTGGTCGGCGGCGCGCAGGACACAGAGTTGATGGACTCGGACCAGGTCGGCCATCGGGTCGATATCGCGGTGTTCGAAGTGGGCGCCGGTGACGGTGACGTCGGCTTCGAATTGCGGGACCAGCGGGCCGAAGGCCCAGACCGCGCGACCGGGGGTGGAGATGCTGATCGGGCCGTGGCGGTATTCGGTCTGTAGGTAGGCCTCGGTCCAGGACTGGCAGGACTCGCGGAGCTTGAGGCCCGCTTCTTCGGCGATGGCGGCTGCGAAGCCCATGCCGACGAAGCTGATCTGTTCGGCGTGCCGGACTTCGGCAAGTGCCGTCGCAGGATCCTCGGCGAGGATGGCGCGGGCCTGGGCGATCGCGGGGTTCAGGTCCTCGCCGAGATGCCAGCGCAGGATGGCGAGCGTGGTGGTGGCGAAGCGGGTCTGCACCACCGATTGCTCGTCGACCTCGTCGATCAGGATTGCATCGCCCAGCTCGAGCACGGGGGTGCCCGGGCTGCTGCAGATCACGGTGCGCGGAATGTGGGTCGGGATCTCCCGCATGGCATTGACCACCTCGGTGGTGGTGCCGGAGCGGCAGATGACCAGGTAGCGGTCGTATTCGCGACCGCTGCGGACTTCGCTGGCGGGCCAGGCATCGGTAATGCCCTGGCCGGAGCCCTCGCGCAGCGCCGCGATGGCCCGGGACATGAACAGTGAAGTGCCGCAGCCGATGACGGCGACGCGCTCGCCCGGTCGGGGCAGTACGGCGCGGTGTTCGGCAGCGATGGTTTCGGCGCGCGCCCAGTCGTCCGGCTGGGTGGCGACCTCGGTGGCCAGATGGGTCACGGGGCTGGGGTGAGCGGAGATCGGCACCACAACAGAATCGACCTGATGATCGTTCATGTCAAATTTACGATCAAAACAGTCACATATGATCACTCCGAGGTCTAGATTGTTGGTCAGTCGATACGTTCGCTCCATCATCGGCGGTCCGCTGGCGCCGGGTGTAAAAATTGAAAGGTTCTGCTCGTGAAAAGACCACTCCACGGCGTGCTCGCGGGGGTCGCGATGGCCACCGGTCTCGCCCTCGCCGTCTCGTCCTGTGGGTTCGGCTCGAAAGACTCGGCCGACTCCGACTCCACGATCAACTTCCTGGCTCCCGTCTACAGCGACGGCGCTACCGGCACGAAGGCGCTGTGGGACGGCATCATCGCCGACTTCGAAAAGGCCAACCCCGGCCTCACGGTGAACCTGCAGATGGAGTCGTGGAACTCGATCAACGACGTGGTGCGGACCAAGCTGCAATCCAAATCCACAACCCCGGACATCCTGAACATCGACGCCTATGCGAGCTTCGCCGGTGACGGCATGCTCTATGGGGCGTCGGAGATCGTCTCCCCGAATGTGCTGTCGGATATCCAGCCCGGCTTCGCCAAGAACGCGTCGCTCAACGGCCAGCAGTTCGCGCTGCCACTGTTCGCCTCGACCCGCACCCTTTTCTACAACACCGACCTGTTCGCCAAGGCAGGCGTCGCCGCGCCGCCGAAGACCTGGGCCGAACTCACCGAAGCGGCCAAGAAGATCCAGGCGCTCGGCGGCGGCGTCTCCGGCTACGGTCTGCCCCTCGGCAGTGAGGAGGCCCAGGGCGAGACCTCCATCTGGACCTTCGGTGCGGGCGGCAACTGGGCCGATGGCGACAAGGTCACCGTGGACACCCCGCGGAACCTCGAGGGTGTCCGTGCCATGCGCGAACTCATCGATGCCGGTGCGACCCAGCCCAATCCGGGCGCCACCGACCGCAAAGACGTGATCAACGCCTTCATTCAGGGCAAGATCGGCATGATCGAGGGTCTGCCGCCCACCATCGGCCAGATCGCGTCGAAGAACGCGGGCCTGCAGTACGCGACCGCGCCCTCGCCGACCAAATCCGGCGAACCGGTCACCCTCGGCGTCGCCGATCACCTGATGGCGTTCAAGAAGGACGGCAAGAAGACCGAGTCGATAAGGAAGTTCCTCGACTTCTTCTACGGTGCGGACACCTACGCGAACTTCGTGCAGCACGAGGGCTTCATCCCGATCACCAACAGCGCGGCCGCCAAGCTTGCGGGTGATCCGGTGACTAAGGCGTTCGGTGCGACGCTGCCGGTGGCCAAGTTCTACCCGAGCAACAACCCGAAATGGGCTGCGGCACAGGGCGCCATTCGTCAGCAGATGGGCACCATCGCGCAGGGCGCGGACCCGGCGCAGGTGCTGGCGCGCATTCAGGAAGCCGCGAAATAGCGTGGGGCGCACAGGAATCCGGGTGCCGTCCGGGCGGGCGAGCGTGCTGCGGGCGATTCCGTGGCTCGGGCCTTCGCTGGTGTTGATCGCGGCTATCGTCGCCTTCCCGGTCTGCTACATGGTCTGGACGAGCACCAGGGACCTGAGCGCCTATGGCCAGGATCGCGGCTCCGCCGGGCTGGCCAACTACCGCAATCTGTTCGACATCAGTGAACTGGGCTCGGTGCTGCTGCACACGGTGATCTGGGTGGTCTGCGTCGTGCTGATCACCCTGGTGCTCTCGGCGGCGCTGGCTCAGTTCCTGAACAAGGACTTTCCGGGGCGCACCGCGGTGCGGATGGCGATCCTGGTGCCGTGGGCGGCCTCGGTGGTGATGACGACGACGATCTTCTACTACATGCTCGACCCCGACGTCGGCATCGCCAACCGCTTCCTCGTCGACATCGGGCTGCTCGACCGGGGTTACGGCTTCACCAAACAACCGATCCCGGCCTTCCTGGTGGCGATGGGGGTCGCGGTATTCGTCTCGATTCCGTTCACCACCTACACGATTCTTGCCGGGCTGCAAGGGATTCCAGCGGAGATCGGCGAGGCGGGCCGGGTCGACGGCGCAAGTCCGTGGCAGCGCTACCGGTATCTCACACTGCCGCAACTGCGTCCGGCGATCGCGGTGGCCACCATCATCAACATCATCAATGTGTTCAATTCGCTGCCGATTCTGCAGGTGATCACCGGCAGCATCGCAGGCTTCTCCGCCGACACCACGACCACGTTGACGTTCAAGCTGATTCGGCAGAACCAGCAGATCGACACCGCCGCCGCGATGAGCGTGCTCAACTTCGCGCTGATCGTGGTGATCATCGCGATCTACGTGAAGGTCGTCAAACCGACGCAGCAGGTCGACGGATGAGCCCGCAGCAGCACCGAGGGCAGGGCGAGGCGATGACGACACCGGACGATATCCGTATCGATGGCATCCCGCCCACGGCAGCGCCTCGGGAAACAACGCCCGGGCGCGGCAAGCGGCGACGCTGGGAGCTCACCGCGGTCGGGGTGCTGGTGGCCGCGATCTTCCTGATCCCGTTCCTCGTCATGGTGCTCGGGTCGCTGAAGAGCAGAGCCGAAATCCTGCGCATCCCACCGACGTACCTGCCGGAGTCCTGGCATCCGGACAACTACAGCACGATGTGGGACACGCCGGAGACGCCGCTGCCGTTCAATATGGTCAGCACGATCGTCATCTCGGTCTGTGCCACTGTGTTGGTGCTGGTCGTGGCCGTTCCGGCCGCGTATTACACCGCCCGGCATCGCTTTCCCGGTCGTGCGGCATTTCTCGGGCTGGTGCTCATCACCCAGATGCTGCAGCCGACCGTGCTGGTGACCGGCCTGATCCGGCAGTTCTTCACCCTCGGCATCAACGACACCTGGCTGGCGATGATCCTGGTGAATGCCGCGTTCAACCTGTCGTTCGCGGTGTGGATTCTGCACAGCTTCTTCGCCGCGATTCCGGTGGAGATCGAGGAGGCCGCGCAGCTCGACGGCCTGAACCGGTGGCAGATCCTGACCAGAGTGAGCCTGCCCCTGGTGTGGCCGGGCATCGTCACCGCGACGATCTTCACCGTGGTCGCCTGCTGGAACGAGTTCGCGGCCAGTCTGGTTGTGCTCACCACCCCGGAGAATCAGCCGCTGTCGGTGGCGCTGACGAAGTTCGTGGGGCAGTACGACACCGCATGGCAGTACGTCTTCTCCATCTCGACCGTCGGCATCATTCCGGTGGTCATCTTGTTCGCGTTCATCGAGAAGCGGCTGGTGGCGGGCCTGACCGCGGGCAGCGTCAAGTAGCGGATCGCACCACGAATCGCCGCGGCCGGATGCACTCGGTCGCGGCGATTCGGCGTCGGTGGCGAGCTGTCCGGGTGCATACGGCTACTGGTACACCGCAGGGTTCTGGGCTGTGCAGCGTGGCATCGTGCTGGCCTTGCTCGGCCGCGGCCGCGACGCCGTCACCGAGGCGGAGCAGGGTGTGGCAGCGATGCCCGCTGAGCATCGGGGTGCGGGCCGGCTCGCCGACATGCTCACGAGGATCGACCCTGAGATGACCGCCTCGACGTGAGCGGTCATCCTGCATCTCGACGATGGCACCCGAGCAATGTGGCGCGCCCGGAGCCACGCCGCCCCGTGATGCAGTAGGCAGGCGGTACCGGTCAGTCGTCGTAGTGCCCACCTACCTGTACGACCACTACCTCTGTGTCGGTGACGTAGTAGATCAGTCGATGCTCTTGGGTGATCCGCCGCGACCAGTGCCCTGCCAGCTGATGGCGCAAAGGCTCGGGCTTACCTATCCCCGCGAAAGGGTCGAGCAGCGCGGCCTCGATCATCTTGTTCGCCGCCTTCAGCACCGCACGGTCCCGAGCCGGCCACGCCGAATAGCTGCGCCACCCCTGGTCGGTGAATGTCACTTTCCGATCAGGCACTTCGCTCCCCCGGCGGCCGCGCATGCATCGGCACCGAGGGCCATGCGACACCGACGGTGGGCCGCCCCGCCAAATCGTCGAGCTCCAACAACTCGTCGAGCAGCTTCTGGCGGATCTCGGCATCTCTACTGGCCCGCAGCCGCTCGACCAGTGCGCGCACCTTCGCTGCGCTCGGATACGGCACGCCCGTCATTTCGGCGGTGGCTACGTTCTCCGTTTCTTCATCGGGATCGATGAGGGCGTGAGTTTGGGTGCGGCCGTCGCGGGCGTCTTGCGCGGACTTCAGCAGTTCCACGCCTCCGTGGGTCTGGAGCACGTACAGCGTCTCCATCAGCGAGTTCCAATCGGACTCGGCGACCAGCACGGCGTTCTCGCCGGACTTGGTGACCACTGTCAACGGATCATGATCGTCGTTGACCTGCTGGACCAGTCCGAATAGGTTTTGGCGAACCTTCGAAATCGGTAGCGCGGACATCTCCACCTCCTGAAAAAAAGTCGTACAACATATCGTACGTCACACTCGTACGGGAAGTTGTACGACTTTGTGATCGTGCTTGCTGGCCAGGCCGTCGAACCCGCCGCCGGAGTAGCAGGCGATGCCGTAGTCGGCGCCGATCCTGGCCGGCTGGGCGCCATCCCCGCCGTCTCGCACCACAACTCCAGCCGGATCGGCCGCCCGTCCTGCCGATCCACCCGGTAGTCCTCAGCAGCCGCGGCGACCCCTGTCCAGAAGTCCGCCGGCCCGGCGTAAGCGAGCGGCACATCCACCGCGATCTGGGTGTCGTCACGGATCGTGCTCCAGCCGATCCGTCCCGAGCGCCGCGCCATCCCGACGTACTCGCACAACCGCTTGTAGTCGCGCTCGGTCTTGTGTCCAACACGCCATCGGTAAGCAGCACATAGAAACGCTGACGCAAGCTGAAGGACTGCATCGGCGAGACCTTGTCAGTCCATCAGCGCGCGTAGCAGTGGCTGATTCCAGGTCTGGGATTCAAGGTCGTAGAGGGCGAAGGTGGGCGCGAAAGACCAGCAGCCCCAGGAGAACCCGTGCTCCTCGGCCTGCCTCCTGTTGAACTCGGTCCAGCAGTCGCGGCTGGCCGGGTCGGCTTTGGCGGTGGTGCCGAACTCGCCGACGAATACAGGGCGGTGGTTGGCTTCGGCCCAGGCGGCCAGGCTCGCGTAGCCCGCGGCCAATTCGCCGCGCTGCTGGTCGGTTCCGGTCCAGGTGGTGCCGAGCCACGAGCGCGGATCGCCGAACGGGGTGTCGGTGCCCAGCCATTGCTCGCCCTGCATGGTGAAGGTGATCGGCCAGTACTGATGGATGGTGACGATCAGGTTGGGGTCGTCGGGCAGCGAGAGTTGCGGCAGCATGCGAATGTTGTTGTAGGCGGCGGGGCCGAAGATGACGGCGCGCTCGGTGTCGGCCTTTCGGATCACGGTCAGTAGCTCGCGCAGGGTGTCGTTCCACAGCGGGTCGAGGGCGTCGCGCGGTTCGGTGAACGGCTCCAGCACGACCGACCGCGGGCGGTCGGCGAACGCGGTCGCGACCTGGTCGGTGATCGACAGCAGGCGCGGCAGGTGCTGCGGTGGGTTCGCGGTCAGGTCCGGGTCGAGGAAATTGGTGAGCACCACCGCGAGGTCGCGCTCGGCCGCCAGGTCCAGGTAGGTGTGAACGCGGTCCACAGCCTGTGGTGCGATACGGAAGTCGGGTGCGTCGCCGCAGTGCGCCGCCCAGTACACACCCAACCGGACCGCGGAGAACCCCGCCCGCGCGAAGAGGTCGAATTCGTGTGCGGTCAGTTCGACGGTGTAGCCGGACTCCAAGGGGGACGTGAGGTTCGGGCACACATTGATCGTGCGGGCCAGCTGTCGGTTGACGTCATGAATGGCCATCGGAGTACTCCTCATCGGCGAGAGGCCAGGTCAATGCGCCCTGACGGACGTCGGCTGCGAAGGCGAGCAGCCAATCGCGCTCCGCGCGGCGTAGTACTTGGGCGTAGACGTGATCGGTGAGGAACACCGGCTCGACGTTCGGTGCGGCGGCGAGCCCGGCCTCTACCTCCTCGAGGGTGACGTGGATGCGCTCGGCGCGGTGTGAGACCAGTTCTGCCACTTCATTTCCGGGCAGCGCGAACATGAACGACAGCGCGGTGGCGAAGGCGGCCGCGTCGTGCGCGGGATCGCTGAGCAACTCCCGTAACCAGGTCTTCAGCGAGGTGATCCCAGCCGGGGTGATGCGGTAGACCGTCCGCTCCGGACGGTTTCCGGCGCGCGCCGGGTCGTCCTGCTCGACCAGTCCGGCCGCCGTCAGCCGGGGCAGCAGGTCGTAGAGCGTCGCGTGCTTGAGCTTGAGGGCGCGGTCGAGCCCGCGCTCGCGCAACAGGGTTCGCATCTCATACGGGTGTCGCGCGCTTTCCGCCAGGAGCCCCAGCACAGCCAGGGCGGGAGGACTGAACAGTGGCCTGGGTGGCATGCTCCTCCTTTGGTCGAACTCGATTGATCGAATTCGACTATATAGGACGACAGGCTACCACGGCTAGTGCTTCGGTCCTGAAGATCCGGGGGTCGCGGAACATCTCCGCCGAATCCGGCGCTAGCGAGTTACCGCACATAGCTGCACAGTATGTAAATTCCAGGCCGAACTGGGCCAAAGTACCTCTCGCGCCGGGTGACTCGCGAAACTATGTGCGGTAACTTGGCTCGCGTGTTGCTGACAGGCCACCGCCGCGCCCTAGCGCCGGATTCAGCGGATTTACTCCCCGCGCCCCGAATCGAGCTGCAGGTGTCGAGAATCGTTTCCCGACAACCGTGATCCGACGCGGAGATGCTCCCGAACCCCGCGACTACACCATCGCCAGCCCGGAGCCGCCTCATCACCAATGAGAAGCGCCACCGAAGCGAGCACAACTAACGTGGCTTGTCGCTGACTACGAGAGGATCCACCATGGGCGTTCATCCCGATGTAGCCGTATTGCTCGATCTTGTACCAGCAGATTTTGCGGGCGGCGAGCGGATCGACTGGACGGCAGCCGAAGCTTTGCTCGGCACCAGGCTTCCGAGCGACTACAAGGCACTGCTGGACACCTACGGCGTAGGCGACATCGGAGAGCTCGTCATTCTGCCTCCATTGCCGAGTGACGTGCGTGGGTGGGAGGGGACTCACATCGGCAGCCATACGACCGGTTTGCGCAGGCTCTGGGACAGCGATGAAGGTGTCTCTGGCGTGACGCTGGGTGCTGATGCCGTGCTGCCCTGGGGCTCAGGAATGAATGCCAACGAGATGGCTTGGCTCATGAACGACCCCGAACCGGACAAGTGGCCAGTCGTAGCCCGGCGGCGGCACTTCTCGTGGGACGAGTCGCCGTGGGCCCTGTTCGAGTGCGGCATGGTCCAGTTCATCACCCGAATGATGCTGGGACGGTTCGATGCCTGCCCACTGGGCGATGCGTCGCTCTGGAACCGGACAGACACCTTCGTCAGCTGGCGCGAGCAACGTCGACGGCTTCTGGCCGGCCTGGACCCGCAGACCGGCGAACCCGATCCCTACGCCGACATGTATCCCATCACCGAGGACTGGCCCTGAGTGGGAGGGGTCGCCCCTGATCGTCGGCCTCATCGACCACGCACCACGCGCCCTCGACGAACCCCCTATCGCCGATCCAGACCTGGCGGCACTCGACGTGTTGGCGAGCATCGCCAACGCAGTCGATTCCATGATCGACCGCCACATCGTCTCGGCACGGCGACGCGAGCGGCTTCGACGAGACTGGACGATCGAGCCTGGGCGGCCGGTGCCGTGGGATCAAATCGGTCAACCGCTCGGCCTCACCGGTCAAGCCGTCAGCAAGAGGGCTCGCACCCGCGGCCTTCCGATAACCCCGCTGACGCCCGAACACCTCACGGGACTGCTCGATGAGGACCGTCGACTGGGCGACCAACTACGTGGGCACCGCAGGCCACTGAACATGACTTCGAAAATCACTGAAGGCGACTCCGGAAACTGACACGAATCGGCAGGACGGGGTCGCCGATGAGGTGTCGATAAAACGTGTCGAAAAGAGCTGGTGTTCAAAAAGCCCGCGCCGGAGGAGGCCATGAGAAGTACTGCCGCGAGGGCGCGCCGAGTGTCACCTACGTCCGGGAATTCGTGGCCGAACATATCTCGGGGGTCGTCTCGCACCTGCTCGGGTGCGTTCTACTGGCTGCGGGAACGGCTCGACGGCGTGGGCGCTCCAGCCAGGTGCACGATCACGAGCCCCGTCAGCGCCGTGACCGAGCCGCAGTTCGCGCAGGGGCTCTCAGATCTGTTGCGGCCCATGGCCCAAGCCCTTGTCGGGCAGGCCATCGGGCAGCAGCGGTAGCCGGTCTGCACCCCTCGGCGTCGACCCGGTCATCCGGATCTCCGCGCCGCGGTTCGGTCGCGCCCGCCCGGTAGCATCGAAGCGTGGCACGGCAGGATGACGAGCAAAGAGACGGTCGCAGTTACGGCGGCTTGTCCAAGGAGCAGCGGGTAGCGCAGCGGCGGCAGCGGCTCGTCGATGCCGCGCTGGAGTTGTACGGCACCCAGGGTTATGCCGCCACCTCGATCGAGCGGTTGTGCACCACTGCCAACGTTTCCACCCGCAGCTTCTACGAAGATATGGGTAGCCGCGAAGCTTTGTTGATCGCGCTGGTCAATCGCATTACCTCGCATGCGGTCGAGCGAGTATTGGAAGTATTGGAAAAGACGCAGCGCGAGCCGCTCTCGAAAAGGATTGTCGACGGTATCCGTGCCTACCTGGAAGTGACCTGCCACGATCAGCGCTCTGCGCGGGTCTGTTACGTCGAGGTGGTCGGAGTCAGTCCAGCCGTGGAGGATTGGCGCAGGCGGCAGCGACGCCTGCTTTCTGCGCTGCTGATCAGCGAAGCGGAACGCGCGGTCGAACGAGGCGAAACCAAGTCGCGGCGTTTCGATCTGTTCGCGCTCGCGGTGATCGGCGCGGTGAACTCGCTTGCGCAGGAATCGGTGCAACACACACTGCCCGGGGAAGTCTCACTAGATGAGATATGCGATGAGATAGCGTATTTCGTCAATTCCGGACTTGCATCTACGGCATTCAGAGAAACTCGAACGCCCGCATCGTTCCTGACGATCCCGTTGGCGGGAGCCTCCGAGAGGCACGGCTGATGGCCGCGCCGGTCCCGTCACGCCGCCGGTCGCAGTAGACCGCGGACCGCGGTGACCGCGGGCACCACCCGAGTGGCCGCATTGCGGATCGCGATCCCGGCTCTGGTCGCGGGGATCAGTAGGGCCGCGGCGGCAGTGACGCCATTGAGCTTGGGCTCCACCAACATTCGGTGCTGCCGCTCGTAGTTCCGGAATGCCGCTTCGTGATTATCAGGATCGGCCGTGAGTGCTTCCGCCAAGGTGTAGGCACCGGCGATGGCGAGCGTGGTGCCGTCGCCGAACAGCGATACACAGGAGGCGGCGTCGCCGAGCAGCGCGATACGGCCGTCGGACCATTGCGGCAGCTCGCCCTTGCTGACGGAGTCGAAGAACAGGTCGTCGGTGTCGCGGACCCGGTCCAGCAGTTCGGGCACTCGCCAGCCCTGATCGGTGAACGCTTCGATGAGCGTCAGCTTGTGCTGCTCGGTGTCGCGGTGGTCGTAGCCGGGAATGCCCTGGTGGCGGAACATGAATGCGGCAACCGCCCGGCCGCGCGTCGGATGCACCGCCAGCGCCCGCCCCGGGGTGTTGTAGATGAGGACTTCCTTGTCGCTGCCGAAGGGTTCGGCGATCCGCAGTGTCGCGACGTAGATCCCCTGGTGCGTGAGGAATGCGGTCTCCTCACCGAAGGCCAAGCGCCGCACCGCGGAATGCAGTCCGTCTGCGCCGATGACGAGGTCGAATCGGCGCGGCGGCGCGGCGGCGAAGGTGACGTCCACTCCGGCGGGGTCTTGGGCGAGATCGGTAATCGTGTCGTTCCACAGGAACTCGTACTGCTCGCGGCCTGCGTCGAGCAGGATATTCGCGAGATCGGCCCTGGGCACCTCGACTTCGCGCGCACCGGCCGAGCCCTGGAAGGCCTTCAGGTCGACGTACGCAACCTGCCTGCCGCGGCCGTCGACAAAGCTCATCCGGGAGACATCGGACCCGGCCGCGCGCAGTTGCGGCATGACACCCATCTGCTCGACCACGTCGACCGCGGGCCCTTTGACATCGACGGGATTGCCGCTGGAGCGCGCTCCCGCGGCCCGTTCGACCACCGTGACCTCGAAGCCCCGGCGGGCCAGCCAGAACGCGAGCGTCGAGCCGCCGATCCCTGCGCCCGAGATCAGAACCGTCTTGTTCATGGCAACGCCTTCCGCATAAGTGGACGAATTTCGTCCGTTTAGAAGAGGGTACGGTAAGCGGAAGGATTTCGTCCACTTAATGTGGGAGGTGAGTGCCACGACCCCGGCGAAGAGGGCAGATGCCAGGAACAATCGCGAACAGATCATCGCGGCGACCCTGGTGACATTCCGTGAACAAGGCATCGACGTATCCATGAAAGAGATCGCCGACCGCGCGGGCGTCGGCGTCGGCACGCTGTATCGACACTTCCCCGACCGCGACGCGCTGATTGCCGCGACTGCCCACTCCTACCTCGCCGACCTGGCGCAGACCGCCGCCACTTCCTGGCAGGAGGAGGTCGACGCGTGGCCCGCACTGCGCCGATTCCTGCACGAATGCGCCGAACGAAAGGTGGGCGGACTTGCCGCGGCCATCGAGCCGGCGCTGCACGCGCAGATCCAGGCCGACCCGAGGCTGCGCGAAGTGCGTGGCAAGGTCGTCGACCTCGTCGAGCGAATGACCGAGCAGGCCAAGGCATCCGGAGCCGTGCGCGCGGATATTCGGACTGAGGACGTGGCCGCACTGATGACGTTGCAGATCTACACCCGATCGAACGAGTCGTATGCCGAGGCCGTCCATCGGGTGGTGGAGATCGTGCTGGACGGGCTGCGGGCCACGCCGGGAAAGGGATGAGAGTGGCCGAGCGGTTGTCACCAGGCTTGGCAATAGCCGTCCGGAATCTCTACGGTCGGCAGCGTGCCTGTGGTCATATTGTTCGCGTGCCTGGAAAAACAGCAGGTCGTCCGCTCGACTGGGATCGGGTGAGATGACCGGACCGACTGATCGGCCGCAGCGGTGGAATCGGCTGCTCGAGCTGCTCGCCGACTCGGGGCGGCTTTCGGTGGAGGAAGCCGCCGAACGTCTCGGCGTATCACCGGCGACGGTGCGCCGCGACTTCACCGCGCTCGCCGAACAGCAGCTGGCCACCAGGACGCATGGTGGGGTCGTCGCGACCACCGTTGCCTACGATCTGCCCGCCCGCTATCGGCAGACCGGCGGCGAGGCCAAGCAGCGGATCGCCGAACATGCTGCGACACTTGTCAATCCGAGCGCGGTGGTCGGGATGAACGGCGGCACCACCACCACGGCGGTGGCGCGGGCGTTGGCGGGGCGCGCCGATCTGGCGAATGCCGGCGGCGATCAGCTCACGATCGTCACCAACGCATTGAACATCGCCGGCGAGATGGTGCTGCGTCCGCATCTGCGCACCATCTGCCTCGGTGGGGTGGCGCGCCGGGAGTCCTATGAGCTGCACGGGCCGCTGGCCGAGCGCGCCCTGGCCGAGCTGCGCTTGGATGCGCTGATCCTCGGGGTGAATGCGATCTCCGCCGAGGGTGGCGCGCAGTGCCGGCATATCGACGAGGCCGGGGTGACGACCGAGATGGTGCGCCGTTCCGGCTACGTCATGGTGGTTGCCACCGCCGACAAGCTGGAACGATCCGCGCTGGCCCGGATCTGTGGCATCGAGCAGATCGACGTGCTCGTCACGGATTCCGATGCCGATCCCGCGGCCATCGCGACGATCCGCGCCGCAGGCGTGCGGGTGGACGTCGTGTAGCGCGGTTCTGGACGGCTTTCGATTTCTTCGGCACAGCCTCGGCGGCCACACGGTCCCCGGGCTGTTGGTACATGTTCGCAGGCCACGCCGGTGAACTCGGCTACCACTTCGACCGCTCGGCCAATGTCGCCGCCGTTCTCGGTGAGCTCTTCGTCGACGCCGCCGCGCACCATCCCGATCACTGGCAACCGCACCCCCTGTCGGAATCCGCACTCCTCCTGGCATCTGCGGCGGAGGTAATCCCGAGAAAGCGTGCGGCTTTCGACGCTGCGGGGACCACTGCGGCAGGTGGTCAGCGATGCTTTAGGGGGCTTCGCCGTCTCAGGGGGCAACACCAACCCTTCTAGCCAGGTTCGCGTCCAAGGGTGCGCCGACGTTCTCGCTCCTTGACACGTTCGCGTTCCCTGGCTTCGTTGTGATGACGATTGCCGTCGGCTACTGCCCGATCCAGCGATTCCGGCTGACGCTGTTCCCCCGGCTGATTCCACTGGAGTTGCACAACGCGTACCGAATCCAAGATGCCCGCTCGCTCGGCACGTTCGCGTTGCGCCGCAAAGCCTTCTCGGTGTAGACGGACCCGCTCCGCTGCTTCGGCTGCCTCCCGTGCCCGGTCGGGTTGCTCCCGAGCCTTCTCGGCCGCCTCACGTTCAGCCCGTGCCTTGTCGTGTACACCTTCCCCGCCGTCGGTGGATTCCCGCCCGAAGAGCTGGCTGGGTACCGGGAATTCACGCGCCGCCCGTTCAGCAGCCTCGCGTTCAACCCGTGCACGTTCGGTTTCCGGCACGTCCCGCGCCTTGGCATGCGTGGCCTGCTCTCGCACTTGTCGGTCGCGCTCAGCCCGCTCAGTGGCATCCGCCCTACCGCGTGCGGCAGCTTCACGGAACTGCTGCATGCGCTGGAATTTCTCGGCTCTCTCGCGGGCCTTCTCGTCACGCACCCGAACAATTTCACGTATCTTCTCTAGCCGTTGACGAGCACGCTCGGCCCGTTGCAACTCATATGGTCGGACTAATTCGAGTTGCCTACCCGCCAGGGATTGGTCGAGCTGTATTGCCCGCAATGCATCGGCGCGGGAAACGATCTCGTGCTGAAACCGGCCTGGGAAGTCTCGACCCATCTGCTGCATATAACTGAGGACAGCGCGCGGCATCTTCTCGCCAGCAACGGTCTCCCACTGACTACGCGTCAACTGGCCGGAAACAAGTAATTCCCGTTCAGTCTTTAGTTGCCTCAGCGTTTCCCGTTCGTTGACCCGGCCCGATTTGCGCTCTGTACCTCGAGTGCCCTTCCCCTCAGTCCGTGCCGAATCCGGCACACGAATGTTTTTGCCAATCTTGAGTGTGAATTGGCGAACCCACCCTCGGTCACGGGTTTCGCCCCGCTCATGTGCCCGGCCAAGCTCGAAGTATAGGCCCTTTTCATAGTTGGACAGTCTTCGACGGAAATCGTCGTATTCGTCGGGCACAACGCCCCCCGTTTTTGCCTCTTAGTCAGGCAGGCTTTCCTGCCATGCGGATGCTGTATTCGACTCCCTTGGGGCCGAAGTGCTCCTCGAACAATTCACTCGCCAGCGGCATCAGCTCGCAGCCAAGGCCGCTGTCAGCGAAGTGTGCTGCGGGGCCGAAATCGGTATACAACGGTGCGCCTGACCCAGGACTGTTCGTCCATGTCATACCGGCACGTCGCCGTATGCAGCATTCCCCAAGAAACCGAATCAAGCCATCAGCGAGTTCACGATTTTCGGGTGCGAGAAATCCAGCCCAGTCACTGAACAACTGCGCCGACGTCTCCATGATTTGAGTCGACAGCGGCGGCTTCCACCACTGCGAATCATCGCTCAAATCTGGAGCGACCCTAGCGAGGAAAGCTTGCACTTCCGATTCCATGCGTTCTGGAGCAACCCAATCCAAAAACGCTTCGGTTCTTTCGTCGAATTCGATATCGAAACCGATCTGATCGTCGTCCACTGGCTTCCCCTCGTCCTGGCTATCCGATGTCATGGCGCATCGAATCTAGTCGGCTCGTCGGTGTCGCAGCGGTGAGACGCCACCCCTTTCAGGCGTGCCGCAGCCGCGTTGTACGCATACGCGAGTGGACCGGTCGGGGGAAGGCCCCCGTCATGAAACGCATCCGAGGCGCGCCGGAACTCTCTGAGGGCAGCTTTGTATTCGCCATCTGGTGTGCTCATGACATGCCTCCTCGTCGGTCAGGGGATGTGCAGGGGATGCGGTGGGTCGGGGTGATGAGGTCGCACGCTATGGCGATGGCGCGGGCGTTGTGCTTGATGTGGTCGACGCTCGGCGCGATGATCGTCGACGCACCGTTGCGGCACGCTGTCGCGACGATAAGTGTCGTCGGCATGAATGTGTCGTGAGCGATGGTGACCAGCCCGGCCAGGGTGTAGCCGCGCTGGTTGGCCAAATCGGTGATGACCCGTCCGTCTCGCAACAGGTGCGGGCCGCTGACATCGAGAACTAACAGCCCGATCGCTTTAGCAGTCATGGGGTTCGCTGTTCGACAGGTCGACGGTCACGCCTGGTTCGGTGGATGCCTGTGCAGGTCGGCGGTGGGCACTATCCGGCCATGCGATCCCTAACACCTCACGGTCATCTTTCACCCGGACATCTGTCCATCGGCACCGTTGCAGCGGATCGCCACCGGTGTGCATCTCGATGCGGCCATCGAGCAGCGACACCCATTTTCGGCACGAGTGCTGGGGGCATATCACCTTGATCAGTGCGCCGTCTGCGCTGAAACCATTTCCGCCGCAATGGGACAGGCTGACCCACGGGCCGCAACCGCATTCAGGCATACGACACCGCCCGCACCCGGCCCGGTCCCACGCACGCACGAACCGATTCGATGACGAGAAGGCCGGAGGGGCGGAAGGTGTCATGTGGTGGTTCGATCCATTGCCTGATGGCTCCGGATTGCGTAGTCGGTGACGGTAGCGCCACTGTTCCGCCGTCGCGGATGACAGATACGTTGTGGCGGAACAGATCAGCGAAGAGCGGCACATCGTCGGGTATGTCGGGTCGGATCAAGAAGGTCCATCTGTTCGACCGTGGGTGCGACAGGATCGGGCCGATAGCGGCTCCGCGTCGACCCATGTCGTGTTTGACCGATTGGCCCAGTGGTGCGGGCATCGTGAGCCCTCCGACGTGTGTGGCTTTCATGATGATGCGACCCAAGCTCGGTGGGTCGACGGTCGCGGGCAGGTCACACACCCGCCGATAGAAGATGCAACGGGACATCGGGGTATCCCCAAAAGGTATGTGCTCCGTTGAGTTCAATCCCTTGGGTCGCGGTCGGTGCTGAGGTCGGTGGCTGAGACCGGGACATCGGCATGTTGAGGCAGTGTGCCGGGCTCCCATTCGCGTGAGCCGTCCGCAACGGGTTCGATGAGTTCGACAGACAAGGTTCATTGCACCGCCCCGGTCGGCGTCGCTGGCACCGATGGCGGAGGACCTGACACCCCGCCACCGGGCCGTACAGGGGGCACCCATGCCTGGAGGGCCTCGAGGTATTGCCCGATCACATAAGTCGGCACATCGCAACGGACCGGCCCATGCGGCCCGACAAACCCGGCGCGTTTCGGCAGTTCTTGGCTCGGCATCGGCCGACCTCCCGTGTTTCGACGGCTATGGGCGCGCCCGGCCTCAAACGTCGGCGTGCCCGATGTTGGGCACGGGAATTGGCCGACACCGAGGCTGCGGGCGCAGTGCACGGCGTCGGGATCCTCGAGCGAAACGCCGCTGACGTGCACTGAGTAGTAGTCTCGTGCCAGAAGGCTTGACACAGAACAAGTTCAGCGTCCACAAACGTCCACAGATCGGTACCGCAGATCCATGGATAACCCCGGCTCTCTGCTTCGGCTGGCCCGCGAATCGCAAGGGGTCAGCCTGTCGGCTGTCGCGGCCAGGACTCACTTCTCCAAATCGATGCTTGGGATGCTGGAGAATGATCAGCGGGACGTGAAGCCGGAGCACATCGTTGCTTACTCGCGGGCGTTGAACATCCCCATATCAGCCTTGATGGCACCGCCGGATGACCCGATCCGTCTGGCTCATGAGTGGCTGGTGTCCGATTCCGCCCCGGTCACTCACTCAGCGGCAGGGCACCGGGTTGGGCGTTCGCTCGCGGACGACGTTGAGCAGCGCGTCATCGACCTTCGCCATCTCGACGACACGGTCGGCGGCAGGGACCTGTTTCCGCTCGTCATCAAGGAACTCGAAGACCTCCGAACGGTCATCAACGAATGCAGCTATACCGACGACATCGGCCGTCGCCTCCTGATAGCGGCTGGTGAGCTGTCACAGCTCGTCGGCTGGGTCGCCAGCGATGCCGGGTACTACGGGCGCGCTCAACACACCTACTTGGACGGAGCGAAAGCGGCCAGTCAGGCAGGGGATCGCGTACTCACCGGACAACTGCTCTCGAGTTTGAGCTATCAGATCGCGAACGTCGGACAGCCGGATGACGCAGTCCTTCTTGCCCGGACCGCGGTCAGAGGAGCGCACGGGGCGACGCCGGTGGTGGCCGCGCTGCTGACCGAGCGAATGGCGTGGGCCGCGGCGCGCGCCCGTGACCGTGACGGGGCGATGCGTGCCCTCGACATCGTGGACGACACCTACGAGGGTCGGATAGCTGGCGTTGAGGAACCTGAATGGGTGTACTGGGTGGACCGGGCCGAAATCAATGTGATGGCGGGGCGGTGCTTCGTTGAACTTGGCGATCCGTCGCGCGCCCGGCCACTGCTGCAGCAGGCGATCGACAGCTATCCGAAGGATAGAGCGCGGGAGGTCGCGCTCTATCAGACTTGGTTGGCGGAGTCGTATGCGCGGAACCGGGATTTCGACGCGGCGCAGGAGACGATCAGGGCGGCTCGGACGGCTGCCGATGGTATTCATTCGGCGCGGTTGGAGCGGCGGGTTGTTGAGATTGAGCTGATGCTCAGCGGGCGCGGTGGCTGGTAAACCAAACCTGTCGGTCTGCGTAGCTGGTCTGCGCACGTGGCAATCGAAGAAGGTCCCCTAGTCCACCTCGTCGGAGGTGGCGTCGACGTGTTCCTCGAGGTCGGCGTCGACGGCGACCCGAACCGTGCGATGGTTCAGGCTGTCGGCGAGACGCGGCCGGCCTGTGGGCGTCGCACGGCTTGTGCCAGCCGACGACCGCCAGCCGTCGAGGGACGCGAGATCGATGAGGCGGCGCAGGTGATCGGGGAAGCGGCCGTGCTGGCAGCGTCGTGCCGCTCGGACCGGCTGTCGGGGATCATCGCGGGCGCGCGGGCGGATCTGACGCCGTGGGCGGACGCGTTGTGTGTCCGCCATTTGGATGACCTGATGAACGACTACGGCCTGTCCAATTCCCAGATGTAGATATCGAATTCGGGAGACAGCATTCCGGGTGTGTCCTGGCGTCCGATCAGGTGCCATCCGCCGATCGCTCGGTAGAAGGCGTGGCTGGCATCGGCCTGCGGTTGTACCGCCAGCGTCGCGCGTTCCTCGGTACGGCTGCCGAGCAGGGTGTCGAGCAGGCGGCGTCCGATACCGTGCCCTCGCGCTGCGGCGTCGGCGGCGAGGTCTATGACGGCGAAGGTGCGGGCGGGCCACTCGGTCGTCACCTCGGCGGGTACTGGCTGCTGGAATCCCTTCCACCATCCGGTGGTGGTCGATAGCGTTGTCCCGTAGACGAATCCGATCAGGGCGTCCGCGGCGTCGGTGGCTACCGCGATCCCGAAGTTCGGTGACCCGATCATGCCGGTCAGTAGTTCCCGGTGGTGCTGCGACTCGGTGTCCGGCCATACGAACGGCGGTTGCGAGAACGCGGCGTCGTAGAGCTGGCAGATCGCGTCGAAGTGTCGTCGTGCGTCGGCGGCGGTCCCGAGTCGCACTGATACTTCGTCATCCATAGATCCGACCATAGTGGCGATTTGTGGGCATCGGCTGCGGGTGGGGAATTCGCTTGTCCCGCACCCTGTCTACTCGTCGGGCTTCGCCCGCGATCGACCGAGGACACGCTCCAGATCGCCGGAGAACGCACGGACAGTCCGGCCCACCTCCGGCTCCTCTGACCAGACACTGAACGCCGCGTAATCCCGCCCTGCTTCCGGGCTTCGTGTGTTCGGGTCTGCGGCGCGAACAACGCACGGGCGGGGCGCGCTGCGTCGGTGTCGCCGCTGCGATTGGTGACGTCAGCGGTCAGTAGACCGCGGGAAGCCCGAAGCGGGGGAAGAGGGTTGGGTCCACGAAGACGGTGATTCGATGGATCACCGAGTCCTTCAGCGTGAAGGTGTGGATGGAATGCGGACGGTAGCAACCGGTTTCGTCGCGGAGGTAGTAGGCGATGGCGGGTTGGGTGTTGGCTGCGGTCGGGATGGCGCGCCATTGGGTCGGGTCCGTTGCGCACCTGGCGGCGTAGAACTCGACGACATGGGTGCGGCCGGCGAACCAGACCAGGGCGGGTGGCATTTCGAGCGTCACGTCGTCGCGCAATAGCTTGGCGAATTCGTCCATGTCGGCATTGCCGAAGGTGGACATGTAGCGATCGACCATCGCGCGTTCGTTCGGACTCAGGGATTCCGACATTCGATCGAGCATCGGGGCATCCTTGTCGAGTTGGGCGTGTGCGCGTTGCAGCGCGCTGTTGACTGCGGCGGGGGAGGTTTCGAGGAGGTCGGCCACCTCGGCCGCCGACCAGGCGAGCACGTCACGAAGGATCAGTACGGCACGCTGCCGGGCAGGCAGATACTGCAGAGCCGCGATGAACGCGAGCCGGATGCCGCTGCGTGCGGCCACCACGGTCGCCGGGTCGTCGGCCGACGTGCCGAGCAGCGCATCGGGAATCGGCTCCAGCCAAGAGATCTCGGAGTGCTTCTCGGGGCGGCTCGGCATCTGCGCACTCGGTCCGACGAGCCCGGTGGGCAGTGCCCGCCTGCCGCGCTGCTCGAGCGCGGTCAGGCAGGCATTTGTCGCGATCCGGTACAGCCAGGTGCGCATCGAGGCGCGCTGTTCGTCGAAGCGGTCCGCGGCCCGCCAGGCGCGCAACATGGTTTCCTGCACCAGATCCTCGGCGTCGTGGATCGAGCCGAGCATGCGATAGCAGTGCGCCAGCAGCTCCGGGCGGTAGGGCATCGTCCGCGCCGCGAAATCCGCACCGATCGTCATAGGTGCACAACCTACCGAGCCGGAGCTCGGTTCCCGTCGGTCGATGTGGGTCATGCGGTGGTCCCCGTGCTATCAGCGGGGACCGGCGAGTTCGCGGACACCGGGCCACCCGCGGCGGCCGGCGCGCCTACCGAATTCGATGATTCGGCCAGACCCGCTGCCACCGGCGCACCGCCGGGAATCAGCAGGCCGATCACCGCACCTGCGAGCGAGAGGAGCGCCGCCGTTCCGATCGCCGCGGCGAATCCATCGCTGAATGCCTGCACCGATCCGAACCCGCCGGCTGCCGCAAAGACCGCTGCGGGCACGGCAATGCCGAAAGCGCCGCCGAGTTGGCGCAGGGTGTTGAAGGTGCCCGACGCAGCCCCGACCGCAGACATCGGCACGGCACGCAGCACCGCACTCTGCGCCGCAGGTATCGCCATGGACACGCCGATACCCATGATCACGAACGGCGCGATCATGGCCGGATAGCGCAGATCGGGGTCGGCGATGAGCGCGATCCAGCCGAAACCGACACCCTGCATGAGCAATCCGGTGACGATGAGGGGGCGTTCGCCGAACCTGTTGATCTGCTTGCCCGCCACCGGCGCGACGAGGAACAGCGTCACCGTCCACGGCGCCAACCGGACGCCGGCACCGAGCGGACCCTGTTGCTGAACCACCTGCAGGAACTGGGCGAAGAAGAACGCGCCACTGAAGACCGTGGCAAACAATAAGAATCCCACCGTATTTCCTGCGGAGAAGGCTCGGGACGAGAAGAACTGCATCGGCATCAGCGGTGTGCCGGTGCGCAACTCCCAGCGGACGAACCCGAACAGCCCCACCGCGCCGACGACGAACGCGCCGACTACTTCGGCACTGGCCCAACCGGACTCATTGCCCCGAACCAGGCCCCACACCAACCCGAGCGCGCCGACGCTCACCAGTACAATTCCGAGGTAGTCCACTGTGCGTGCGGCGCCGAAACTTTCGGTAAGCCGCATGCGCACCAGCGGGACGAGCACCGCAACGATCGGGATGTTCAGCCAGAAGATCCATTGCCAGGCCAAGCCCTGCACCACCGCTCCGCCGACCAGTGGGCCGCCGAGGGTGGCCAATCCGGTTACGGCGGCAAACAATCCGAGCGCCCGCGTCCGCTGCTCCGGCTGGAACGTGGCCGACAGCAACGCCATGGCCACCGGCAGCACGGCTGCGGCGCCCGCGCCCTGCGCGGCTCGCGCGGCGATCAGCCAGCCCAGGCTCGGTGCCAGCGCGCAGCCGGCAGAGGCCACGCTGAATACGATCAGGCCGGCCGCGAGTACCCGCCTGCGGCCCAAGCGGTCGCCGAGCGCCGCGCCTGCCATCAGCAGCACCGCGAAACTCAGGGTGTAGGCATTCATCGTCCATTCCAGCTCGGCGATCGACGCGTGTAAATCGAGCTGGATCGCGTGCAGCGCCGTGGTGACGATCAGGGAATCGAGCGTGATCATCAATGCGGAAAGCGAGGTCAGCGCCAGTACCCAGCGCTGACCGACGGTCATGTCCATCGCGAATTTCCTCCTCCGAAGGGGTTTCGCGAGTACTTACCTGCGCCGGCGTGCAGACTCATCGGAGTTGGAGAAGAAAATTTGTCGGCGGGTTCGGCGAAGCTCCTGCGGCTACTGAAGACGCGTGAGCGGCACCGCGTCATGCTGCTGCGTCGGCTCGACGACAGGACGCAACGTTCGCGCCCAGACGACGAAGCCCCAGGCAACGAAGCCCGCATAGACCAGGTACAACGTGGCCGACGGGTAGTAGCCGGCCTTCAGCAGCAGCGGCACCCCGACCAGGTCGACGGCGATCCAGATGAGCCAGAATTCGGCGAGGCCACGGGCCATGCCGTAGGTGGCGAGCACCGAGCCGGTGAAGATCCACGCTTCGGCCCACGGCCCGTAGGAGCCGATCAGGGCGAAGAGCTGCGCGAAGACGGCGGTGCCGATCAGCATGGCCGCGATGAGCAGCCAGCGCTCCCGCGTGCTCGCCCAACGCGGATCGACGCCGCGATGCTCCAGCCCGGTTTCGATGCGGGCATGGCGATACCAGCTCCACCAGCCGTAGACGCTGACCGCGACGAACATCAGCTGGCGGCCGGCCTGGCCCGCCATATTCAAGTGCTGGGGTGTGTTGAAAATGCCGCCGACGAAAACCGTGAACAACAGCGTGTTGCCCGCGATCCCGATGGGCCAGGCCCAGACCCGCCGCCGCATGCCACCGATCGCCGAGGCCAAACCGAAGCCGTTGCCGATCACCTCGCGCCACAGGATCTCCGAGCCTGCGATATGCAGCTTGGCGTCGAGCAGCGCATAAATCGGGTTCACGACCGGTGTAACCGTCGCCGGGCGGTTTCTCATCCGCACGGCGGTATTCCGTTCAGCCGGATTCGAACGAACAACGGCCCGAACGCGCCGCGCGTAACGATTGCGCAATCTGGGGTGGCGATTCGCAATATCCGTGCAACGACCTGCTCCTAGGGTTTGTTATATGAGCACGGCGAGCGATACCGGCGAGCAGGAGCCCAGCGGCGGGACGGGCATCCACATCAGCGGGTTGACGAAGACCTTCCGCGTCGGTAGGCGCACGGTGCACGCATTGGATTCGGTGGACCTGCATACCGAGCAGGGTGCGTTTCTTTCGCTGCTCGGGCCGTCAGGGTGCGGCAAGTCGACGGTGTTGCGCATCCTGGCCGGATTGGAGACGCCGACGGCGGGCAAGGCGCTCATCGATGGTGAGACGCCCGCCGAGTTGCGCGGTCACCACGAGCTCGGCATCGCCTTCCAGGATTCGGCGCTGCTGCCGTGGCGCTCGGTGGAGTCCAATATCAAGCTGCCCCTGCAGGTCGCGGGTCTCAAACCCGATCCGGATCAGATCGCCGACCTGGTCCGGCTGGTCGGGCTGGACGGTTTCGAGAAGGCCAAGCCCGCGCAGCTGTCCGGCGGTATGCGGCAACGAGTCTCGATTGCGAGGGCACTGGTGGTGAAGCCGACGGTGCTGCTGCTGGACGAGCCGTTCGGCGCGCTGGACGACATGACCAGGCAGCGCCTCAATCTGGAGTTGCTGCGGATCTGGACCGAGAAGCCCGCGACGACGCTGATGGTCACGCACGGCATCGCGGAGGCGGTATTCCTCTCCGATGTGGTCGCGGTGATGAGTCCGCGACCGGGTCGTGTGCTCGAGCTGGTGGAAATCGATCTGCCGCGCCCGCGCACCCCCGAGATGATGCGGACCCCCGAGTTCCACAAATTGCACGACTATCTCTCGGAGCTGTTGTTCGGGAAGTCGGGTAAAGGCGGCGTCGCATGAAACGCGCGGGCGGTCTGCTCGGCATCGTCGGGCTGATCGCGATCTGGTGGCTGCTCGCGGCGCTCGATGTGGCGGGCGGCACCATTCCGAGCCCGTGGCACGTGCTGGACACCATGTACAACGACGGCTGGGCGCTCTACGGCCCCAACTTCCGGATCACGGCATGGGGTGCGCTGAAAGGCTTCGTGTGGGGTAATGCGCTCGCCATCGGGCTGGCCATCCTGATCATGCTGATTCCGCCGATCGAACCGCTGGCCACCCAGTTGGCCATCCTCAGCTACTGCACGCCGCTGCTCGCGCTCGGACCGATCATCCTGGTGGTCTTCGGTGGTCGCACCCCGACGGTGTTCCTCGCCGCGATGTATTGCTTCTTCACCACCATGGTCGGAACGGTGACGGGTCTGCGCTCGGCCGACCAGACCAGCCTCGACCTGGTGCGTGCCTACGGCGGCGGGCGCTGGCAACAGTTGTATCGGGTGCAGGCGATCGCCGCGCTGCCGAATACGTTCGCGGCGTTGAAGATCGCCGCGCCCTCCGCGGTGCTCGGCGCGATCATCGGTGAATACCTCGGTGGCGTGGACAGCGGCATCGGAGTCGCGCTGACCGCCGCCCAAACCGCCTACAACGTGCCGCGCACCTGGGGTATGGCACTCGCGGCCGCGGCATTGGCCGGACTCGGCTACGCGATCGTCGCGTTGGCCGCCCGGCTGGTCGCGCCGTGGACGACACAGGAGGCCCGGTGAGCGACCGAGCCGACGACCGGAACCCGAGCGTGACCCCCGCCCCGGCGGTCATCGCCGACACCCGCGCGGCGCGGCCGGGCGCTGCCGCGGGAACCATCGACGTGCTGCGGCGGATCGGGCGCTTCCTGTTCCCGCTGTTCACCTCGCTGCTGTTGATGCTCGCCATCTGGTATGTCTTCCTGAAGGCCTTCCCGCAGGTCGGGCCGCGGGTCGGCAAGACGCCGAGCGATATCTGGAAATACCTCGTCACCTCGGATAACGCGGGAACGGCGCGGCAGGCGATCTTCGACGATCTGCAGATCACGCTGCGTGATGCGGCCATCGGGTTCGGGCTCGGGATGGGGGCGGCGCTGGTGGTCGCCGCGCTGTTCGTGTCGTTCGCGGCGGTCGAGCAGACCTTCCTGCCGGTCGCGATGCTGCTGCGGTCGGTGCCGCTGGTGGCGCTCACCCCGATCATCGTGCTGGTGTTCGGGCGTGGGCTCGCCGGTGTCACGGTGATGGCCGCGATCGTGGTGTTCTTTCCGGCGCTGGTGATGATCATGGCGGGATTGCGCAACGCGCCACAGCATGCGATGGACCTGGTGACCGCTTACGGCGGCTCGCGCTGGACCGGGTTGCGGATGGTCGCGGTCCCGGCCGCGCTGCCCTCGGTGTTCGCCGCGGCCCGAATCTCGGTGCCCGGCGCACTGATCGGCGCGCTACTGGGTGAATGGCTCGGCAGCGGCACCGGTCTCGGCGCGAGCCTGATCCGCGCCATCCCGACATTCCAGTACAACAAGCTGTGGGCGTCGATCGTCATCGTCACCATCGTGTCGGTGATCCTGTACGCGATCGTCGGCGTGATCGAAAATCTCGTGCTCGCCCGATTCGGGCCGGAAGCCGGTCGCCGTTGATCGCAAATTCGGGCAAATCAACGCTCGGAACCTCAAAGTAAAGAAATCGAAACGGAATCGACCTAGATTCGGCGCATGACACCCGCGCAACGCTCCTCGTTCGGGCCGCAGCACCTGGACCGCCGTTCGTTCCTCCGCTACTCCGCACTGGCGGGAGCCGTGCTGGGCGGCACCGGGCTGCTGGCCGCCTGTGGCTCCGATTCCACCAGCTCATCGGGCGGCTCGATCGACGACGGTTCCAAATACGGCACCGTCGCGGTCCAGCTCTCCTGGTTGAAGAACATCGAATTCGCCGGTGAATACTTCGCCGATTCGAAGGGCTATTACAAGGACGCCGGT
Source organism: Nocardia sp. CWNU-33 (assembly GCF_046764895.1). Classification (NCBI taxonomy): domain Bacteria; kingdom Bacillati; phylum Actinomycetota; class Actinomycetes; order Mycobacteriales; family Nocardiaceae; genus Nocardia; species Nocardia sp. CWNU-33. The sequence continues at coordinate 168,279 of NZ_JBKOQN010000006.1, read as the reverse complement.
TTCGGGTCGGTCAACTTGATCGCGGGCGGCGCTGCGAGCACCTCAGTGGAGGCCGGGCTCGACACCGGAAAAGTGTGGCTCGGCCTTTCGGCGCCGCAGACCACCGCACCCGCGGTCCTGGAGGGCCTGCCCGCGAAAATCGTCGCGACCACCTATCAGAAGAACCCCTTCGCGATCGTCAGCTCCGCGGCGAAGCCGATCAAGACGCCGCAGGACATGAAGGGTCGCAGGATCGGTGTGCAGGACACCAACCAGCTCATCTTCGGTGCGCTGCTGACCGCCAACGGTATGAAGCCGAGCGATGTCACTATCGTGCCCGCGCAATTCGATCCGACCCCGCTGGCCAACGGCGAGGTCGACGGCTGGGTCAGCTATGTGACCAACGAGCCGATCACCTTGGCCGCCAAGGGATTCGAGAACAACCACTTCTTGTTCGCCGATTACAACCTGCCGCTGGTCGCCGAGACGTTGACGGTCAAGCAGTCCACCATCGACAAGGAGCGCGACAAGCTCAAGGCTTTCCTGATCGCCGAGATCAAGGGCTGGAAGGACGCCATCGGGAACCCGGAGGAATCGGCCAGACTGGCCGTCGAGGTGTATGGCAAGGATCAGAAGCTCGATCTTGCCGAGCAGACCAAGGAGGCGATCGCGCAGAACGGTCTGGTGGTTTCGCAGGACACGACGGCCAACGGGCTGCTGAGCATGACCGATCACCTGATCGAGCAGAACATTGCCGCGCTGCGCACCGCCAAGATCGACATCAAGGCCGACCAGCTGTTCGATCTGTCCGTGCTGCGCGAGGTGTACGCCGAGAATCCCGGCCTGAAGTAG